>JAEUGZ010000095.1 GCA_016794725.1 Opitutaceae bacterium | reverse complement strand
CGGCGCCGGGTTCGGCATCCACCACCGGCGAAGGCGACCATCCCTGCTCCGACGGCACGGCGTACAACAGGGGCGGACTGAAAAGGTCGAACTGCCACGATTCGCCCCTGGGCGAAACTGTCGCCTCCGGCCAGGCCGCCTCCTCTTCGCTCTCCGCCGCCGGAAGGTCAGCGACCCTCGCAGGAGAGGGCGCAATCGCCGAATCTGCCAGCGGCGCAGGGTCGGACCGCGGGCTTCGCCACGCAAAGGCCGTTCCGATCGTTGAGACCGCAACGAGAAGAACTCCCAGGCACCAGATGCCGCGGCGGTGATCCCGCGCCGGCCGGACCTGTGTTCGCAACGATTTCACGAAGCGCCCCCCGATTCCGGACGACGGCCGACCAGTCCTTCGACGCTTTCCACCGTGACCACGAAACGAAGGGGCCGGGGTCGGATTGCCGGAAGTGCAGGGCCACGACCCGCATCCGCCGGCAACGCCGGTCCACCGGGCACCTCGGGCTCCACCTCAACGAGCCTGACCACCCAGGGTGTGGGATCGGAGGCCACACGATTGATGAAGCGGCGCAGGCACGCCGTGTCTCCCGTGAAAGCGACGCGAAACGCCAGCGTATCGACCCAACCGCTCCTCCGCAGGGAAAGCCTCGATTCGAGTGAAAAGTGATCCGGGGTGCTTGACTCCGATGTCCGGGCGCGCCCGGCAACCGCTCTGTCCGGACTCTCGCGGCGCACGGACTCAAGGCGTGCCGGTTGCGCATCGAAGAGTGACGTCAGCAGCGCCTCCAGCCGCTGGCGTTGCCGCAGCACGCGGTCGACCTGTTCCTGCGTCGGTGCGCTCCGCGTGTGGCTGGCAAATCCGAAATGCTCCGCGTCGTTCAGTCGCACATCCCGTTCGGCGGCGGCGGCCCGCATGTACTCGACGAACCAGGCAAGATCGAAGAACGCATCGGCACGTTCCCGAACTGCTGGTGACTCGCGGGTTTCAGCCGCCTCTCCCGCGGGGAGATGCCATTGCGCCAGACTTTCTGCCGCTGATGCCTCCAGAACGGCGCAGATCCTCACCGCCTCCGCGACTGCGGACGGACTGGCAGCCGGGGTGGACGTCCGGAGCGCCTGGCAACGGGCCCGGCCCTGTTCGATTCGAAGTCGGATCCGGTGCTCGCGATGCCAGGAACGGACGATCAGTCCACCCTCGACCGCGAGGCAGACCAGACTCACGAGGAGGCCGGTCCAAGGCGATCTCACCCAAGCGCAACGAAAACGGTCCTTCGTCATTGGATTCGGTCTCCTGCGACCGCGAGCACCACTTCGAATCGTAGCACCCCGGGCTCAAGGCGTTCAAACCGTTCGCGCTCCACCCGTGCCACCGCTGGAGAACGCTCCAGCCGGGTCAGGAGCGCCCGCACGCGACGCTCCGACTCGGGCCCGATCGCCACCGTTTCGTTGGGATCGTCCAGAAGGCGTCCCGCGAGTCGAAATCGGAGGGGAAGTCCGCCCTCGCCCGCGGGTGCACGATCCAGTTGCAGGCTGTCGAGCCAGGCGTCCTGAACCGCTTCGAGGCAGGACTGCAACTCGGCGAGGAAGCGCGGCCAGCGCCTCCGGGCCGACGTCAGATCGCGCAGGACCGCCAGGCGCCCGCGGGCAGCTTCGATGCGTGCAATGGCCTCGCGATTCCGCGTCACCAGGGACTGGAGACGCTGTACCTCGGCGTCGAGGGCCCGCACATTGGTTTCCGCCTCCCGAGCGAGACGTTGGAAATTCCATGTCGGCGGAAGTCCGGCAAGCGCGACCAGGGCAGCCGCACCCGCCCATGTCGCCTGCCGGCGGCGCGCTGCGCGCGCCTGGGCGCGAGCAGGCGGGAGCAACGAGATCCGAGGCCACAGCTCCACCGGCTGCAGTGCCGCCACCGCAGCCCCCAGCCACGCAGGCGCGCGGAGGCGATCGATCTTACCGACCGCGACCGCAGGATCCCACTGGACACGCTCTCGCGTCTCAAAGGGACCCACCGGCAATTTCAGGCGCGACTCAAGCGCTTCGCGCAAGCCCGGCAGGCAGGCTCCTCCCCCACAGAGGAGGATCGGCACTGTCGTCGGGTTTCCGCCCGGTTCGCGCTGATTGACAAGAAAGCGGGTAACTTCCAGCTGCAACCGACCCGCCAATCCCCCAGTCGCCCTCGCCAGCGCCAGGCAAGGCTCCGGCTGCCGCTCCCGGTCCTCCTCGGGGGTCGCCGCCAGCTGCCGCTTCAGCACTTCGGCCTCCACGGGCGGGAGCCGCAGGTCGGTGGCCAGCGCGTGCGTCACTTGGTCCCCACCCACCGGCACGACTCGGGCTTGGAAGCGATCAGAGTCGATCAAGACCATGTGAGTGGTCCGTGACCCGACCCGCACCACCAACGCGGCTTCCGGCTCACGCCCGTACACAAATCGGAAGGAACCAGCGAGTGACGTGGCGATGTCGAGGACGCGTTCAACGCGCGAGCCCGTGGACTCGATCCCTGCACACGTCTGTTCGATCGGCGCGAGGGGGGCGCTGATCAGCAGGACCTCGCACTTACCCCGCCGGGCCGGCCAGACCATCACATCCCATACCCTACCCGGCGCTCCTTCCAGAAGCTGCTGCGCCTCAAAACGGGCCACGGGTTCCGGCGAACCTGACTCTTCCCTCGGCACGGCAAACGAGCGATAAACCAGCTCAGGATGCTGGGCCACCACCGTGACCGCTCCCTTGCGCCGCAACGTCCGATTTTCGGTCATTCCCTCCCGGGGCTTCGATGAAAGTTGCTCATCGACGGTGGGCAAAGCTGAAACCTCAAGCACACGCACCGCTCCGCCACCCATGGCCTCGATGTCGATCTGGATGCTCCGCTGCGCATTTGCCAAATGGAGATGAGCGACTTGAGTCATTATTGCAAGTTAATAGCTTAGACCCAGTGGCGTCAATAGCAAATATGTTACAATTAAATCAGTTCTTCTGCAATGGCGCGTGACAACCGGAGGACGATTCCCCGATCGTCGGATGAACATGCTGCCTGCCTCCCCTTCCTTGTCCTACAAGATCGCCGTGCTGGTTTTTGTTGAGAACTCACAAGGCGATCAGCTTCTGCTCCTGCGCAAGAAAGCTCCCAATCTGGGTTCGTGGAGCCCATTGGGGGGCAAACTTGAAACCGGATTGGGAGAATCACCGTTCGAGTGCGCAGTTCGCGAAACGGAGGAAGAGGCGGGAATCAAGGTGTCGCCCTCCGAATTGCACCTCTTTGCCATGATTGCGGAAAAAGCCTACGAGGGAGAATCGCATTGGCTCCTTTTCCTCTTTCGGTGCCTGCGTCGGATCGACCACCTGCCTAGCGAAATCGACGAAGGACGGTTCGCATTTTTCAGCCGGGGGGCGATGGACGGCCTCTCAATTCCCGAAACGGACCGGACCCTGCTTTGGCCGATCTATGACCGCTATCGCGACCGATTTGTCGCTTTGCGCGCCGATTGCGAGCCGGGCGGACCGCTGCACCATACGATCGAACAGGTGTGCTGAACCAGCCGTCAGCGAAGCAGCGGACATCCTTTCAACAAGCACGGGGCGTTCCGACGGCGCGAACCTTGCTTAACCCGATCCGGAGACGAGGGAGCGACCTCACAGCGTTCCGGCTGGACCGGGAGAGCTTTCCACTCCCGAGGGTCGCCCCGCCAACAAACTCTTGATTTCGCCGCGTTCCGACAAAGACTCTTACGTTCACCACTTAAATCGCGCTTCCCTGTGAGCAAAAAACCGACTGCCACTTCTTTGACCAAAGACGCCGAGGGCGCCAGTGACCCTGCGCGGCATCGCCGGGCCCCGATCAATGCTCAACTCTCCACGGAGGAACGCATTGAGTTATTCCGCATCATGGTGCGGATCCGCCGTTTCGAGGAGCGCAGCCTGCGCGCCTATCAGGCGAAGAAGATCGGTGGATTTCTCCACCTTTACATCGGACAGGAGGCGGTCGCAGTGGGCTGTTGCTCCCTGATGGGCAAGAACGACCATGTCATCACGGCCTACCGCGATCATGGCCATGCCATTGCCGTGGGCATGGACACCAAGCCGCTCATGGCCGAACTCTATGGCAAGGTGACCGGATGTTCCAAGGGCAAGGGTGGCTCCATGCACTACTTCGACCCGTCCCGAAACTACTGGGGCGGGCACGGCATTGTCGGCGGGCAGATTCCGCTGGGCACCGGACTGGCCTATGCGGTGAAGTACAAGGGACTCAAGGGCGCCGCAATGGCGTTCATGGGTGATGGCGCCGTCAATCAGGGCGCCGTGCACGAGGCTTATAACCTCGCAGCGCTCTGGGACCTTCCGGTGATCTTCGTGGTTGAAAACAACGGTTACTCGATGGGAACCAGCCAGGCTCGCTCCTCCGCCGGTGACCTCGCGCGGCGCGCCGACGGCTATCACATGGCTTGGGGCACGTGTGACGGACACGACGTCTATGAGGTGCGATCCGTCATGAATGAGTTCCTGCAACGGGCCCGTGAACAGTCGAAACCGGCCGTGGTGGAAATCAAGACCTACCGCTACCGTGGCCATTCGGTCGCTGATCCCGACAAGACCTACCGGGACAAGTCAGAAATCGAAGAGTACCAGCGCACCAAGGATCCGATCAACGTCTTCCGGTCTATTCTGATCGGCGACCAGGTGCTGACCGAAGCTGCCGCCGAGCTGATTGACACGGAAGCGCGCAATGAGGCGGACATCGCCGCCAACTTCGCCGAAGCGAGCCCGTTTCCTACCGCCGAGGACATCCAAAAGGACGTCTATTGGGAAATCGACCATCCCGAACAACGCACCTCCCAGGGTCGCCTCTTCTTCACCTGAGCCCGCCTCGTCCCTTTCGACACTTCCTCACCGTGCCTCAGATCACCTACCGCGAAGCCATCCGCCACGCCCTCGCCGAAGAACTCGACCGAGACCACAATGTCGTCGTCATGGGCGAAGAGGTGGCGCAATTCAACGGCGCCTATAAGGTGACCGAAGGTCTCCTCGCCAAATACGGCCCGAAACGCATTGTCGACACACCCATCAGCGAAGCGGGTTTCATCGGCATGGGCATCGGAGCGTCCATGCTCGGAGTGCGTCCCGTCATGGAGTTGATGTTCTGGTCCTTTTACTCGGTCGCATTTGACCAGATCCTGAACAACGCCGCCAACGTCCGCTACATGTCCGGAGGACAGATCAACTGTCCCATCGTCATCCGTGGGCCGGCCAATGGCGGCACCAACGTCGGCGCGACTCACTCGCACACCCCCGAAAACGTGCTCGCCAATCATCCCGGCGTGAAAGTGGTGGTGCCTTCAACAGCCTACGACGCAAAGGGGCTTCTGAAGTCGGCGATCCGGGACAACGATCCGGTGTTCTTTCTCGAAAACACCATTCTCTACGGGGAAAAGGGCGAGGTTCCAGAATCTGAATACCTGATCCCTCTCGGCAAGGCGGACGTCAAACGCGAAGGCAAGGACATCACGATCGTCACCTACGGACGCTCGGTGCTGCACTCTCTGGCCGCCGCGGAACGCCTGGCCCAGGAACACAAGATCTCGGTCGAGGTGGTTGATCTCCGGTCCATCCGTCCGCTCGACATCGACACGGTGCTTCTCTCGGTCGCCAAGACCCACCGGGTCCTCATCGTCGAGGAACAGAAGCCGTTCGCCAGCGTGGGTTCCCAGCTGGCTTACATGATCCAGCGTGAAGCGTTCGACGAACTCGATGGCCCGATTCACCGGCTCGCCACCATCGACGCACCGGCCATCTACAGTCCCCCGGTCGAAATCGAGCAATTGCCCAATCCCCAGCGGGTCGTTGCCGCCGTGCTTCAGGCCCTGGCCTGAGCACCAGCCCATGTCACTCCCACAGAACCGCGTGCGCGATCGAATCTTCCCCAGTTTCCAAGGCGACGCGTCCCACGCGGAGTCAAACAGCAGGGTCCGTCCTGCTTCCTTTGCCTCTCTTTCCCCCCTTTTCCACAACAGCTGTCCAGCCTAGCGGAGCGCTACCATGGCCCAAATCATCGAGATGCCCAAACTCAGCGACACCATGACGGTGGGTACGCTGGTCAAATGGCTCAAAAAAGAAGGCGATGTCGTCAAGAGCGGCACCATGCTGGCCGAAGTCGAAACCGACAAGGCCACGATGGAGCTGGAGTGCTTCTTCGATGGCACCCTGCTGAAAATCTTCGCGCCCGCGGGCTCCCAGGTTGAATTGGGCGCCCCGCTCTGCGCTGTCGGCAAACCCGGTGAAGTGGTCGAGGCACCGGCCAAGGCCCCCACGCCCACCGCCAAAGTCGAATCCAAACCGGAAGCGGCGGCCGCCCCTCCCCCCGCCTCGGCTCCAGCTCCGGCCGCCACTCCAAGTCCCGCCCCCGCTCCAGCCCACGCCCCCGCCGCCCCCAAGCGCAACGCAGGTGAACGGGTCCGGATTTCTCCCCTCGCACGCAAGCTCGCCGCCGAGAAGGGTATCTCGCCCGACGCGCTGACGGGAACGGGTCCCGGCGGACGGATTGTGCGCGCCGACATCCTTTCGGCCGACTCGTCCGGTGCCGGGCGTGGTCCGGTGCCCGCCGGCAAGACGGGCTCCGCCCTCACCGGCGGCAGCCTGCTCGCCAAAGGTCCCGTGCAGGAGGAACGCACGGTTCCGGTCTCAACCATGCGGGGAGTGATTGCCAAGCGCCTGCTGGAATCCAAAACTCAGATACCTCACTTTTACCTCGAACTGGAGGCGGATGTGGGACCCCTGCTCGAGCTGCGCCAGCAACTCAACGCCGCCCTCGAAAAGGAGGGAGTGAAACTCTCCGTCAACGACTTCGTCCTGAAGGCCAGCGCCGAGGCCCTGCGCCGCGTGCCGGCCGTCAATGGTTCATGGGAAGGATCGCAGATCCGCTACTTTGGCGCCGCCCATGTCTCTTTCGCCGTCGCGATCGATGACGGTCTGATCACCCCGGTGGTCAAGGACGCCCACCTCAAAACCATTTTCGCGATCTCCACGGAGGCCAAGGCGCTGGGCAAGCTGGCCAAGGAAAAGAAACTCAAACCCGATCAGTTCACTGGCGGCACCTTCTGCGTCAGCAACCTGGGGATGATGGGCATTGACCGATTCAGCGCGATCATCAATCCACCGAATGCCGCCATCCTCGCGGTCGGCACGACGGTCAAGAAGCCGGTCGTGAAGGACGATACGATCGTTGTCGGCCAGCGCATGTCGCTCACGTTGTCCTGCGATCATCGGGTCGTCGACGGTGCAGTCGGCGCCCAGTTTCTCGCCGCTCTGCGCGATTTGATCGAAAAACCGGCGCTCCTGCTGCTCTGAGCAGCGTCGGGGAACCGGATCTATTTTCCGCAGTTGAAACGAATCAATCCGTTCAATAACCGCGGATGGACACAGATAAACGCGGATTCGGTGCCCATGCAGCTCTTCATCTACAAGGTGAGTGACCACTTTGGCCCCACTCGCTTGTATCCGTGTTAACCCGTGTCCAACCGTGGTTGAATCGCGGTTCTCAGGTTGAACTCAGCCGGTCCGGCGGCCTCCGCGTCGGACAGCTTTTCGTGCGCGGGCAAACACCGGGAGTGCCCGTGCGGCTCGGCCCGGTGGACCGTAGCGGAGTCGCAGGAGATCGGATCGGAGTGCTTCCCCCTCTGCATCGCGACCCATGCCGCGCGCCTCAATCTGCAGCAGCCAGCGGCCCGCTTCCCGCCGCACCGGGTCGCCGCCATGGCGCTGGCGTCCCCAGGTCGAAAGCCACCACCAGACGCCACGCCCATGGCGAGCCCCCACCCAAGCCAAGCCGGCTGCCAGGACCGCCCCGAGCCCGATCACGCCCCAACGCGCGCCGCTCCAGGGCGCACGAAGCCACGCTTCACCCTGTTTGAGCGCACCCTGAACCTCACCGCGCAGCCACCGCAGCGCCTCACGGATTTCCCTCCGTGCCCCACTCGCGAGTTCGAGTTGGGTTCCTTGATCAAAATTGACGACCCGACGGTACCAAAAGACTCTCAATCCGTCGAAGCGGGCTCCCCAACCGGAGTCCAGTCGACGTCCCATCAACTGGGCCGCCGCCATTTCCGGTCCGGGTTCGCCGACGGAAAACGCCCCGGGTGTGGGATCCACCCGAATCCAGGCGTCGCTGCCATTCCAGATTTCACACCACGCGTGAGCCATGGAATTGCGCACAATCAGGCTGTCGCTGAAGGCATTCCAGTTCCCCCCTTTGAAGCCTGTCACGATTCGCACCGGGTATCCGGCGGCTCGCGCCAGCAGCGTAAACCCGCCAGCGAAGAACTCGCAATGGCCGGGTCCCTTGGAGGTGAGCCACCGCACCAACGGATCTCCCAAGCCGGGTGGCAGGGTGGACTCCATGGCATAGGTGTGATTTCTCGCCAGCCACGCGGTTGCCCGGCGGGAAAACTCCTCCGCGGATATTCCTCCCTGACCACTCAGCGTTGCCACCAGAGCGTCCAGACGTCGCCGATCTTCCGGCGCCAACGCCAGTTTCCGGTAGTCGGGTCCTGCCCGCGACGGACGCAGGCGGCCGCGATCGGACTCCGCAAACAGGTTGTCAGGCATGACCGCACTGGTTTCCATGCCGGTGACTTCATAGCCCAGCAACTCGGCCGGCTCCGCCGACAGCGCGAGAAGCCGTAGTTTGCCGTTGTATTGAAACGCGAGCGCACGATTGAACCGCAGCTCGTTGAATCCGCCAGCCAGGGGAAGAAAGCGACTGACACCGGGCTCAAAGTAAAAGCGCCAGGAGGTGACGTCCCCTTTTCGTCCGCTGACCCCACCCGAAGCCCGCGTTCTGCCTTCGCTGCGACTGCGCGTCATTTCACTTCGCAATTCCGCCGGCATGCGGAAGCCGCCTTCGTGGTACTCGTCCAGCAGCACCATGCGCCAGTAGGGCACGCCCGGCAGCCGTTTCGAGTCGTTCACATCCACGGTGAACGCAACACGTTCGTCCGCCTGGATACTGGTCACGTCCCCGAATCGGATCGTCTCCGAAAATCCGGTGCGGCTCTGCTTCTTGATCAGGCGGTCGAGGAAGAGGCTGTTGCCCACCTCAAACCGCGGGATCGCCAGAAAGAGCGCGGCGGAAACGACCACCACCCCGCCAAAGAGCACCGCCCCGAGCGCCACAACCCGCCAGTCGCTCGCCGCGCGCACGCGGCCGACCAAGCGCCGCCAATGGATGTCCTGCGCCCAGGCCGGGACCTCACCAGGAGCCGCCACCGCCTCCGAAGTCCGGGTCGCGTCAACCAGGGTGGTGAGCAGGAGGAATCCGAGCGCGCAGGCGGTGAAGGCGAGAATCTGAACCGCAAAGAAGAGGGACACCGTCAAGACGCCGGCAATGACCACCAAAAAGAGCCCCAGAACCACGATCTGCAGGTCATCGCGCCGCCGTCGGTAACTGATCAGGCGATACCCCAGAAGGAGCAGTTCGACCCGCACCAGCGCCGGCAGCGTGTCCCGACTGGCATAAAGATCGACGACAAACGCCGCGACGATCACCGGGAACGCCAGCCGGTGCACCCATCCGGGAACCCGCGAGGGCAGTTTCGGGCGGACGAGTACGGCGGCCCCCACGAGCGTCACGGCGGCGATCCAGAGCTCTGCATTGACATCCAGGTAGAACCCCGTCCAGGCGGACAGCACCGCCAGGCAGGTGCCGAGCGCCCACTTGATCTGCTGGAGCTCGTCGACGCTAAGCTGTTGCCGCTTTTTGCCCATCGAGATAAGCGGCCACGCCGCGCGCACCATCCGGTGCAAATACCAACATGGACCGTGATCGCGTCCGCGCCGGCACCTCCGCGTGCCCGGGCGCTTCTTCCGGTTCAAGGACAGCCAGGCGGTCGAGCAACGCCTCGACATCCTGCAGGCGGCGGATCAACCGGGCAGGCTCGGCACCAATGATTACCCGACCGAGTCTTCCCTGCTTGAAAAGATCCTCCGCCAGCGTGGCGACCAGTCCGACCAGAAGTTCGAATTGTTCGGGGCGGGGCCAGAGATCCCGGGACGGATCGATCCACAGCGAAAATCCGTCCTGGTTCTCCGAAGAAAACTGCCGGACCAGCCACTGGCGGGAACGCGCACTCGCCTTCCAGTGAATAAGCCGGTGGGAGTCGCCGGACGCATAGCGCCGGAGGGCATGCAGGTCTCCACTCTGCCCCACTCGCTCAACCGGTTTACCGGCGTACGGACGCGCCGAGGAAAGCACCGGGAAAAGTTGGTAGGAAACCGGGGCCGGCCACACAATGGCTTCCACGCTGAGGTCGCCCGGAAAACTCTTGCGCAGGAATCCGAAGGGAAACAGCGAAGTCACGCGCGCCAACTCCACCCGGACCCGGCCCCGGCGCTCCGGTCGCCAGGGTCGCTCGAGGCTCACCCGTCCACCTTCGGGGTCGAGGCGCTCGCGCAGGAAGAGGGAGTCCGCTGGACCCGGACGTCCGTCCGCGACGACCTCAAACTGCAGTCCATACGTGGGAATCAACCGCTTCGCGTTTCTCACCTCGAGGGCAACCACCGTTTCCTGCCCCGAGCGAAGGGAGGGCTCCAACCTGAACCGCCACGCGATGCGAGACAGGTTCATCCAGGACAGCACGCCACTGAGAATCAAACACGAGAGCAGCAGCGCGAGGGTGATGAACAGGATGTTGTTGGCGGTGTTGTACGCCGCCGTGCCAATTCCCATCGCAAGGGAGATGAGGATGATGCCGGAAACCGTGGGATAAACCCGGTGCCCCCGCGGCGGATACAGGAGGGCCCAGAGCACTGCGGTCCATCGGAAACGCCGGCGGCTGGCCGGCGCACCGGGACCATGCCAGGTTCCCTCCGACAGCGGCCGCGCATCCGGCTCCGCCTCCGGCACAGCCAGAGCGGCGGTCGCCCGGGTGATGTCACCGACAACCAGCGGTGCCTTCATTTTGAAGCGGGGTGGTGACGGCGGGGTTACACCGGCAGCGGCAGCGCCGCGAGGATGCGCTTGAGCACGGTGGTCACCGCGCGACGTTCCTCAACCGCGTCGCTCGACGGGCGTCCGAGGGCGAGGCGGTGCGCAAACACGGGGATCACGAGGTGGGTGATGTCGTCGGGGACGACAAAATCGCGCCCCATCAGGAGGGCCCGGGCCTGCGCCGCCGATTTCAGGGCCAGTCCGCCGCGCACACTGATGCCCGACTTGAATTCCGCCTCGGTGCGCGTCGCGGAGACAAGCTTGAGCACATACTCCAGCACGCTGTCCTCGACGAACACCTGCGCGGCCAGGCTCTGCAGCTGCAGCACCTCCGATCGCACGATGACCGGATTGAGCTGGATGCTGTCATAACCGCCGCGGATGGTGCGCAGGATCTCGAGTTCGTCCGCGGGCAGCGGATACCCCATGTGAATCCGCATGAGGAAGCGGTCCATCTGGCTCTCGGGCAGGGGGAAAGTACCTTCATAATCGACCGGATTTTGGGTCGCAAAGACCATGAAGGGAGAACCCACGGCATGCGGCTCTCCGTCGACGGTGACGCGCGCCCGGTCCATGACCTCGAGCAGCGCGGACTGGGTCTTTGGCGTGGCGCGGTTGATCTCATCGGCCAGCACCACATTGGCGAAGACGGGGCCGCGCTTGAAGACGAACTCCCGGACCGATTCGTCGTAGATGGCCACACCCGTCACGTCGCTTGGCAGCAGATCACTGGTAAACTGGATACGGGAGAACACGCAGTCCATCGAGCGGGCGAGCGAATAGGCCAGGGTGGTCTTGCCTACACCGGGAAGGTCCTCGATCAACAGGTGCCCACCCGCCGCCAGACAGATCAGCACCTGGTCGATGACATCGTCCTTGCCCTTGATGTTCAGGCCCATGTTGGCGCGGACGCGCGAAAGAGCCGCCTTCGCCTCGGCGATGGCGGCACCAGATACGAAGTCGCTCATGGGTACACGCTGCTCGAATCCAGCACTTCGTCAACGCGCCGGCCGTCGCAACGAACCGGGACAGAAAACTTTACGATTCCTTCGCAGTCTCGGAATCTGAACGGACGTCTGTCGGGTCCGGCTCAGGTGAAGAGCTTGATCAGACTGGAGAAGTCCTCGTCGGCGAATCCAGCCCGGTCCGCAGCGGCCAGTCGCTCGCGCACCGTGTCGAGGACCGGGAAATCCTCGCATCCATTGATTCGGGACGCCAGTCGCATGTCCTTGAGCATGTGCTTGACGGAGAATTGCGGCGAAAAATCGCCGGCACGCAGCTTGGGCTCCTTCAGCTTGGTCACGCCGGAGTAACTAGCATTTTTTGCCAGAGCCTCAAAAAACACATCGTCCGAGATCCCGGCGCGGCGGGACAAGGTCAACGCCTCGCTCAAGGCCTCCATCTGCGCCGCAATATTGAGATTCATGGCCAGCTTGAGCGCAGCCGCCTGAGCCGCCGTCCCGATGACAAAGCGGTGCGACGAAACCAAAACCAACAGCGGCTCCAACTCGCCAATCAGGTCACGGTCTCCCCCCAGGTAGTACACCGTCTGACGCTGTTCCGCCGCTGGCTTTGACCCGGTGAACGGGGCCTCCAGGTAACGGGCGCCCCGGGCAGTGACCTGGGCCTCAAACTCCTGGCTGGACCCCGGGTCGATGGTGCTGGACTGCACGACAATCTTCCCCGGGCCGAGTGCCGGCAGAATGCGGCTGATCAGATCGCGCACCGCCGGCGGATCCGCCACCACGATCTGGACCACGTCCGCCGCCTTCGCAACGTCCGCAGGATTTGCCTTCCACTGGGGAAAGTCGGGCTGCGGGGTACGATTCCACACGCCCGCCAGCGTGCCCGCCGCGTGGTGGTGGCGCGCCCAGATGCTTCCGATCAATCCCAAACCTAAGATACCAATGGTCATAAAGTGCGGTGGTGGGGGTCCTGCCAAGGGAGCGAAAGGCTTGCTCTGCAATCAACCCAGGATTTCCAGAAGCCGGGTAAAAATGCGGTTCACCTTCTGTTGATTCTGCCGCACCAGCTCCTTGAACGCGGCAAAATCGATCGAGACTCCCTCGAGCCCGTTCGCATAGTTGTCAATGATGGCGAGGCTGTTGTACTTCAACCCAAGCTCCCCGCAGAGGTCGGCCTCATGGGCTGCGGTCATGCCGACGACATCGCCCCAATGACGGATGATCGCGATTTCCGCTTTGGTCTCAAACCGGGGGCCCCGCATCTGCACATAGACCTTGCCGGTGGGGATGGCGAACTCAGGAGCCAGCTCCGCCACAATCTTCGGGATGAGTGTATTGGCGATGCCCGGGGCCCCACCCTTGAGTTCGTCATCAAAGTAAGTCTGGGGAGCGCTCTGGATATTCACGTAATCGCTGCAAGACACCACCGAACCCGGCGGGAGGTCGGGCTTGAGTGAACCCACCGAGTT
>JAEUGZ010000026.1 GCA_016794725.1 Opitutaceae bacterium | reverse complement strand
GTTCCCGAAACAAAGAGCCGCCGCTCCCCGCGACAGCGAAGCTCCATGGCCCGGCTGAAGGAAGATCCGTAGTTGAGAGCTGGACACTGAAGCGGAGATGCGACCTCAATCGCCTGGGTGGATTCCTCCCGTGACTGGAAGGCCCAGCCGGATAGACCCAGGGCGGCACCGTCCGAATACGCTCCGCCCACGCCCGTGCTGGCCGGAGTCGATCCGGTCGCAAACGCCTGACGTCGATAGAAAGCCGTCCTGACCCGGTTGAACTCGGGATACCACGCCAGGATGTCGTCGTTGTAGAACCAAGTCCGGATCACGTCCCCGATTGAGAAGCCGGCTCGTATCAGGGTTTGCTCAAGCTGCTCGAAAGCCTGGCGGGTTTGTTCGGATCGCGACGCGTGGGTCGACGGAGTTCCAAAGCCGCCGAAGAGGCAGTATCGAGCCTCCCCGTCTTCCACCACCATGGCCCGGGTTCGGCCGCCCATCCGGATCGGCTGGACCCTCATCGCTGCCGGGCAGACGTACACAAAGGCGCCGGCCAGGGGTCCCGGGTGGCAGGGTCGCCCTTCCAGTATCATCACCGGCAGATCGATCGGCACCGCCAGATCGGCTAGGCACTCACGCCGGCCATAGATCACCAGGAGCAACCCGGTTTCATTGGCCTGAAAAAGTCCGTGACGGATTCGTTCCAGGAGTTGCTTTGGCTGTTCATCGGGCAGGGCCACATAGACCCTCGGAGCAATGGCCATCCGCGTTCCAGCATCGGCCGCGGGAAGCATGAAGTCTCGCATGAGTCCAATGACGCCGTCGCGTCGGACGAGTTACGGTCTCCGTAGTCACCGTGCCGGGTATCACTTCCCGGAATGAGTCCGTGTACTTTGCCTACTGAACATGGTCTATCCCAGCACGTTCGTAGCCTCTGCGCCGTGACGTCGTCATTCTCAACCTATGCCAGCTGACTGCTTTGGTCGTGCTGCACCCCGCCCCCGCTGCTACTCCCCGGGCTCGGCGTGGCGTCTCGCACTTGGCACCATGGTGATCTCCGCGACCGCCTGGGCCTCAACCTCCACCGCGCCGAGCCCGTACGAATCCCTCGCGCCCCGAGTCGAGCGAGGAGTCATCGACCAGCGCATCTTCGCCCGTCTCGCCGCGTTGCACATTGAACCGGCGTGGCCCGTATCCGAGGCCGCGTTCCTCCGGCGCGTCCACCTGGATCTCATCGGCCGTCTGCCCACGGCGGAGGAAACGCGGCGTTACCTCGACGACCCCGAGGCCAGCAAGCGCGCCCGACAGATTGACCACCTGCTCTCCCGGCCCGAATTCGCCGAGTACTGGAGTCTCAAATGGTCCGACCTGTTGCGGGTAAAGGCCGAGTATCCCATCAACCTGTGGCCCAACGCCGCACAGGCCTATCACCGGTGGATCTTCGGAGCCCTGCAGCAAGACCTCCCATTGGATGAGTTCGCGCGAACCTTGCTGGTGAGTGCGGGCAGCAATGTCCACCACGGCCCGGTCAATTTCTACCGTGCTCTCCCGTCGCGCGACCCCCTGTCTCTCGCCAAAGCGGTTGCGCTCACGTTTCTCGGAACCCGCCCCGAAGCCTGGAGCCAGGAGCAATGGTCGGGCATGGCAGGCTTCTTCGCACAGATTGGATACAAGTCGACCGGGGAGTGGAAGGAGGAGATCGTCCTCTGGGATCCCACGCTGTCTCCGACCGCGGGTATCGGACCTGCACGTTTTCCTGACGGGACGCTGGCGCACCTGTCGGGGGACAAGGACCCACGCCAGGTCTTTGCCGACTGGATGCTGGCGCCGGACAACCCCAGATTCGCGCGCGCGCTCGCCAATCGCATCTGGGCCTGGGTCATGGGCCGCGGCATCGTACAGGAGCCGGATGACTTCCGCGCCGACAATCCCCCGAGCCATCCGGAGTTGCTGGATGAACTGGCCCGGGAGCTGGTCGCGTCCCACTACAGCCTGAAGCACCTGTTCCGCCTCATTCTCAACACCCAGGCGTATCAACTCTCCTGTGTTCCGCAGTCGACGGATCCACGGGCGGCCGCCCTGTTCGCCTACTATCCGCTGCGTCGCCTGGAGGCGGAGGTCCTGGTCGACGCCTTGAATGACCTCACCGGCACCTCCGAAACCTACACCAGCGCCATTCCGGAGCCCTACACCTTCGTGCCGGCCGACGTGCGGGCGGTCTCGCTCCCTGATGGCAGCATCACCAGTACATTTCTCGAACTCTTCGGTCGTCCGCCGCGCGATTCGGGGCTGGAGTCGGAGCGCAACAACCGGATCTCCGCCGGACAGCGTCTCCACCTCCTGAATTCAACCCATGTTCGCCGCAAGATCGAGCAGGGACCCCGCATCGCCGAACTGCTCCGCGGTCCGCCCCGAGGGGTGATCGACGGCATCTATCTGGCGGTCTTGTCCCGGCCTCCCACCGACGACGAACGCCAGACCGTGCGGGCCACCGTCAAGCCCGGACCCAACGGGGCTCGGGCTGCGGCGCTCGATCTGATCTGGGCCCTGATCAACTCGGACGAATTCCTCCACCGCCACTGAGAACGGCACCCCTCCCGCCATGTCCTCCCCTCTCTCTCCCGACGGCCGGTGGCAGGCCTGTTCACCGCCGACGCCGGTTTCCCCTTCGCCCGGGCTGACCCGGCGCGACCTCCTCCGCCGCGGTCTACTCTGCACCACCGGGGCGCTCCTGGCCAACAACCTGAGTTTGCGGGCCCTTGCGGCCGCTTCGCCTCCCGCTCCCGCTGCGGCCGGACCCAGGCCCGCGCCGCGGGCCCGGTCCGTGATCCAGATCTGGCTCTGGGGCGGCGCCTGTCACCTCGACACCTTTGATCCCAAGCCGGGCATCGGGTCGGAATTCACCGGACCACTTTCCGGCGCGATTGAGACCAACGTGTCTGGCATGCGCATTGGAGAATTGTTTCCCCTGCTGGCGAAACAGGCGCACCACTACTCCCTCATCCGCAGCCTGACCCACGGCAACAACGGTCACGAGACCGCCGCCTACATGGTGCAAACCGGCCGTTCCAGCGCAGACCGCTCGGTCTTTCCGTCCATGGGAGCTGTAGTGTCACTGTTCAAGGGCTACGATGCGGGTTACCAGGGACTGGTCCCTCCCTACTTGGTGCTCACCGAGCTCCAGGGACGGTTCTCCGAGGCGGGTTTCCTCGGGGCCCGCTACAAGCCGTTCGCCACCGGCGGCGATCCGGCGAGGGATCCCTTCGGCGTCGAGGGCGTCGTCGCCGCCGGCCTCACCGAGACCCGCCAGCGCGACCGCCGCGAGTTGCTGCATCGCCTCAACACCCTCGCCCACACCCTTCCCACCGATCCCGTGCTGACCGCGTCCGCCCGAGCCGAGTCCCAGGCCTACGATCTGATCCTGGGCGACGCCGGCAAGGTCTTCGATGCCACTCAGGAGCCCGCTGCATTGAGGGACCGCTACGGCCGCACCACCTTTGGACAATCCTGCCTGATGGCGCGACGCCTGGTCGAGCGGGGCGTGCCGTTCGTGACCATCAACTACAAGGGCTGGGACACCCACAAGCGGCACTTCGAGACCATGCGTACCAAGCTGCCCGAAATGGACCGAGGGCTGTCGACCCTGCTCCAGGATCTCTCCGAGCGCGGCCTGCTCGATAGCACGATCGTCTGGTGTGGTGGCGAATTTGGCCGCACCCCGAAGGTGCTCTGGGAGGCGCCGTGGAACGGCGGGCGCGGCCACCATGGTCGGGTCTTTTCCGCCCTCCTGGCCGGCGGCGGCTTCAAGGGTGGTCAGGTCGTGGGCGCATCCGACGCACACGGCGAGGACGTAGCCGAGCGTCCGGTACAGCCGGCCGACCTGATCGGCAGCGTCTACTCCCTGCTCGGAATCGACGAAAACGCCCGCCTGCCCCATCCGGAGGGACTCGACGTACGCGCCTATCCACCACCCCTGAGCGGCAAAACCAGCCAGGGACTGCTCCGGGAGATCATGGGATGACCACGTCCTCTTTCCTCTCGAGTTCCCTCCTCGCCGCCCTTGCGGCGCTGACGCTGCCCCTCACCGCCCGTTCACAGGGCCAGGCGATGCGCAATGCGTCACCTCAAATTGGTTACGTCTATCCCGCGGGAGCCAAACAAGGGACCACTGTCCTGGTCACCTTTGGAGGACAGGGACTCGCCCGGGTGGACGACGTCACGTGCTACGGCCCCGGGGTCACCACCCGGGTGTTGACCCATCTCCAGCCCCTCACCCAAAAGCAGTTCCAGGATCTGAGGGAGGAAGGCGAAAAATTGCAGGCCAAACGGGCCGCCATGACCCAAGCTCCGTCCCCTGGAGCAACCGCGCCCGCTTGGACCGAAGCGGACACGTCACGGGCCGCGGAGATTCGTGCGCTCATGGGCTACCGGGTGAACCGCCAGCTGGCTCCCGCAATCGCAGAAGCAGTCACGGTCGAATTGACCCTCGCTCCCGACGCGCCGCCCGGCCCGCGCGAGTTCCGGCTGCACTCCCCGGACGGCCTGTCCAACCCGCTCAGCTTCTGGGTCGGAACGCTGCCCGAATTCTCCGAGGTTCCGGCTCACCCCAACACCGCCCCTCCCGGGGAACGCGGCCCGGCTGCACCTGAACCGAAGGCCCGCCCTCCCGTGCCGCGCGACGTCACGCTGCCGGCCTGGGTCAGCGGACAGATCCTGCCCGGAGAGGTGGACCGCATCCGCTTCCACGCCCACGCCGGCCAGCGGATCATCGCCTCGGTTCAGGCCCGCTCGCTCATTCCCTACCTGGCCGACGCCGTGCCCGGCTGGTTTCAGGCCGTGCTGCGGCTGACGGACGAAGCCGGTCGGGAGGTCGCCTTCAATGACGACTCGCACTTCAACCCCGACCCCACCCTCTCAATCGCGGTTCCACGGGATGGCACCTATGTGCTGGAGATCAACGATGCCCTCTATCGGGGACGTCAGGACTTCATCTACCGCATTGCCCTCGGAGAGCTTCCGTTAATCACCGGCCTTTTCCCACTCGGCGGCACGGCAGGGCAATCCCAGGACGTCCGTTTGGAAGGCTGGAATCTGCGAACCACCCAGGCCATCATCGATGGGAGAGTGCGGGCGCCCGGACGGATGGAGTTTTCCTGTCAGACGAACGGACTGCCGTCCAACGCAGTGGCCTTCGCCTTCGACCGCGACCCGGAACAAAACGAGGCGGAGCCCAATGATTTCCAGGCACCCGCGACGCTGGCTGCGCTGCCCCTCATCCTCAACGGTCGGATTGACCGTCCGGGCGACGTCGACGCGTTCCGCTTTCACGCCGAGGCACAGCAGCCCGTGGTGATCGAGGTCGTGGCAAGGCGACTACAGTCACCGCTCGATTCGCGCCTCGAGCTCCTCGATCCCAACGGCAAGGTCGTGGCCACCAATGACGACACTGACGACAAGGCCGCCGGGCTCCTCGCCCATCAGGCGGATTCACGGATTTACTATGTTCCGATCCAGTCGGGCGTCCACACCGTGCGGTTGAGCGACTCCCAGCACCAGGGAGGTAGCACCTACGCTTACCGACTGCACCTGCGTCCGGCACGGCCCGACTTTGAACTACGCGTCACGCCATCAGCCATCAATCTACGGGCGGGTACTCACCAGCCGATCACCGTGTACGCATTGCGGCATGACGGATTCGACGGGCCGATTGAGCTGGGCATTCAGGGCAGAGCGGGTGTCTTCCTCTTGAATGGAGGCAGAATTCCCCCCGGACAGGACTCGGTTCGACTCACCCTGACCACCCAGGCGGATGCCGGTGTTGCCCCCCAACGCGTCACGCTCCACGGCCGGGCCACGCTGAACGGGCGCGTCGAAGTGCGCGAGGCCGTACCCTGCGATGACCGCATGCAGGCGTTCGCCTATCACCACCTGGTCACCGCGCGAGAGCTCCTGGTCACTGTGGTGGGCAATTCCCGCGGCTTTCGTTCTCCCTTGCGCCTGCTCGACCGACCACCCCTCCGCCTGACGGGGGGTGCGCCGACACGCCTGCGCGTCGCCGTTCCCGCTGTCCGCTCCGACCAGAGCCTCCACGCCGAGCTCAGCGACGGCCCTGCCGGCATCGCTCTGACCGAGAGCAACGTCCGGGGTGAAAACCTTGAACTCGTCTTCACCGCCGACCCCGCGAAGATCAAACCAGGAACCCAAGGCAACCTCATCGTCCGAGTTTCCGGCGAGCGTTCCCCCGCAGACCGCGCTAAAGGCCCCAACCGCACGCGTTCACCTGCGGTGACCCTCCCCGCCATTCCTTACGAAATCCAGGCTCTTTCCGCCGAACGCCCGCAGGAGAACCAACGCCTCTCAGCGCGAAACTGATCGCGCCAGCACCTGCAGGTTCGCCTTCGAGGGGAGCCCGGAAAGTTCACTCTCCTTCACGGTGAGGTGCAAAACCTGCTGCCAGCGATGCGGCAGGAAGAGATGAAGTTCGTCTCCGTCCATGAAGAGGTCGAGATAGGAGCACTGGTAGTTCCAGGCCTTGACCCGCACCTCGGGAGCGGCCGCATTCGCAAAGATGAAGCGAGGTTCGCTCCACGTACGCCCTTCGTCGCGCGACGTGGAGAACCAGAGTTCGGACCGGACCTTCATGTTTTCCGCCTGCGGATCGATGGATCCTTCAGGCAGCTTCTCATCCTGACCTCGCGGAACTCGATTGTGATGAAAGGCAATCAGCGTGCGTCCGTCCCCAAGGTGAAACAGCATCGGAGGAGCACCAGGATGGACCAGCGGCGAAGGTTCGAAGTCGGTCCAGGTACGGCCATCGTCCGCGCTCCGTGAAAGAAAAAGCGAACCTGCGGGCGTGCGGCTCATCATCAACACCCGGCCACCCCCGAGGTTGATGGGCCGAGCCTCGTCCATGCGATGGAATTTCTCCACCTGCCAGCCGGACGGACGTTGGCCCGGCAACACCTGCCAACTCGTGCCACGATCAGACGAGCGGAGCAGGTACTGCCGGGTCGTGAAGGGGCGCACCGACCAGTCAGCCGTGTGCGAACCGATGAGCCATGTGCCAGCATCGGTCTCGGTCATGCGCATGACGGACATACCCATGAAGTTCGGGTCGTTCTCAGGACGGATCAGGGACGTGGCCGACCAGGTGCGACCGTCATCGTCGGACCAGCGAAATCCAATGGGCGCGTTCTCCTGTTTGCCGTCCTTCCAATCATAGCCTTGATCCGGATCGGGTTGAGTGCCGAAAGCATAGATCCGCTTCGATCCGCGCGGGACGAACGGAATGAACCCGTGCTGGCTGTAATCGATGGCGAATGCCTCCTGCGGTTTTGTCCAAGTCCGTCCCCCGTCAGTCGACCGGCAGGCCATCATCCCATTGTTCTTTCGCACGCCCTTGTTGTTCGCGTAGTGGTCACCCTCGGCAAACATGACCAAGTAGTCGCCGCCCGGAGTTTTCATTCCACGGGTCTCGAGGATG
>JAEUGZ010000012.1 GCA_016794725.1 Opitutaceae bacterium | reverse complement strand
ACTCCCCAATGACCGTGCGCCCCCGGTCGCTGACCCGGTAGCGCAGCCCGCCTTCCCCGGTCAGGCGCACGACGACCTCCACCCCGCCGCCGGGCGAGCGCAAGGAGAAGCTCTCCCCGGCGGCCGGCAGGTGGCCGGCCGCGAGGAGGAGGAAGAAGGACAGTCGGGACAGTCGCATGGCGGAACCGCGTGCGGCCTGGGCCACCGGCGGAGGCAGCCGGGGCCGGATGGCTAGAACTCCAGACCGACCGAACCCAGCCACTGGCGGGGCTGGGCATACGTGTCACGATCCGCTCGATACACCTGGTCGGTCAAGTTCCGGACGACGAAACTGAACGTCGTCGTGCGCCCGAACACCTTGGTGCGATAACTCGCGTTCGCGTCCCAGCGCTTCCAGGGCTCGGACCATCGCAGGTTGTCGCCCTCCCGGCGCGCCCCCATGTAGACCACGCTCAGCCCGCTGGCGAAGCCCTTGAGCGGCCCGCGGGAAAACTCGTAGCGCACATAGGCGTTGCCCGACCACTTGGCGGCGTTCGGCGTCCGGCGCCCGAGCAGGGAAAACGCCGCGTTCGGACCGGCGTTGGCGGCGAACGTCGTGGCCAGCGGGGTGGCGAGGGTGGTGGCGTTGACCGCGACAATCTCGGTCTTGTTGTAGAGTCCGCCGCCCCCGATCTGCAGTTCGCGCACCGGGCGGACATAGAAGTCGACATCGACGCCGCGCGCCCGCTCGGCTCCACTCAGGTCGAGGAAGCCGACGGCGCTGTCGGGATCACCCGAACCCTTGGCGCGCGACACGTTCTTCTTGTCGATCACGTAGTAGGCCACGTTCACCATGGCGCGGTTGTGGAGGAGGTCGGTCTTGACGCCGTATTCAAAACTTTTTCCGAACTCGGGTTCAAGCAGTTCGCCCCAGGGTTTCGAATTCAGGTCCGGCGCGGGCAGTCCGTCCTGCTGATACCGGGTGAGCAGGCTCGTTTCACGGGCGGCGGTCCGGCCCGGCTGGAAGGTCACGCGGGGGTTGACCGACTGGCTGTAGAGCACATAGACCGAAACCGGATCCGTCACGCGGAACGAAAGGCCGCCCTGCGGGGTGGCGCGGGTGCGCGCTCCCTCGATGCTGCTGGTGACCACGCCGTCGAAGGTGATGGGGTTGACACCCGGATTCTTGGTGCTGTTGCGGGCGGATACGTCGTCGTAGCGGCCGCCGATCGCAAGCCGGCCGCGGTTCTCATAAAAGGTCGCCGACCAGTTTGCATAGAAGGAGTTGCTGGTGAAGCGCTGGTCGTTGTTCGATCCGTTGCTGGTGAAACGGTCCAGCGGAAGCACGTTCCGCGCGGCAAAGGCGTCCCGCGCCGCCGTCGACGCCGGACTGTAGACGTTGTAGAAGAAGTCGATGATGTTGGGCACCGTGGTGGTCGTGCCGGGAATGGTGTAAAGGGTGGCGCCAGCGACGCCGAGGGCGGGATCCCGCACCATCGTGCTGTTGTTCTCCCAGACCCGGTCCTCGTTGTGCTCGAAGCCGGTCAGCAGGGTGTTCTGGAAGGGCCCGAACCGGAAGCGGGTCACCAGGTCGACCTGGCCGTTGGCGCGCATCTCGCGCCGGTTGTTGCCGATCCAGTTCACCCGGCGCCAACCGCTCACCCCCGGGGTGTAGGCGAGCGTGGAAACCGAGGGGGAATAGACATAACGAGCGCCGTCGAGCAGGCGGGTATCCGAGAGGGGATCGACGCCGGCGGACGACACGCCGTCGCGACCGATCAGGCCGTAGGTGTGGAGCGCCTCCGGAAACGGAAGTCCTCGCGTGTTGTCCACATTCCAGCTGTTGAAGCCGCCGAGCGAGGCGATGGTCGGATTGGTCTGCGTCCAGGGATTGATCAATCCCGTGCCGCCCTCGCGGATGCTGGCGCGGGCGCGGCGGTGGTAGGCGAAGTTGAAGCGCAGGTCCATGTGCGAGTTCAAGCGCTGCGTGGCCTCCAGCTCCCAGACCAGAGGGCGGTAGTCGCGGTAGGACGAGGGGCTGTCCTTCATGAAACCGGGGCCGAGATCCCTGACCCACTGCGGATTGTCAACGGGATCAAGACCGTTGAACGGATAGAAATACGACGGATCGCCACCGCGATTGACGGCCCCGGTCGGTTTGAGGGCCAGTCCTTCCGCCGGACGGATGTTGTCGTGGGTCCGGCTGAAGCGGACGACGATGCTGGTGCCGGCGAACGGTTTCCACTGCAGCATGGGGGCGATCGCCACCCGGTCGAGGCTTCGCTGCCGCTCGCCCTTCTCCACGGTGTAATAGGTGGCGCCCAGTCGATAGTTGAAGGTCTTCGCGGCATTCAGCGGACCGGTGGCGTCGACTTCGGCGCGGAACAGGTCCTCGCTGCCGGCACTGAAGCGCACCGTGGTCCTTCGGGTGGGCGACGGATTCTTGGTGATGTAGTTGATCACTCCACCGGGCTGGGTCTGGCCGTAGAGCAGGGCGGCGGGCCCTTTCAGGGTTTCCACCCGCGCAATCGACGTCATGTCGGGGGTGGTCAGCCCGCGCACGCCATTTCGCATCGCCGCGGAGCTGTCGAAGCCGCGGATGTTCACCTGCGGAATGAATTCATTGAACGTACGGGCGGCGCCGGGAATGACGTCGAGCACCTGTTCCAGATCGAACAGCGCCCGGTCGATCATGAGCTGCTCGTTGACCACGTTCATCTGCATGGGCAGGTCGCGGATGGCCACATTGGTCCGGGTGGCGCCCAGGGTGTTGGCGGCCTGATAACCGTCATCACGCTCCGAGGTGACCTCGAAGGGTGATAGCACCACCGAGTCAGTGTCGGTGGCCGGCAGAACCGCCTTCGGTGCCGGGGAGGCGGCTTGCGCGTGAAGCGGGGTGGACACGCCAAGCGCGGCAAGGGTGAAAAGGCCGGTCAGCGCCAGGGACAGGCGCGGGCAGGCAGAGGGGAGTGCGTTCATGGTTTGGGTGGTCAGCCACTCGCCGGGCGAGGCAGGGCGTTCACGGAGACAGACGCCGGGAACAGATCGGGGATCGGGGTTGCGCTCGACGTTGGCAGGGGCTGAACGGGACGAGGTTGACAGCACGCGCGCCGGCTCGGCAAAAGGCTTGTCGGTTAATCGCATAACTCAATCCCGGCATGCCCCACCCTTCCGATCCCGTCGTGACCCGTCCGACACTCGTCCGACAAAGCGACATCGCCCGGCAGGCCGGAGTCAGCACCGCCACGGTGTCGCTGGCACTTGCGCACCATCCTCGGATTCCACCGGCGACACGGCAACAGATCGAGTCCATCGCCACGCGCCTGGGATATCGGCTCGACCAGGCCGCCCGCACCCTGCAATCCCGCCGCCGGCGCGGAGGGCACCGGGAATGCGTGGCGATCGTCACTTACTTTCCGGACGACTGGACCTCCGCTCCGAAACGATGGGCGCAGGGCCTGACCGAGCACCTGGACCAGCTGGGTTATGGTCTGGACGTGTTCCGTCATCCTCCCTCCACGGGTGGCTGGCGCACCCTGGTGCGGGCCCTCGACGCGCGGGGCATACGCGGAGTCATCCTGCATTGTCGCAATGACGATCCCAGCCAGTATCCCCTGCCCTGGGAGCGCCTCGCCACCGTCGCCTGGTCAGCCGAGGTGACCAGCCCCTTCTCTCCCAGCCTCGCGGCCGCCCACTTCGAGGACAGTTTTCGCACGGTGCAGATCATCGCCAGCCGGGGGTACCGGCAACCCGCCCTGCTTCGTTTCGGACCCGACCTTCCCGCCCTCACCGGCGGCTTTCTGGCGGCCCTCTCGGCCCACCTGCCCGGAGCGAAACCGATGATGTGGGAAGCGAGCCGGAAGTCGCCCGAAGCCCTCGTCCAGTGGGCCCGGCGGCAGGGCGTCGATGTGATCTGCGGCCCTCTGGTCGCCCCGTTCTTGCGCGGTCTCCTGGAGGCCGGCATCCGGGTTCCGGAAGATCTCGCGGTCTGCTCGGCGGACGTCGATGCGCACGGCGGCGTGCCGCCCCTCGCGTCTCCGCCCCTGCCCCGCCTTTCCGGACTCAAGCAGGCCCGTCTCCGGGGGTTTCGCCTCGCGGCCGACCTGCTCCACGCCCGGCTCTCCCGGAATGACTATGGACCTAGCGACGAAGGCGTTCACATCACCCTGCGGGGCACCTGGCAGGAAGGTGAGACCCTTCCAGTGCGCGACCCGACACGGAGATGACTTCCCTTAGATCCTGGTGAATAGGTCCTTAAATTGCACCATTGCCTTGGTGCGAGCGACCCTGCTTTGCTGGGGAGCATGTCTGTCGATCCATCCTCACCCGCGCCCGCGCCGAGCGACTTCATCCGCGACATTGTCGCGGCCGATGTGGCGGCCGGGAAGTACGCGAAGATCGTGACCCGATTCCCGCCGGAACCCAATGGTTACCTGCACATCGGTCACGCCAAGTCGATCTGCCTGAATTTCGGCATCGCGCGGGAGCAAAACGGACAATGCAACCTGCGGTTCGATGACACCAATCCGGTCAAGGAGGACGTCGAGTACGTCGACTCGATCGTGCGCGATGTGCGCTGGCTCATCGCCGGCTGGGCTGATTCGTGCCTCGGATTCAAACCGCGCGGAGGCAAACCCATTCCGGTCACCAGCAACGGCCAGCCCGACTCGTACCTTGGTCCCGTCTCGCCGGACTCGCCCGACGCGGAGCCGTTCTTTGCCAGCGACTATTTTGAGGCGCTCTACGCCTATGCGCTGACGCTCATCCGCAATGGCGACGCCTATGTCTGCGACCTCTCCGCGAAGGAGACCGACGAATACCGCGGCGCTCCGGACCAGCCGGGCAGGGACTCCCCGTGGCGCGGTCGCTCGGTCGCGGAGAACCTCGCCCTCTTCGAAGGCATGCGCCGGGGCGATTTCCCCGACGGCGCGCGCTCGCTCCGCGCCAAGATCGACATGGCCTCGCCCAATGTCTGGCTGCGCGACCCCCTGCTCTACCGCATCCGCCACGTTCCGCACCACCACGCCGGCAACGCCTGGTGCATTTATCCGCTTTACGACTACGCCCACTGCCTGAGCGACTACCTCGAGGGCATCACCCACAGCATCTGCACGCTGGAGTTCGTCGACCACCGTCCCCTCTACGACTGGATCCTCGAGAAGCTCCGGCTGCCGCGCGCCCTGCCCCACCAGTACGAGTTCGCCAAGCTGGTGCCCGGATACACCCTCGTCTCCAAACGCAAGCTGCTCCACCTCGTCACCCAGGGCATCGTGTCCGGGTGGGACGATCCGCGCATGCCCACGCTGTCCGGCCTCCGCCGGCGCGGCGTGCCCGCGAGCGCACTGCGGCGGTTTGTCACCGGCGTGGGTGTGACGAAGTACGACAGCGTGACCGACATCGCGCTCTTTGAGCACGCCGTGCGCGACGAACTCAACGGCAGCTCCGAGCGGCGTCTCGCCGTGCTGCGGCCGATCAAACTCGTCCTGACCAACCTCGCACCCGGTGAAATTGTTTCCTGCGAGGCGACCAACAATCCGCAGTCGGACACCCCGACCACCCGTCCGGTGGATTTGACCCGGGAGGTTTACATCGAGTCCGACGACTTTGCCGAGGTTCCGCCGCCCAAGTACTTCCGTCTCAAGCCCGGCGGCGAGGTGCGTCTCAAGTACGCCTGCATCATCAAGCTCGACGAAATCGTCAAGGACGCGAGCGGCGCCATCACTGAACTGCGCTGCACCGCCGACCTGACGACGCGCTCCGGACAGCCCAACGCCGACCGCAAGGTCAAGGGCACGATCCACTGGGTGAGCGCGACGACGTGCATCGACGCCGAAGTGCGGCTCTATGACCGCCTGTTCTCGGTTGCTGAACCGGCGCGCGAGGAGGATTTTCTCCGCGTGATCAACCCCAAGTCGCTCGAAACCGTCACCGCCAAACTCGAACGGTCCCTCGCCGGCCTGGCCGGCGGCGTCTGCCATCAGTTCGAACGGCTCGGCTATTTCACCACCGATCCGGTGGCCAGCCGACCGGACCGGCTGGTATTCAATCGGACGATCACGTTGAAGGACGCCTGGACAGCTCCCGGCGGCAAGTAGTCATCCGGCCCGGTCCCGCCGCTCGCGGCGGGACGCATCAATTGTGGGCAAAGTTCAGCTCGCCCAGCGGACGGCCGCTGGCGCGCTCGACTTCGACCGCCACCCAGCGCAGGGATTGGCCCCAGCCCTGGGCCATGCCTTGCGGGGCATCACGCGGTCCGTTGCGGTCGCTCAGCACGCGCTCCACGCGCGCCCGGTCCGTCTCCGTTTCCTTCGGGGTCACACGAAATCCGTCACGGTTGATGGCGTAGAGGTGGAACAGCGTCTTCATGGTTCAAAACTGCGGTTGATCGGGTTTCCGGATGCCGCCGTGGCCTCCGGTGGGTGACAACCACCGTGGTCCCCAACCTGACAACGGACAACGACTTTCATATCGGCACTATCACGTAAGCCGCCCTACGTGTTGCCACTACCTCAGGGCACTCATTCGCGACGGCAAAGCCGGCCCTCGTCCTGACTTTGTTGGATCTGATCCCACCCGGGACCGGCTTCGTCCCGTCGGCGACGCGAGCACGCAACCGACGTCAACTTCATCCTGTCCCACCCCGCAATGCACCTGCGACTCCTGGTACTTTTCCTGACCGTCACGCTGGCGCGGGCCGCGGAAACGGACCTTTCACCTGCGGTTCCGCTCACCGCCAAGGAAAAGAGCCAGGGCTATCGTGACGCCCGCCTGCTGGCCAAGCCCAAGGCCGGCGCCGAATCGCAGGCCGACGCCGCCGAGGAACGGGAAGGCCGCGCGCGCCACCGCACCTTCCCCCGGTTTGGTGGCTTGCGCGCACTGGCTCCCGCCTCGAACGAGTCGGTCGAGGAAGCGATCGAGCGTCTGCGCGCGACGGGGCGATATGAGTTTGTCGAGGCCGATCGTATCGTCCACGCCATGACTGAGCCGAACGATCCCTCGTTCAACCAGCAGTGGTCGCTGCGAAACACCGGCCAGTCCAGCGGCACGGCCGGAGCCGACATTGGCGCCGTCGCCGGGTGGGACACCACGCGTCTAGCCCCGCAGGTCATCGTGGCTGTGATCGACTCCGGCGCACGCCTGACCCATGTCGACCTGGCCGGCAATCTCTGGACCAATCCATCGCCCTCCACCACCGGCTACAGCAATGATCTGCACGGCATCGACGCCACCGTCGGGCGCACCTCCACCCGAAGCGGCAATCCCTCGGACAGCAATGGTCACGGCACCCACGTCTCAGGCATCATCGGCGCGGTCGGCAACAACGGAGTCGGCACCTCGGGCGTCGCCTGGACCGTGCAGCTCATGCCCTTGAAATTCCTCGCCGCCGACGGTTCGGGCTCCACCTCGGATGAAATCGAGTGCATCGACTACGCGATCGCCCGCGGCGCCCACATCATCAACGCGAGCTTTGGCAGCTCGACCTACTCTGCGGCCGAACTCGCCGCGATTCAGAGCGCCCGCGCCGCCGGCATCATCATCGTGGCCGCGGCGGGCAACGACGGCGTCAACCTCGACGCCGGCAGCAGCTATCCCGCCAGCTACGCCGTCGACAACATCGTCACCGTGGCCTCCACCGGCCGCACGGACGCCCTCTCCTCCTTCTCCAACTACGGTTCAGGGCTCGTCGATCTCGCCGCCCCGGGTGAGTCCATCTTCTCCACCTATGCCACGACCGACACGACTTACCAGTCGCTCAGCGGGACATCGATGGCCGCGCCCCACGTCACCGGAGCCCTGGCCCTCCTGCGAGCACGTTATCCAACGGACACCTACCGTCAGTCGATCAACCGGCTGCTCCGTTCGACCACGCCGATCGCGTCCCTGGCGGGCAAAGTGCAGACTGCGGGCCGGCTCAATCTTGCCGCGGCGCTCGTCTCGACAGACTCCCGACCCCTCAACGATGATTTCTCCCGGCGGGTGCGTCTCGAAGGTTCGACGCTGCGCGTGCGCGCCAGTTCGTCCGGCGCCAGTGCCGAACCCGGTGAACCCGCCCACGCAGGCGTGCCGGCCACCGGATCCCTGTGGTGGACCTGGACAGCGCCATCCACGGCCTCGGTCGTGTTCGATACCACGGGCAGCGCCTACGAGGCCTCGGTTTGCCTCTACTCCGGCGATTCCGTCGACCGCCTGACCGCCGTCGCATCCGGCACCACGCGCCTGACCTGGGCTGTCACCGCCGGGACCACCTACCAGCTCGCGGTCGACACCCGCACCAGCGGCGGAGGACTGACCACGCTCAAGATCGCCACCTTGCCGGCCAACGACGCCTTCGTCCAGGCCCTGACCCTGTCCGGTGCAAGCCTGAAGGTGCTGGGCACGACCACCAACGCCACGACGGAAAGCGGTGACCCCACCTTCACCGGTCTGAGCACTTCGCACTCCGTCTGGTACACCTGGACGGCCCCGCGCAGCGGCTCCTTTCAGCTCTCGGCCTTCAGCGATGAGGCCGACATGGTCGCGGCCGTCTTCACCGGACCCTCGCTCAATTCGCTCACTGTGGTCGCTGCGAACAACAACGCGTCGTCCTCCAACAGCGACAGTCTCGTCACCTTCAACGCCGTGGCCGGTACCCGCTACACCGTCCTGATCAACACCCTCGGAACCAGTGCCGGCGACTTCACTCTGACTCTGACCGACTCGGTCTGGCAGTATCCCACCGCCGCAGAAATCACTTCATCACCCGCCGTGTCGGCCAGCGGTGTGGTGGTGTTTGGATCCAACGACGGTTTCGTCTACGCCCTCAACCCGGATGGCACGCTCAAGTGGCGGGCCACGACCGGCGACGCGATCGATCTTGCCTCAACTGCGATCGGCGCCGACGGAACCGTCTACGCGGGATCCACCGACGGATACCTCTACGCGCTCGACGGCACCACCGGGACCCGCAAGTGGCGGCTGACCGCGGCCTCCGCCCTCTCCGCCTCACCTGCGGTGGCTCCGGATGGAACGGTTTATGTTCGGGATGACACCACCCTCTACGCGATCTCCACCAGTGGTACTCCGGTGCGAAAGTGGAGCTTTGCACTCCCCGGAGGAACCTATTCGTCTCCAGCCGTGGGCGCCCAGGGGACCGTCTACGTAGGGGCCACGGGCGGCGCGCTCTACGCCATCGCCGCCGACGGCACCCAGCGTTGGGTTTTCACCGGCGACAGCGACGTCTACACTTCGCCCACGCTCGGTGCGGATGGTTCGATCTACTTCGCATCCCTCAACGGCACCGTGTATGCCCTGACGTCCGGCGGCACGCTCAAGTGGTCGTGGACCAGTGGATCCACCGAAGGTGGCATCACCTCCTCCCTCGCCCTGGGCGGCGACGGCTCCCTTTATTTCGGCACCTACGATCACCAACTGCGGGCCCTGAGTGAAACGGGCGCGTTGAAGTGGAGTTTCACGCTTGGCGACGAGTGTCGCGCATCCTCGCCCGCCGTAGCCGCCGATGGAGTCATCTACATTGGAGCCTACGACGGATTGATCTACGCGGTCAGTTCCCAGGGACAGCTTGTCCGGACCTACCCGAGTGCGGCCCGCATCCGGTCTTCACCGGTGATCGCCCAGAATCGGCTCTACTTCACGAGCGGCGATGCCAAGGCCTATGCGTATGCCATCGGCACCGGCGCCGCCGCCTCGGCCTGGCCGATGGCGCGACAGAACGCGCTGCACACGGCCGCCGCGCCCGGCGCGGTGACCAGCATCGCGCCCGCGATCACCGCACTCACCGCAGTCGTCGGCCAGCCATTCACCCTGTCCGTCACCGCCACCGACACCGGTACCACGCTTTCGTATCAATGGTACAAGGACGGCGCCGCCCTCGCCGGCGCCACTGACTCCGTTTACACGGTGGCCTCAGCTTCGGCGGCGGACGCAGGCAGCTACACCGTGGCTGTTACCGGTTCCAGCGGCGTGATCACCCCTCCGGCCACGACCGTGGTCGTGGAGGCTGCCCGCGCCGGAGGACTGATCGGACTTTCCACGCGGGCGCTTGGCGGATCCAGTTCGCAGACGCTCATCGTCGGCTTCACCGTCGCTGGAGGCGACAAACGCGTGCTCGTGCGGGGCGTCGGTCCGACCCTGTCGGATTTTGGCGTCACCGGCGCCCTGAACGATCCCCACCTTGCCCTCTTCTCGGCGGCGGGAACGCTCCTCGCTGCCAACGACAATTGGGGCGGCACGAGCGAATTGAGCACCGCCTTTTCAACCGCCGGGGAATTTCCGCTCCCGGCGGCCAGCAAGGACGCCGCCCTCGTCTCCACGCTGCCTCCCGGCAGCTACACCGCCCACATCGCTCCCGCGAGTGGCGGACCGGGCGTGGCCCTGGCGGAGATCTACGACCTGGCGACGCTGGCCTCCGGCCGCCTCAGCAACCTCTCCACCCGGGCCCAGGTGGGAACAGGCGGGGACGTCCTGATCGTCGGCTTTGTTGTCTCCGGCAACCTGCCCAAGACCCTGCTCATCCGCGGCATCGGCCCCGCGCTGACCGCATTCGGCGTCGACGGAGCCCTGACCGATCCCAAGGTCGAGGTCTTCCGCGAAAACACCCGGATCGACCAGAACGACAATTGGGGCGGAGAGGCACGCCTCGCGGCGGCCTTTTCCCAAGTCGGCGCGTTCACGCTGACCGACGCAGCCAGTCGCGATGCGGCGCTGATCGTGACGTTGTCACCCGGCAACTACACCGCGCAGGTCAGCGGCGTGGGGGGCACCACCGGCACGGCGCTCGCCGAGGTGTACGAGTTGCCGTGAGGCGGCCGGAGGAACGACCGGCGGTCCCCGGCACTCGGGTCAGGTCGACATCACCACCCGACGCAGGGTGCGGGGCGACTGCAGGCGCTCCTGAAACTCCCGCAGGCCGCGGGTCAGCGGCACCTGTTTGCCATCGCTCAGGCAGACGGCGTGATCGCCGCTCGGCAGCACCTGCACCTCGCGCACGGAGCCGAGATTGACGAGGGTGGAACGGCTGGTGCGGTAGAAGACCTCCGGATCCAGCTCGCTCTCGAGCTGCGCCAGCGTCCGGCGCAGCACCTGGTTGCCGGCCGGAGTGTGGAGCACGACGTAGTTGGCGGCTGACTCCACCCAGACGATGTCGGCGGCGCTGACGACGACATAGCGTTCGTTGTTCTTGACGAGAAATCGCTCCACCGGTCGGGCGGTGACTTCGGGACGCCGCAGCAGGGCGGCAAGCCGTTCGTCCCTGCCGGCCGGCGCCTGCGCGAGTCGCGAACGGGCCCGGTCCAGGGCCAGGGTGAAACGGGATTCCGAGAATGGCTTCAGCAGGTAGTCAATCGCCTGCAACTCGAACGCCTCCACCGCGTGCTGAGCGTAGGCCGTGGTGAAAATCGTGCACGGCAACCACGTCTCCTGCACCGCCCGCATCACCGCAATGCCATCCGGCGCCGGCATCTGCACGTCGAGGAAGAGCAGGTCCGGGCGCTGCTCTCCAATCGCGGCGATCGCCTGGTCGCCGCTGGACGCCTCGCCCACGACGTCCACATCCGCCTGCGTGGCCAGCATGCGACACACCTTGGCCCGGGCCAGGGGCTCGTCGTCCACCACCAGCGTTCGAATCTTCATGGATGGATACGTCCGAAGACAAGGGAACTAGCTGCGGTCCGGCTCGGGTCCGGCGTGGCGCAACGGAAGGTCGAGCAGGACTCTGACGCCACCGGCGGACGCCGGCGTGAGTTGAAAGTGGAAGTCGGTGCCATAGAGCGTGGAAAGTCGGGCGCGGGTGTTTCCGAGCCCAAGCCCTTCCTCGAACCTGAGACTTCCATCTTCCGCCTTTGTGCCCGACAATCCTCCAGTGCCGGTGTCTGTGATTTCCACATGCAAGCGTCCCCCGTCCGACCGGGCCGAAATGGTCACCACGCCAGGTTCCATCCGGAACGCAACCCCATGCACGACTGCATTCTCCACCAGCGGCTGCAGCACCAGGGTCGGTACGAGGACCCGGCGGACGTCAGCCGCAATCTTATACTCGACCCGCAGGCGGTCAGCAAATCTCAGCTGCTGGATGGCGAGGTAGCGCTGGGTGAACTGGAGCTCGTCTTCAAGCGGCTGCTCGGCCCGGTCCGCGACCTCCAGTACGCTGCGGAGCAGCTCGCTCAGGGCGCAGAGCATTTCGTCCGCCGCCTTCGGGCTCGTAAAGATGAGGGACGAGATCGAATTGAGGGTGTTGAAGAGAAAATGGGGATGCAGCTGGTTCTGCAGCGCGTTCAGCCGGGCCTGTCCAAGCATCGACTCCGCCAACAACGCACGTCGCTCCCGCTCCACGCTCCGGCGGTAGTAGGAAAACGCATGTGCGACCGCGACCAGCACCAGGTAGACCGGGAACGCCAGGCGAAACCGGATCAGCCGGCCCGGTCCCCCCGGCCGCGGACCGCGACCAAACGACCGTCCTTCCGCCCGCGATCCCGGCAGAGGCGCCGGACGGGAGTCGAAGGAAGGACCGCCGCGCGGATCCGGCCGAAACTCAAGCGTCCGACCGGGCTCGCTGCCGTCTGGCGGGCGCAGGCGCAGGCGAAATGAACGTTCGGGAACAGGCATCCACCCCGCTTCAAACACCCACATGCTGACAAATTCCAGGGTGAGCCCGATCACGATACCGGCGAGGAGGTGCAACGGCACCGTGCGACGCCAGTTTTTCGCATCGATCTGCACCCGGGCCGCGAACCACAGCACCACCGGTGACAACACGATCCACGGTCCCCAATCCAGCAGGGAGAAGTACAACGCATTCTGCCACGTAATGCCATCCACCCCCGCCAGCTGAACCGTGAACCCGGTGATCACCACCACCCACGCGGAGGTAATCAGTCCCAGCCGGAGTACCCAACCCGCGTGACGGGAAGTACCGGAGGAAAGGGGCGACGCGGGCTCTGACATGGGTTCAACCTAGCCACGACAACCGGTCTGCCAAGTCTGGTCGCGTCGGGACGCCGCTCGCAACGGGGCCGACGCAACAATCATCCAGCGATTCATACCTGACTTCCTCGCGCCCCGTCCCCGTTTGCGGGTGATTCATCCCAGCGGGTTCCTTCGCGAGAAAAAACGCGTGTCTCAGCCTACGCATGCCTCGACATCTCGCGTTCCCCGTTCTTTTCGCCTCGCTCGCCTGCGGCCTCCACGCGCAAAACAAGCCGGAAGACTATGCGGCCCTGGAAGAACTCTTCCAGATTCCGAAAAACAGCTTCTCACTGTCGGTACGCTACAGCGGCAAATCGTCGGTGCGTTTCAAGGGGCTGGGCACCATCGAGAGCGCGAGGTCGGCCGGCACGACCACCGACGAGACCACCCGCACCTATGATGACGGTACCGTGAGCATCGACAGCCGCACCAACGACGACGGCGTGGATCTGCCGGACGATGGACGTACGAACACCTGGAGTTACGCCAAGACCAGCCAGGTGCTGCCAGATGAGAGCGGGATTGCCTTTCACACCTACTCCTCGGTCACCGAAGGCGCCGAACTGGCCCTGAGTGAAGGCGCCACACCGGGAATCGACGTCGAATACGGACATCAATTCGGACAATCCAAACGTCGCAACCGGGAAGGCACACCCCGCTGGGCCTGGGGCATTCTGCTCGGCTTCGGGATGAGCGACGTGAACCTCAAGACCCGGGAGTCCATCCGGGCCACGCTCAACACGCTGACCGACACGTATTCACTCCTCGGTTCTCCCGTTCCGCTGGACGATGCTCCGGATGACGGCACCGCCTACTCCGCACCGTCCACCGCCACGGAAACCATCACCGCCAGCGACGGCACCACGTCCTCCTTCACGGTCGACACCACGACCCTGCTCGGCAACCGGCCGGAAAGCCGCCTGCTCACCGCGACTCCCGGCGGGGCGGAGATTGAAGGCTTCTGGCAGATCAAGGGGGCGTATTTCACGCTTCGCTCCGGGCCCTGGGTACGCTGGCAGCCCTCGGAAAAAATCTCCGTGCGCCTCAGCGCCGGCGCCACCGTCAGCTGGCTGGGCATGCACATTCGGTACGACGAACGCCTGGTCCGGGACGATGTGGCTGCCGAAATTCGTGCGACGAATGAGACCCAGAACGAAGGCATCGGCATTCCGGGCGTCTTCAGCGGACTGGAGGCGGAGTGGTGGCTGACCCAGCGGACCGGGTTCTTCGGAGGCGCCACCTTCGAGCAGTTTTCCAAGGACGCCACCCTCGAGGCCGACGGCCGCAAGGCCGATGTGAAAATCTCCAGCGGTCTCGGTCTCCGGCTCGGCATCACCACGCGGTTCTAATCCCCCTTTCCATGCTCCCGTTTCCCGCCTCGCTTCGGCGCCTGTTCTCTCCCGCCGCCGTTCTCGCCCTCCTGGTCGTCCTCGGCACACCGCCGACCCGCGCCGGCACCGACGCCTTTGCGCCGAATCTCAACGGCACCGTCTTCGCCACCGCGCTTCAGCCGGATGGGAAGCTCATCGTCGGCGGCGGCTTCACCCTGGTCCGTTCAAGTGGCACGGTCCAGGATACGGCGCACTTTCGCATCGCCCGCCTGAATACCGATGGTTCGGTCGACGCGTCCTTCGACGTCCACCTCGATGGCGACGTCACCGCCATCGCGCTGCAACGTGACGGCCGCATCGTCATCGGCGGAAAGTTTCAGCACGTACGTTCCAGCAGCGAGTCGGTGGGACCCGAACGCCGCGGCCTGGCCCGGCTGAACCCCGACGGCACGCTCGATGCCGGCTTCATCGTCCATGCCGACGGCGGCCCGGCGGCGGCGCCGGCCGTTTCCGCCCTCGCCGTGCAACCCGACGGCCGCATCCTTGTCGCCGGTTATTTCACAACGCTGCAGACGGCCGCCTCCACCTCCCCGGTCGCCCGCCGCCGCCTCGCCCGGCTGAACCCCGACGGCTCCCTCGATCTGGCATTCAACCCGTCACCCAACAACGCCGTGCTCGCGCTGCTGATCCAGCGCGACGGCCGCATCGTGGTCGGCGGCGGATTTACCGCCTTTCAGCCGGACGGCGCGACGGACAGCATCACCCGGACCCGCCTGGCCCGTCTCAATCCGGATGGTTTCCTCGATCCCGACTTTCAACCGAAGGCCAACAATCGCGTGCTCGCGCTCGCCGCCCAGGCGGATGACGCCCTGCTGGTCGGCGGCGACTTCCGCACCCTGCAGGGGACCGCGGACGAATACGCCACGGCCCGGAACTTTCTCGGACGCCTGAATGCGGATGGGTCGCTCGACACCACCTTCGACCCCAGCGCCAGCGCCAGCGTCGCCGCCCTCGTGCAGCAGAGGGATGGGCGCATCCTCGCTGGTGGGTCCTTCACCACCTTTCGTCCCTCCGCCGGAAACACGATCGTCTCGCGACGCTACCTCGCGCGCCTGCTCGCGGACGGGTCGATCGACGACAGCTTCGCCCCCACCCCCAACGCCGCGGTCAACGCCTTTTCCCTCCAACCCGACGGCCAGGTGTTGATCGGCGGCGCCTTCACTGCCCTGCGTCCAGGCAATGACACCACGGCCACGCCGCGCCACCGCATCGCCCGGCTCCTTCCCAACGGCGCGCTCGACGGCACCTTCTCCGATGACACCGGAGTGGTCGGACGCGTCCTCCGGCAGCCGGACGGCAAGCTGCTGATCTCCGGCTCGTTCAACCGCATCGCCGGTGTGACCCGCCGCAATCTCGCCCGGCTCAACGCCGACGGCACGCTGGACCAGCAGTTTGCCCCTACGACCGACGGCGGCATCGAGGCGATGGTGCTGCAGAGCGACGGCCGCATTGTCATCGGCGGCTCCTTCACCACCGTCAACGACGTCAGCCGAACCTACCTCGCCCGCATGAACTCCGACGGCACCCTCGACACCGGTTTTCACCCGCAGCCCGGCAATGTCGTGTACGGAATCGTGCAGCAAAGCGACGGGCGACTGCTGGTGGGAGGTGCCTTCACCACCTTCGATCCCGATGACAACGACGACACCGCCGTCGTGACCCGGAACTACCTGGCGCGAATCACGACCGACGGCTCGCTCGACGACAGTTTCCAACCCGGGGCCGCTGGAACCATCCTCGCGCTCGCCCTGCAAGCCGACGGGAAACTGCTCCTCGGCGGAACCTTCACCTCCCTGACCGGACACGGCGGCACAACGACCGCACGCAACTACCTCGGCCGCCTCAAGTCGGATGGAACCCTCGACGACACCTTCAATCCCAGTCCGAACGCCACGGTCCAGGCCATCGCTCTGCAGGCCGATGGCGCCATCATTGTCTCCGGACTTTTCACCACCCTCAACCCCGGTGCCAGCACCACCGTCGAAGCCGTGTCGCGCAATCGCATCGCACGGATCAAGGCGGACGGCACGCTCGACACCGGATTCAATCTCAGCCCCGACGGCTCCATCAGCACGATCCTCGCCCACCCAAGCGGCCAGATCTACCTCGGCGGCACGTTCACCGCGTTCAATCTCCTTCCCCACTACAATGTCGCAAGGCTGAACTCCGACGGCGCCATTGACGCCGGATTCACGCTCAGCGCCAATGCCAGTGTCGTTTCACTGACCCTCGACACCGACAGCCGCGTCCTGGTCAGCGGAGCCTTCACCGCCCTCCAGGCCGCCACCGGCGCGGTGTTGCCTGCCGACGACCACCTCGCCCGACTCGATGCAAGTGGAACTGTGGATACTGCATTCGTCGTGCGCACCGGAACAGGCACCGGACGCATCCAGGCCCTGGCCCAGCAGCTCGACGGCGGCATCCTTGCCGGCGGAAGCTTCACGCGGCTCGACGGTGGCGACAACCAGAGCCTGGTCCGCTTCACCGCCTCGGGTCAGCTCGACACGACGTTCAATCCGCGCGTCAATGGCACGGTCGAGGCCCTGCTCGTGGCTCCGGAGGACAACGACGCCGGTCGCGGCAAACTCCTCGCCTGGCTCAACCGCGACGGCACCCTGAATCGCTCCTTCAGTCTGTCCGCCACCTCGCAGCTCAGCGGTCAGATCAACGCCGTCGCCGTCCAACCCGACGGACGCCTGCTGGTCGCGGGTTCGTTCACCGACAAGGGCGCAGGGGCCGGCAGCCTGTTGGCCCGCTACTTTCCGAATGGCACGGTCGATACCTCCTTTGCGCCCGCTCCGGACGGGGCGGTTTCAGCGCTGCTCCTCCAACCGGACGGCAAGATCCTCATCGGTGGCGCGTTCGTCACCGTCGGCGGGGTCCAGCGCCGCTACGTGGCACGGCTCAATCCGGATGGAAGCATCGACACCGGCTTCAATCCCAAAGCCAACGGCCAGGTCAATGCGTTCGCCCTGCTGGGCGACGGACGTATCGTGATTGGCGGTGCCTTCACCACCCTCGACCCGAACAGCACCGATGACGCCGATGTCGACGTCACCAGCCGCAACTACCTCGCCCGACTGAACTCCGACGGAACGGTCGACACCAGTTTCAATCCAGGTGCCAGCGCTGCCGTGCGATCCCTCCTGGTTCAGCCGGACGGGCGCCTGCTGGTCGGTGGTGCGTTCGCCACGGTGGGCGACCAGACGCGGAACGGATTGGCGCGCTTCAATGCCGACGGCACGGTGGAATCCACCTTCAATCCCAACATCGGGGGAACCGTGGTCTCGATCGTGCTGCAGTCCGACGGCAAGCTCGTGATCGGGGGCGCCTTCACCACCGTCAACCCCAACTCCACGGACAGCACCACCGCAGTCACAAGGACCCACCTGGCGCGGCTCAACGCCGATGGCACGCTCGACAGTGCCTTCAATCCCGATCCGAACAACGCGGTCAACGCCGTGGTGGCTTCGGCCGACGGGGGAGTCTACGTCGCCGGTGCGTTCACCGCCTTCACATCCAACGGCGCCACCGTCGCCATCTCCCGCAATCGCGTGGCGCTGATTCGGAGTGACGGAACGGTGGATACCGGCTTCAACCCGAATGCCAACGCCGACGCACTCACGTTGGCGCTGCTGCCCAACAACACCGTTCTGGTCGGCGGCCTCTTCACCGCGCTTCATCCCGACAGTTTTATCTGGGTCGGAGGATCCTTCAGCGACATCGGCGGCGTGGATGTGCCGCGCCTCGCCCGTCTAAACGGGGATGGCAACGCCGACTCGTCAAAGCGCTACGCCCCCGACGGCGATGTGCACGCGCTCCTGCGGCAGGCCAACGGCAGCGTGGTCGTCGCCGGCGCCTTCACCGCCATCAACGGCACGCCGAGGACGAGCCTCGCGCGCTTCCTGGCCTCCGGCACACTCGACCCCACGTTCTTCCCCGCAGTCAACGGGCGGGTGCGGGCGCTGGCGCTGCAGGACGACGGCCGCCTGCTGATTGGCGGAGATTTCACCCAGGTCGGCGGTGTCGCCCGGAGCGGTCTCGCCCGACTCGAAACAAACGGTGCGGTGGACATGGCTTTCGCCCCGGCCGTGACGGGCCGGATCACCGCCCTGGCCGTCCAGCCCGACGGCTCACTCCTCCTGTCGGGGGAATTCACCCGGGTTGCAGGGCAGGACCAGGCCTACCTTGCCCGCCTGAAAAGCGACGGTAGCCTCGACACGGGATACCGACCCATGGTCGACGGTCCCGTCTCTGCGCTGGCCCTCGAGGCCAATGGTCACGTCCTGGTTGGCGGCGCGTTCACCCACGTCTATGGCGTACCGCGCAGCCGTCTCGCCAAGTTCAACCTCGCCGGCACCCTCGATCCCTTCTTCACCCCCGCGGCCGACGCGGAGGTCCACGCGCTGGCCATCTCCGCCGAAGGTCGCGCCGTGGTGGGCGGCGACTTCACCACCCTCGACGGGAGCAACCGCCGCCTCATTGCTCACGGTCCCGCCGCGGATCCCTCGACATCGGCCGTGGCGGTGGCAGCGGATCTGCGCACCGTGACCTGGTCGCTGCCGGCGTCACACCCACGACTGTCGAGTGTCGACATCGCCTATTCACCGGACGGCCTGATCTGGACCACGCTAGGCTCGGCCCGGGCCACCAGCGCCGGGACACAGTGGTCCCTCACCCTGTCCGCCAGCCTGCCGGCCGCAGGTATCTACTATGTTCGCACGCGAGGCTGCGTCCCCTCCTCCCAACAAGGTTCGAGCAGTCTGATCGAACGCGTCTGGCAATTTTACGGCACTCAGCCCGCGGGAATCGCGAACGAGCCTGATCGCGGCTCCGCCGAGGTCGCCACCACCACGCCCGCTCCGGCGGACTCCACCCCCGGACAGCTCGTCGACTCGGCGGGCAATGCTGCCGGGCCGGGCTCTGGTGCCGCGGGATCCACCGATACGGTGGCAACGGGTACGTTTGGACGACTGGTCAACCTCTCCACCCGCGTCAGCCTGAAGCAGGACGGTGTCATCATCACCGGTTTCACCGTTGAAGGCACCGAAGCCCAGCCGGTGTTGCTCCGCGCCGTTGGCCCCGGACTTTCGGGATTCGGCGTGGAAGGCGCGATGTCCCGGCCAAAGCTGGAACTCTACGATGCACAGGGACGGCTCATGGTCGCCCAGGAAGGCTGGAGTCCCGAACTCGTTACCTCCTTCGCCTCGGCCGGCGCCTTCCCGCTTGCGACGGACTCAAAGGACGCCGCATTGAAGATCTCCCTTCCACCGGGTGGATACACCGTCCACGCGCGCGACGCGGCCGGAGCCGCGGGTGTGGTCCTGATCGAGGTTTATGCCGCGCCGCTCGTCGGCCAGGTCTCGCACCTGGGTGCGTTGTCCGCCCGCGGTCCAGTGGCGGCGGGCGCTGATGCCCTCATCGCCGGCATCGTGATCACGGGCGACGCCCCGCGCACGATGCTGGTCCGCGGGATCGGTCCGGGTCTCGCCTCCTTTGGTGTCGCCGATGCGCTGAGCGAAGCCCGTGTCACGCTCTTCGACTCCACCGGCCAGCCTCTGGCGGAAAATGCCGCATGGTCACGCCTGCCCACCGCCCAGGCCGAACTCGCCTCGGCCGCCTCGGTGGTGGGTGCCTTTCCGCTCACCGCGGGCAGCGGCGATGCCGCACTGCTCATCACCCTGGCTCCGGGCAGCTACACGGTGCAGCTGACCGGACAAACTGCCACCCAGGGATCGGCCCTGATCGAACTTTATCCCCTGCCGGTGGCACCGTAGCGGATTCATCGCGGCAAGCGAGCGAGGGACGCCGGCGTTTCAGCCAAAGCCGCCATTGGCACCCGACGTGCAGCCCGTTGGGGCTAGCGGCACGTCCAGCGCCCGAAGTCCCTCACACCCACGCGATCCACCGGCGGATGACGGCCTGCAGGGCGGCGGACTTGGATTTGAGGTCCTTGAGGCCGGTGAAGGTCACCATCGCCCGGTCCTTGCCCAGCCAGTGGAGCAGGTGCTCGGGATCGGCGATGCGCGAGGCGAGCTCAGGCAGATCGCGGACTTTCGCTCCGCAGTGCAGGATCAGGCCCACGCCGTCCTTCGCCCGCAGGTGGGTCGTGCCGAACCACTCGGTGGTGCGGAAACTGGGGGCGTTCCACTTGATGCCCTCGCCAATGGAAGCGTCCGCCGCACGTATGACGCGGCGAAGTTCCTTGATGGCATCGACGTGGGGGTGATTCAGCGTCGCCAGAAAGGCGTCGACCTCGACTCCGGGATCCTGGGCGGCCGCGGCGGGTCGGGCGGTTTTTGGGCGGGACGAGGCCATGCGGGGATGAGGTACAGAAATGGGATCCGGAAGCACCCGTTCTAGGTGCCGGCGGTGGCAGAATAAATTGTCGGACGAAGGTGGAACCGGCCTTGCCGTTGGACCTGTGTCCAGTTGAATCCTGCCATTTGCAGAGAAACGGGCAAACGAAAACCCGGTCCACCTATCCCGCACCTAGCCATTGCACCACGAATGGGCACGAATCGACACGAAGGAGAACAGAGACGGAAGCAGGCGACGGTGCCGATTCGCTTCCGGGAGCAGGGAGATCGAGCTCTCGACGTGTCCCGCTGTCCTCTGGATCCGTGTTCGTTCGCCCCGCGACTATGCAGGCGCGCTGCGATCCAAGGCCGGCCTCCATCGGAGGTGGGTCGCCGACCCCGCGGGGATGGGCGTCGCGTGAAGAGATTGGATCACGGAGGCGGGACCTGGCGGTCCCGTCGCGGCCTCGCCGAGGCCACCTCCAACGGAGACACTGGCTCTGGCTGCGTCCGATCCTGAAGCTGACGCGCCTGCACGACTCTCTTTCACCGACCTTCATCCGTCCCTGCTCATCCAGACGACGTCCCTTCCTCCCGTTTTCCTTCCCGACTTAACCGCTTTCCTCCTTCCCGCCATGGCCCAACGTCGCTCGCGCTCCCGTTCCCGCTCCTCCGGTCTCTCCCGCTCTCTCCAGCTTGAAACCCTTGAACAACGTCAGTTGCTGGCCACGATCCTCGCCGGCTCGGGCACCGAGGTGGCGTCCAATATCCCGCTGAACGGCGGCATCTACGATCAGATTCTCCTGACCGGAAACAGCATTACCGTGGCAGCCGACCCGGGGGAGGTCGTGCGCGTCTCGTTCCTCGATCAGGGCGGTGACATCGTGCAAGCTGAGTTCGCCGGCAAGGGGACCATGACCCTCTCCCTCGAGGACGTGAAGACCGCCGGCACCCCCGGCTACCTGAACAAGAACCCTGACCAGTTTCTCAACGGCCAGAAGATCAACTACCTTCAGGGTCTCGCCACCATCACGATCGACAAGCCTGAGCTCAACACGAACCTCGGCGTGTACGCCGCGGGCATCCTGCAGAATCCTGGATTCTTCACGGGACAGGCCAAGCAGGGCGACAACGGCCTGGCCGACATCGGTCGCGTACTTCTGGTGGGCGATCCAACCGCCGCCGCCGGCTACTCGCTCATGGGCGGCATCCGCATGGGCGGCGCGGTCCTTTCCGCTCCTTCTGGCGTGGTCGGAATCAAGGGTGATACCGTCGCAGTGCAGACCATCGTTGCGATCGGCGATATCGACGCCAAAGGCACTGCTGTCCCTACGCTGACGTTCAATGCAAACAGTCAGTTTCAGACAGTCTTTCTCCGCGGCGGCGACCTCCGTCAGACCAACGGGGCTTCGTTCAACAACACCTCCCAGACTACGCCCACCCTTGGCGGCTTCAATTTCCTCACCCCCACCAACGGCACCAGCTCTGCGAACGTGCTCCTCTGGGCCAGTCCGGTCCACCGCGGCGCCCTCGCCCAGACTAATTTTGGCGCCATCGGCGTCGCCATGGAGGGCGACTGGGCCTTCGACTGGAGCAATCCCAACGCGGTCAAGGTCACCCAAAACGGCACCGACGTTTCCGCTTCGTTCGGTGGTGACTGGCTGGCCAAGGGGGGTATCCAAACCAGCCTGGACCACGCCTTCGACCAGCGGACCTTCACCGGCAATCTCACGCTGACCGGCGACCTCGCCGCCAACGCCACGCTCGCACTCGCCTCGGCGTCGAAGAACATCACCTTCGAAAACAGCCTGCGGGGCAATCTTGTCGTCAGTGGCGCCGGCGCCACCATCGGCGGGACCCTGACGGTCAAGGGCGATCTCGACGGCACGGTGCTGGTACGCGGTTTTCGCAGCACGGGAGCCACCCTCAGCCCCGACCAGGTTCAGAACCGGATCAACGCCCTCGTGGTCGAGGGCAACACGGGCGCAACCGCGGACGTTCGCGCGGAGGACATCGGCTCGGTCACCATTCGCAAGACTTTCTCCGGACTGCTGAGCACGGATGTGACCCGGGACAACGCCTGGACCGGAACCCTCTCGCCCGCCACGGTGCCGGTCGGCTCGATCCAGTTCTTTGACTACGAGGGTCGGATCGGCGATGTCACCATCGGCTACGCCGCCGACGGCAAGTCGACCGGCGGCTCGCTCCTCAATGGCATGATCCAGGGCATGTCCGGCATCGGCAACGTCAAGATCGGCGGCGATGTCGCCGGCACTCCGCCTGGCACCAGCGCCCAGCGGGCGGTGTTTGCCACCGCCAGCAACCCCGGGGGCGCTCCGACCGACGCCGTCAACTACGGATACACCACCATCGGCTCGATCGAGGTGCTGGGCGATGTCGACCTCGACTCGACCGTCGACCGGTTCCTCTGGATCAATGGTCACGGCACGTTCGGGGACATCACCATCCAGGGCAAACCCACCACCGGCCTGGTGCCCGGTCTGCCCACCGGCACAACCAACGTCCTGTTGCCCGGCAGCGAGGTTGCGCTGCGCGTCCTCTCGCCGTTCACCGACAAGACCTTCGTGCCCGACACCGCCAACGGCCAGCGGCTGGTGACCAACTACGATCCGGACGGCGTCGCCGGCTCGCTCGACACTCGCTACCGGGTGACCAACAACGACGTCAACGCCGGTGCGCAGGTCTACGACCTCGTCAGCGGCAAACTGGTCGCCGCCAAGATCGGTGACCTCGTGCCCGTGCTGGTGGGCGGAGCCCCCGTGTTGGACACCACCGGCGCCCCGGTCTACACGACCAACACCGCCCTCTACCAGTCCGCCACCCGGGCCATGCCCGTGCTCGGACCGAGTGTCGCCGGACTGGTGAGCGGCAACCGCGGCTCGCTCGACGGCCAGGCCAACGCCTTCGGGCGTATCGAAATCACCGGCACGCTGGGTATCGCCACCACCGCGACTGCCACGGGAAGGATTTCCTGGACCGACAGCGTGGACATGGACTTCGGCGGAATCACGATCGGCACCCCCGGCAAGCTGGGCTCGGCCGCCAACTCGGATCTGCCCCAGAAACTGGGTCAGATTACCCTGGTTTCTTCCTCCGGAGCGTCCTCCAACCTCACCCTGTCCGGCACCATTGGCTCGCGTGAGGGCAACGCCAGCGGTTTCGCCTCCGTCTCCATGACGGGCCTCGACATCACCGGCTTCGAGGATGTGCGCTTCGCCTCCATCTCCGCCAATCCCTCCGCCAACCTTGGGGTCTGGGTCACCGATCCCGGCAAGGGGATCACGGTCACCACGGTCACCGGTTCGGGGGTCGGTCTGAACGCGGTGTCGCCGTCCATCGTCTTTGACTCGCGTATCCAGATTGACACGCCCGCGACCGAGTCGCCGGCGGCGTCGCTCCTGACCCTCAACGCCGGCACGGTCAATTCGCTGGTGTCGTTTTCCACCGGCTCCGGGGTGATCGCGCGCGGCAGTGGGGCCGGCGGCGTGGGCGGTGCGGTCGGCCCGATCCAGGTGTCGGCCGACACCATCGCTTTCGACGGCACGCTGCAGGGCGCGGCCTTTGGCACGATCACCCTCACCGGAGGCAAGGGAGCGTCCTCCTCGTCGGGCACGGCGGTGCGGTTCGAGGGCAACCTCGCGCTCGGCAACCTGGCCGGCGTCACGGCCTTTGCCTCAGAAGGCAATGTGGCGTTCTCCCCGGTCTCGGTCACGGGCCCCCTGGGCGCCGCCTCGACGGGTCGGGCGACATTTGGGACGATTTCACTCTCCACCCTGAGCGCGAACAATGGCGGCGACCTCACGTTCGGCGTCTCCAGCCAGGCTCTCGCGGCCTATCAAGCCGACTTCGGCGACATCACCCTCACCGCTGGACATCGCCTGACCCTCAACCAGGGCGTGATCACCGAAAACCCCGGCAACATCACCCTCAATCTCACGACCACCGGCAAAATCGGCAACCTCAACGCCACCACGACCACCGGCACGGTGACGAGTGCGCTCCTGGTGCAGGGGGACGCCGGCAACATCACCTTCCGGGCCGGCGCCGCCACCACCGACAAGACCGAAACCTACGGCGGCCTCGCCACCGATCTCGTGCGAGCCGGCAGCATCGTGGCAACCCAGACCATCTGGGGCACCCGCGGGACAACCCGGCTCGAAACCGCCGGCCAGACGTTCGACGGCGCACCCGCGCCACTTGAGTTCCTTACCGCCGGTGCCACCTCCAACAAGGTGCTGCCGGATGGCACCCTCTCGGCGAAGCTGAACTATGCTGGCAAATCGACCGCGTCGGGCGACAGCTTCGTCGCCCGCTCGGGCGCCGGCGCCATCACCCTCGCCTACACCGTCCTTGGGATCGACAGCAACGCCGACGGCAAACTCTCCGCCGCGGAAACGGGTCACGGGGGAAGTGTGTCTGTCTCCAGCATCTCCGGCGACCTCGCCTTCGTCGGTGGCACGCAGCTGGCCGATGGCACCACCGTCGCCACCCTCGGCAATGTCAGCCTGAAGACCGGCAACTACGCCACCGCGTCCGGGCTGATCGGAGCCGCCCAGAAGGGCGACATCCGCTTTTCCTTCAATGACCTTCCGGAAGCGCCTGCCACGGGCGGTTTCGAAGGCAACATTGGCAACCTCTCGGCCAGCACGGCCGGCGGCGACATCACCTGGGAGGCCTCGCGCCTCGACGGCAACGTCGGCACCGTGACCCTCCAGGCCGGCTCTGTCGCCCACAGCGGCGGCGTGGCCGTGGGCAATCTCCTGACCCCGGAGGTCATCACCTTCAATGGCAGCGTGGGCCGGGTCTCGGCCGAAGTGACCGACATCGGCACCCTCGGAATCAATCTCTCCCTGAATGGCCCGCTGGGCGCTTCTGGCGCCGGCGTGGCCCTCACCTCCCAGTACGGCAGCGTGAACGCGCTGCTCCGCGCCGGCGGCTTCGACGCCACTGGCGACGGACTGCTCTCCGCCGCCGAGTACGGCCGCATGGGGGATGTCTCCGTGAACAGCTCAGGCGGATCCCAGACGGTTACGCTCAACGCGGAACTCTTCCAGTCGGACACGGATCAGTCCCGCATCGGCCACGTCACCCTCCAGAATGCCGCCTTCGCCGACATCAAGGCGGGGGCGACCGACATCATCGGTTCCGGCAAGAGCGCCCTCGGCAGCACGTTCTCCGGAGCGCTGGGCAACATCTCCCTGGTCGGAGCCTCCGCCCAGTACGGCGCGGTCGGCGACGTGGTGATCTCGACCACCACCGGTCTGGTCACTCAACGGGGCACCTTCGGGGAAATCGGCATCACCACGATCAAGACCGGTGCGCACTTCGACGTGGACTCCAACTCCGCCACCGCCAACGAGCCTCCCCTGCTGCTCGCGAGCGGAAACATCCAGCTCGGCACCAGTGGATTCCAGACCGTGGCGAAAGGGCAGGATGTCGACCCGGGCACGGACAACCCCTTCACTCCGGATGTCATTGAAAACTTCCTACCGCATCAACCGCTCGAAATCCGGGGTAAACACGGGCTGGTCACACTGGAGGTCAAGGAGGCCGGCGCCCTCTCCGGCTCGGTCTACTACGGCGGCGCGGCCACCGGCACGGACTCCCTCCACGCCACGTCGGAACGCGGCAACCTCTCCCTCGCCGTCTGGCTGGAGGACCTGGACCGTGATCGTTCGGGGACCCTGAACTCCGCGGAGTTCGGCAGCCTGGGCGCGACCACGCTCGCCGCCACCGGCGGGGGTGATGTGACCCTGATTCTGGGCACCGACCAAAACGATGCCGCCATGGCCAAACTCGGACTCGTGCCCGAGTTCAAGTTCGGTGCGGTCAACGCCACCGCGACGGACATCTATTCTGTCACCGACGCCGCCGCGGTCGACACCCTGGGCTCGGCCGGACTCGGCCATGTCACCATCACCGGCGCAGGCGCCGACGCCCGCAACACGGGCGCGCCCTTTGGTCCGGTGACGGCCAATCGCGGTGCCGTGGCCTCGATCACCGCCTCGGTGGTTCGCGGTCAGGTGACCCTCAACGGCCAGTTCGGTTCCCTCGGAGACCAGTCCCTCACCGCCGGTCGCTACCTGGATGCACTCAGCGGCGGTCGCACCGATGTCTACGTGGGATCCGTGGCCTACAGCCCCTCCATCTGGGGCTCCCATGGCACCGCCACACTCCGCACCGATGACTCCGGTGTGGGGGGAGAAGGCAGCCGCATCCTCAATGGTGACGGCGTGACTGGGTTTAATCCCCTCCTGTCTGAGAGCAATTTCGCCACCATCATCGGAACCGCCACGTTTGGCGGATCTTTGGCCGTAGGCCGCCAGGTGAGCGTCGACGCACGGACCGGCCGCACGGACATTGACCTCGACCTCATCGCCCGCGGTTACGACCTGAACGGCGATGGCAAACTGCAGGGCACCGAAATCTCGATTCCTGCCAACGAGTTTGCCGCCCTAGGCGACATCCTCGTTGAAACCACGCGCGGTGGCGACATTGACCTCGGGCTGGCCACCGCGTCCGCCAGCAGCTCTCCGGTCGGGAGCCGGATTGGAACCGTGTCCCTGGTGGCCAACGACGACGTCATTTCCGTGCTCAGTGGCGCCAACGACGTCATCGTCGACCTCCCCACGGTCCGCGTCACTGGCCTTTCCACCCCGAACACGGGCGGGGAAATCGGTGCACTGACCGTGGCCCTGGGGGCGGGCAACGGCACGCTCACCGGCACCTTCGGAGGCTTGGGCGCCCTTTCTCTCGCCACCGGCCAGATTGTCGACACCAGCCCGGCTGGAGGAACCCCGATTGAGTTGGTGGCGGGCAACCTCTTCCTCGGCACCGGCAAGTCGGGGGATCACGCCAACGCCGACGTGGCCACAGGCACCACGCTCAACCTTGGCCGTATCGCCGGAGTCAGCACGGCCACGGTGCTGGGCAGCGGGACGATCACGGGCGAAATCTTCTCCTTCGGCACGCCGGGCCCGGACGCCAGCTGGGCGTTCACCTCCAACCTCGGCGAGATCAATCTCGGACTGGTCGCCGGCTTCGACATCGACAACGCCGACGGTGACAACAACACCGGCACCGGTGCGGAAATCGGCGGCTTCGGCGCGGTCAAGGTGAACAGCACGGCCGGCGCCATCACGCTCGGACTCGGGGCGCGCGCCGCCGGATCCTCGTTCGGAGCGATCACGGCGCGCACCGGCGATGCCGTCACCGTCAACGATGCCGCCAACGATTCCCTCGTCTCCGGCACACTCGCGGTCAATTTTCTCGCCGGAACCGGCCCGGGACAATCCGGGGTCGGCTCCATCGCCAGCCTCCTCGGCGCCACCAAGACGGGCGCCCTCTCGCTCACCGGACGTTTTGGTGAAATCGGCACGGTCGATCTCTCCACCGACGCCTATGTTGACAACGACACCGCCGCCGGTCCGTCCGAGGCGCCCGTGGTGATCAAGGCGGGCGACATCACCGTCAACGCCAGCTTCTGGGGCGCCCACGGAGACATCCGTCTCAAGACCGTCGACTCAAGTGCGCTGCCTGGCACGCAGGCCCAGGTGCCGGGAACAGTGGCCGACCTCGGAAACATCAGCGCCACCCTCGCCTTTTCCGGCGATCTCGTGGCGACGTCGCCCACGGCCGGCATCAATGCCTCCTCGGACCGCGGCAACCTCACGCTGAGCATCACGGCTGGTATCGATGAAGACACCGGTAGTGATTTCGACGCGACGGACGCCGGTCAGGTGGGTGCGATCACTGCGGTGAGCAAGGACGGGGACATCTCCCTCTCCCTCGGCCTGCGCAACTCCGGATCCTCGGTTTCTTCCATCACGCTCGCGACCAACTCGACCTGGCAGAGCCAGACCGGCGCCGTCGATATCGAAATTGCCACCGGTGACATCGAAATCATCGGGATCAACGCAGGTGCCAACGCCCAAAGCTACGGTTCAGTCGGTCCCGTGAACGCCTCCACCTTGGGTGGCGGCATCACCATGACCGGGGCGTTTGAGAACCTGGGCAAAGTGACCTTGCTCGCGGATCGCTACACCGACCCGGATACGGCCCCGGGCCTGAATGACCCGCCCGTGGTCCTGAGTTCGGGCAAGGGCATCAGTGTCACGGTCGCCGTGCGCGGCCAGCACGACACCTTCAAGCTCACCTCGCTCGACGACCCCACCCCCGGTGCGGTTGCCAGCCATCCGGCTCCGATCAACGTCGATCTGTCCCTGTTTGGATCGCTCGCGGTCGGGTCGAGCCACTCCCTCATGGCCAGCACGGAGCAGGGCACGATCACCGGACAAGTCAAGGCAGGCACCTACCTCCCAGCCAACGACGCGATTGCCGGTGTCTCCGCCCCTCTGGGGGTGACCAACCAGGAGTTTCACATCGGCAAGGCCGGCAACATCGAGCTGACCAGCCGGTCGAACGACATCGACTTCAGGTTGACCACCACCGCCCCCGTCGCCCCTGTGGGCCCCACCGATCCGGTCTTTGTGCCTTCGATCGGAAATGTGGTCGCCACCACCGGCTCCAGCTACGCCCCGGTGAGCGGCGGCGCGGACACCCTCATTTCCAAGGGTGACATCCGCCTGGGCAACTTCAGCGTGGGCGCGATCGGGTCCATCACCGCCGCGACCACGACGGGTGACATCCAGCTGGATGGCGCGGCGAGCAATCTCATCGGGGCGATCACCCTCACCACGGGCCAGTATGTCGACTCGGATACACTGGCGGTCATTGCCGGCGGAGCCGGATCAATCCTCCACTCCACCCACTATCAGGCCCAGCCGGCAGCCGCCGCCGTCCCCGGCGTCAGTCCGGCGACCCTGCCCACCGGGGTCACCGGCGGCGCCATCACCCTCACCGGCGGCGGCTCGCTTTCCGGTGCCAACCAGGCCGCCGGCAAGATCACCGACAGTGGCGATCTGGCCAGCCTTTGGATTGACGACGGCGACTCCGTGATCGAACCCGGCGAGTTGTACACCGTGACCTTTGGTAGCGTCCGCATGGCGGCGACCGACGGCGAAATCGCCTTTCTCCGTCAGGCCACGGGACTGCTCAACTCCAAGTCCTATGGCGTCAAACTGCACGACGTGGCGCTGCTCACAACCGGCACCTCCAAGGTGGCCGGTTCCGGCAACATCACCCTCGGCGGGGGCGGCTTCTTCAGTGAAATCTCCTCGTTGGAGGCGACTCCCCTCGAGGGCGACGTGATCTGGTCGGGAAACTACGAGGCGCCTCTGGTATCCGGGGTGACCCTTCACGCACTGGACGGCGATGTCACCCTTTCCGGCGCGCTCAACCTCGGCCTGCCCAATGCCATCAATAGCCGCACGGCCAATGCGTCCATGCTTGGCGTCACCCTCTGGTCCGACAATGGGGCCGTAGCCCTGTCCGGCACCATCGGCGAGGCGATTGACTACCGTTCCGGTCTGCTCGCCCTGCCAGCGGGCTCAACCTCTGACTCACGCACCGCCACCCTCACCGGCATCACCCTCCGCGCCACCAACGGCACCGCCAACGACCTCGCCACCGATGGCGTGATCAGTGTCACCGGCCGGATCGGCGGCAACGACGTCACCTGGATCGACCAGCTCGTGATCACTTCGCCGCTGGAGTCCGGAGACTCGACCACGCTGAGCACCGGCGCCAACGGGGTCTCCAACGTGGAAGCCTGGAATATCGGCACGCTCCAGTTCAGCGGCGCCACCACCCTCGCCAACCTGGGAGTCGCTCCCAACATCAAGGCCGACGACTCCGCGACGACCCGCGCGCTGGTGGGTTCGGTGGTCTACCTCAACTCCACCACGTTCCTGCCGGTGGCGAGCACCCCGAGTACGCCCGGCTACGGAAGCGTGCTCAATGCAATCGGCAGCCTCACCGTCAACGGTTCGTTGAGCGGTTCGGCGGCGGCGACACTGAAGACCGGCTCGGTGGGCGAGATCATGGCGTCGCAGATGGGCAACCTGCAGGTCACGACTGTGGCCGACCCCACCGCGACCACCCTCTACAGCGTCTCCAACCTCGACCTTCTCATTGCGCCTCAAACCGGCGAGCTGATCGCGGCGACTTCCTCGGCAAAGGCGCTCACCACTTATCAGACGCTGGACGCCTTCTCCCTGGGCAATGTGTCCATCGTCCAGTCCCTGCAAGGCCCCTCCACCGGCACCGCGCTGTTCTCTGGAACCAATGCCATCGTGGCCGGCGGAAAGTTGGGCAATCTGACCCTCACCGCGGTGCCCCAGGGCGGTGTGCAGGCCCCGCTTTTTCTCCCGGGCGCCAGCGCCAGCGCCTGGTTTGTCGTGGGTGACATCAACGGCAAACTCGGCATCGCCAACACCGAAGCGGCCTACGGGCTCAAGACCACCAACGGCACGACCCTCGTGGCACTGCCCACAGCCGTGATCCGGACGGGTGATATCACCGTGAATGTCGGCAGCTCGTACACGCCTCCCGCGGCGCAGGTGCCGGACATTGGAAATGCCGGCGGGGCGGGCGGGGGCGGCTTCGCCGTGGCGGTGGGTGTCGATGTCAACGGCGCGGGCAACTACCTCGGCGCGGGCGTGGTCACCGCGACGCGGATCAACTCCACCGGCCCCCGTATCCTCACCGGATCAGTGGGCGCGGTGAGCATCGCCAACGATGCGATCCGTCCCGACAACGACAGTATCGGTGCAGCACCTACCACCGTGAACTCACCCGGTGTCATTGTCGTCGCTGGCGACGGCACGGCGACGCCCGAAATTGCCGACCTCGTGAACGAACTCACCGCGCCCAGCGTCCGCCCCATGAACGAAGGCGACTACTACACGGTGGGCGATGTTGACGGCAGTGGGGACGCCACGGTGAACGACGTCGTGGTCTACGTGATTTGAGCGAGTCCCCATGAAGGGTGAGTCAGGCCAGCGGCGGAACCCACGGTGATATCCGTCCGCTGGAGGGCGTTGCCGCGGTCGCGCATGCGCGTCAACGTAAGGATCGGGCGGGGGAAATCGCAGCATTTCCGTTGGAGGTGGGGTCGCCGACCCCGCGGGATGGGCGTTGCGTGAAGAAATCGGTCATCGGAGGCGGGACCAGTCGGTCCCGTCGCGGCCTCATCGAGGCCACCTCCAACTGAAACCAAGGTCGGCGTCCGTTGGAGGTGGGGTCGCCGACCCCGCGGGATGGGCGGTTCGTGAAGAAAACGTTCATCAGATTCGCGTCAAATCGTACACGTATCGGCCGCATAGCGGAAACCACCCACTAAAACCAAACACATCGACCGTAGGAGGT
>JAEUGZ010000619.1 GCA_016794725.1 Opitutaceae bacterium | reverse complement strand
AGCCACTGATCATTGGATACATCAGGCGCACGTGCCCATGGGCGCTGGCTCGGAGAATCGCCCGCAACTGGTCCTTGAAGATCGCAAGGTTCTCCAAGCAGAACCGGATCGCTCGAAACCCGAGGAAGGGATTGTCTTCGCGCGGAAACAACTCGGCATTCCCAGCGATGGGTTTGTCGCCGCCCAAGTCGAGGGTCCGGATCACCACAGGAGCCGGCGCGAGCTGCTCGGCCACGGTGCGATAGGCCTGATATTGCTCCTCCTCGCTCGGAATACGTGCCGCGTTCAGGTAGAGGAACTCGGTGCGGAACAGCCCCACTCCAGACGCCAGGTACTCCTTCACGAGCGGCACCTCGTCTTCTTTTTCGATATTGGCCCGCAAGGTCACGGCCACGCCGTCGAGGGTGACGCAGGGTTGGCGATTGGCCGCGAAGAGACGCTGCTCGAACGACTTCTTCTGCAGCTGGATCTTGCCGTAACGGAAAAGCGTCTGCTCGGTGGGATTGATGACAACGACGCCGTCGTAGCCGTCCACCAGGATCCAATCACCGTTTTTTACCTGCGACGTCAGGTTTCGCGATCCGACGACGGCGGGTACTTTCATCGACCGCGCTACAATCACCGCGTGGCTGGTCTTGCTGCCCGTATCCGTCACAATCGCGAGCGCGTGGCTCCGATCGATCGATGCGGCATCGGAGGGCGAGATGTCGTTGGCCACGACTATGCGTTTCTCCACCAGACGGGAGAGGTTGCCCGCCGCCTGGCCCATCAGATTCGCCAGCACGCGTTGCGCGACATCCCGGATGTCCCCAGCGCGCTCGCGCAGGTATTCGTCGTCGATCTCGGAAAACGCCTGCACGTAGCGCTGCGAGACGGCGTTGAAGCAGGTTTCGATGTTTCGACCCGTGGTCTCAAAATCCCGGATGGTCTCCGCAATCAGCGCTTGATCCTCCAGGACCAGCATATGGGCGTCAAAAATCCTCGCCTCGTCCGCCCCCAGATTCTTCTCCACTTCATCCCGAATCTTCTGAATCTGACCCCGCGTGATCAGCAGCGCGTGCTCGAAACGCGAAACCTCCTCGATGCGTTTATCCGGATCCACCTGATAGGAAGGAACCTCCAAGTCCGACTGTAGGTAGAGAAAGACCTGACCGTATGCGATTCCATGCGAGGCGGAGATGCCTTGCACCGTCACTTCAGGTTTCGCACGAGCGTTTGCGGGCATGAAAATATGCCACCGGGAAAGGGGTATGCCGGCAGCGTGCGAGGTTAAGCGGTGGCCACCGCAGGCGGTCAACGCGGATTTCTGCAAAATCCACGATCGCCTGCGCGAAGGTCGCCCTCAGGCGAGGGCCACCTCCTCGAAAAAGGCCTGCGGGCCCCAGGTCTCGCGGACCGTCGCCAGTAACGCGTGCCCCAGCTCGGGGCCCGCACCCGGCGGCACCCAGGCGAAACAGGCACTGCCGCTGCCACTCATGGAGGCTTCCAAATTGAATCGGTCGCGCAAATGCGTAACTAAACTGGGCAAAGCGAGGTACTTCTCAAAACAGACCCGTTCGAGGGAATTGTAACGAAGCGCCTCGGCCGGTTTCGAGGGCGCGCCCAACCATCCGGTCAGTCGTTCCTCCGCCTCCTCAGGAGGCATGTACCCTTCTGGCGCCAAGGCGGCCAGTTGGCGAAAGGCCCAGGGGGTGGCGATCCCAAACGGAGGCTTGAATACCCAGAGGCGCCGTCCACGGAGGCGTCCCACCGTTTCGACGGACACGGGATCGATAAACTCCCCTCGTCCCCGCATCACCACGGGACCACCGTGCAGGAAAAGAGCGCAGTCCGACCCCAGCCGTGTGGCGAGGCCAAGGAGATCGGCGGAGCTCAACAGGCCACCGGCCAGGTGATTGAGCGCAAGCAGAGTCGTGGTGGCATTGCTGCTGCCTCCACCCAAGCCGGCCCCGTGGGGAATCCGCTTCCGGAGCTGAAACACGGCACCTTTGCTCCATCCAGAGGCCTCCTGAAATGCCCGTGCAGCCCGAATCACGAGATTGGTCTCGTCGACGGGAAGGGTAGGGTCGTCACAGGTCAGCACCAGGTCTCCCGAATCCTGATCCTCCACCGTCAGGGTGTCGCCCAACGTCAGGGGAGCCACGAGGGAGACCAGATCATGAAAACCATCCGGCCGTCGTCCGACCACGGCCAGAAACAGGTTGATTTTGGCGGGAGAGTGAAGGGTGACGACAGGCACGGCGGTAGGTCTTCGCCAGTTTGGAGCCACGAGGCGGGTCGAAGGAAGCCGAAACACGGCGTTTCCCTGTTTGATAAACGGCGCGGCGCGACCCTTACTAGGTGCCTCATCCCTCCCATGGCCTGCGATCTCATCCTCGTTCTGGACGAAACCTCCCCCCGTGTCGTGGAACCGCTTCTCCGTTCCCTGACCGGGCAAATCCGTTGGGTGAAGATCGGATTGCAGATGTACACCGCCTGCGGGCCCGATTGTGTTCGAGAGATCGCCGACCTCGGGTTTCGGGTTTTTCTCGACCTCAAATTGCATGATATCCCCAACACGGTTGCTCACGCGGTGGAATCAGCCGCACGGCTGCCGATTCACATGCTCACCCTGCACACCGCCGGCGGCGCCGAAATGATGCGCTGGGCGGTGAAGGCCCAGCAGGGGGCAAAGCCCGACCTTCTGCTCCTGGGAGTGACCGTGCTGACTTCCATGGGCGCCGCGGACCTCCAGCAGATTGGTGTCACCGGCTCCCCTGAGGTGCAGGTCTCCCGACTTGCCCAACTCGCGGTCGACTCGGGTTTGAAAGGGCTGGTCTGCTCTCCCCTTGAACTGACTCCGCTTCGAAAGATCCTGCCCGCCACCACGCAACTGATCACGCCCGGAATTCGACCAGCGGGGGCCAAGGCAGACGACCAGACGCGGGTGCTGACCCCGGCGGAGGCGGCGGCGGCCGGCGCTAACTTCCTCGTCGTCGGTCGCCCGATTTCCCGAGCACCCGATCCCGTCGCAGCCGCACGTGCCATGCTCGCTGAAATCGCTCCGAAACCGTGATTTCCTCGTCCTCCCACCGGCTTCCCTGAACCTCTCCCCCCTCAGGCATTTCACCCCGCCTCGAACTTTCCCACCGCCACCACCATGAGCCGAAACGCTGCCATCCTTCTCGCCGCCGGCAGCGGCAAACGCATGCAGGGCGCAGTGGACGACAAAGTGCTCGCTCCACTCGGAGGAAAGCCCGTCTTCGCCCACTGCGCCGGGGCCTTTCTCGAAAGTGGAGTCGTCGATTTCTACATTGTCGTCTACCGGGACGGGCCGCAGTCCGTGCTCCTTTCCGCCTACGCCCCCACCCCCGCCCTTTTCGTCCGGGGGGGGCACGAACGCCAGGACTCCGTCGCCCGCGCCCTTAATGCGCTGCCCGACGACATCGACTACGTTTTCATCCACGATTGCGCCCGGCCCTTGGTCCGACCCGAACAATTGGTCGCGCTGCACAAGATCGTCCGCCGCGAGCACGCCGTGGTGCTGGCCCACCGGGTCACCGACACCATCAAGGAACACCATGAGTCCGGGCACCTGACCACGCTCGACCGGTCGCGGCTTTGGGCCATGGAAACGCCGCAGGTCTTTTCGCGCGATCTCATCGTCCGCGCCTATGACCGCGTCACCAAAAAAAGCCTACGCATCACGGACGACGCCCAGGCCGTCGAAGGTCTGCGTCACCCTGTCGCCCTCCTGGAGAATCCACACCCCAACCCCAAGCTGACCACGCCCTCGGATCTTGCCTGGTGCGACCACCTCCACGCCCTGCGGCTGGGGGGCGACTGAGGCGGCACGCTCGCCGATGACCGCAGGCTCCACTCCATGAGGATCGGACACGGATACGACATTCATCGGCTGGTCCCGGGACGACCCATGGTCCTGGGGGGCGTGCGTTTTGAAACCGACTATGGTCTGGACGGACACAGTGACGCGGACTGCCTGACGCACGCGATTTGTGACGCGCTGCTGGGCGCGGCCGGACTTCCGGATATCGGACATTTCTTTCCGAATACGGATCCCGCCTACCGTTCGATCGACTCGCAGATCCTGCTCGTTCGGGTGATTGGGGAATTGCGCAACCGTGGATGGTCCCCGGTGAACATCGACGCCACCGTCATTGCCGAACGGCCAAGGATTCTTCCCCGCCTGGCGGAGATGAAAACCGCGCTTGCACGTTCGACCGGACTCCCGACCGAAGCGATCGGTGTCAAGGCCACCACCAACGAGGGCATCGACGAAATCGGCCGCGGCCTCGCGATTGCGGCCCACGCGGTGGCCCTGCTCCAGCGCATCTGATCCGCCGTCATGCCTGTTTTCCTGCATCGTCTGCCAATCTTCGCGTTCGCCCTGCTGCTGGCGGTACTCGGTGGGTGCAAGCTGAGGGAGAGCAATGTCGAACGCGGTCCGCGTGACCAGATCCTTCACCGGGGCATGGGGCCCGAGGTGGCGGACCTGGACCCACACCTGGCCACGGGCGCGAACGACCACACCGTGCTGTCGGCCCTGTTTGAAGGACTGGTGGCGGAAGACCCCCGAACCCTCGAACCCGTCCCCGGCGTGGCCGAACGCTGGACGATTTCCCCCGATGGACTCACCTACACGTTTTTCCTGCGCCCCCAGGCCCGATGGTCGAACGGCGAACCGCTGACCAGCCGGGACTTCATTGAATCGTGGAAGCGGGTTCTGACCCCGTCCCTGGCCAGCGACAATGCCAATCTGATGTACGGCGTGGAAGGCGCCGAGGCCTACCACAAGCGCCGCCTTGCGTCATTCTCGGAGGTTGGTTTCACCGCCCTGGACAAGAATACGCTTCGTATCCAATTGGCCCATCCGACACCGTTTTTCCTCTCGCTGCTGCAACATTGGGTCTGGTGGCCCGTGCACCTGCCAACCATCGCCAGCCAAGGCTCGATCGAGGAGCGCGGCAACCGGTGGGCAAAACCCGGCGTCCTCGTCGGCAACGGCCCCTTCGTGCTCAAGGAATGGAGAACCGGCCAGCGCATGATCGTGGAAAAATCCCCGACTTATTGGGACGCCGCCGCTGTCCGCCTCAAGGCGATCTATTTCTATCCGATGGAGGACGTCAACGCGGAGGAACGGGCTTTCCGATCGGGTCAACTGCACCTGACCGAATCCCTGCCCGTTTCCAAAATCGACGCCTATCGCGCGACCACGCCCGATGTGCTCCGCATCGACCCGTATCTGGCCACCTATTTCTACCGGGTCAATGTCACCCGGCCGTTCCTGAACGTCACCAAAGTCCGCCGGGCGCTCTCACTGGCGGTCGATCGGACCGCGATTGTCGATCGGATCCTGCGCGCCGGTCAGCGGGTGGCCCTGGGTTTCACGCCACCGGGCACCGGTGGATACACGCCGCCGTCGGGAGTGAGTCACGATCCGGTGGCCGCGCGCGCGCTGCTGGCCGAGGCGGGATACCCGGCCGGGCAGGGAGCCCCCACCATCGACATGCTCTTCAATAGCACGGAAAACCACCGTGCGATCGCCGAGGCGATCCAGGAAATGTGGCGCCGCGAGCTTGGTGTCGATGTTCGCCTTTCGAATATGGAGGGAAAGAGTGTCCTCGACGCGCGCCGCACCGGCTCCTACCAGCTCCTGCGCTCCTCGTGGATCGGGGATTACGCCGACCCTATGTCGTTTTTGACAATCTGGCGGGGCGACAGCGGCAATAACTATACAGGGTGGTCGAATCCAACCTATGACCAGCTTCTCTTTCAGGCAGCCCGAACGACGCAGACCGAGGAACGGTTCCGCCTGATGCAGAAGGCCGAGTCCCTCCTGCTCGCCGAAGCCCCCCTGATTCCGATCTACACCTACACGCACGTGTTCCTCGTGCACCCTTCGGTGCGCGGCTGGTATCCCACCCTGCTGGATCACCACCCTTACAAGCACGTGTGGATCGAGGCCGCCGCACCCAAGAACTGAAGCGTTCGTCGGTCAGCCATCCCCCGCGGGCCGCGGCCGCATGGGATCCGGTGCGACGTCTTGCTCTCGGCGCGCTCCTTGCTCTCATTTCCGGATGCTGAACCGCTGCATTGTCCCCCTCCTCGCCGCCTTCGTTGTCCTTGCCGGCTGCAAGAAACAGGATGGCTCCCCGTCTCCCTCGAAAGCCCAGGCGCAAGGGGCTGGATCTCAGGTCCTCCATTTTGGCAATGGAACCGAACCCCAGGACCTCGACCCGCAGGTCGTCACGGGAGTCCCGGAGAACAAGATCATCAACGCGCTCTTCGAAGGGCTGGTGGCCTACGGACCCAACGGCCAGGGAACCACCCCGGCCGCTGCGGCCCGCTGGACGATTTCTCCCGACGGTCTGGTCTATACGTTCTACCTTCAACCCGAAGGGCGTTGGTCGAATGGTGACCCGGTGACGGCGACCGATTTTGTTCGTTCCTACCAGCGTCTCCTTACCCCTTCGCTCGCGGCCGAGTATGCCAACAAACTTTACCCGGTGGTGGGAGCCGAGGAATTCAATCTCGGGAAG
>JAEUGZ010000199.1 GCA_016794725.1 Opitutaceae bacterium | reverse complement strand
GGCGAACATGTGGTGTATCGTGATCTCAACTTCACGGCGGAGCGCGGCCAGCGCATCGTGCTGGTGGGGCCAAACGGCGCGGGCAAATCCACGTTGTTGAAGATTCTGGCCGACATCATACCGATCCAGGGAGGCACGCGTGAACTTGGCAGCAATGTGGTCACGGGCTACTTCGCCCAGAACCGCCTGGACAACCTGAAGGCCGACGCGACCGTGTTTGAGAACGTGATGGAGCTGCGCACGGTCGAAAACCAGCTCACCGAACAGCAGGTGCGGGCCATCCTCGGCGCGTTTCTCTTCCGCAAGGATGACGTGCACAAGAAGGTGTCCGTGCTCTCGGGCGGAGAAAAGTCGCGCCTGGCGCTCGCCCGCCTGCTGGTCAAGCCGCCGAATCTGCTCCTGATGGACGAGCCGACGACCCACTTGGACATTCAGTCGATCGATGCGCTCGTCGGTGCCCTGAAGGCCTACGAAGGCACGTTCATTTTCATCAGTCACGATGTGTACTTCATCCGCGCCCTGGCCGAGACGGTATTGCACGTGCACTCGGGCCGGTTGACGCCCTACGCCGGCAATTACGACTACTACCTCGACAAATCGAAGGCGACGAATGAGCGCGCCGCACTCACCGCGGGCTTCACCGACGCCCGTCCCAAGCAGGCGGCCGCGGCGGCCCCGGCCGCCCCGGCTCCAGCCGCGAAGAAGCCGGTCGACAAGAACGAGCTGAAGCGCCTCCGCACCGAGGTGGGACACCTCGAGCAGGCCGTTGCCGAGCTCGAGGCCAAGCAGGCGGAGCTCACCGCTGAACTCGAGGCGCCCGAAACCTACACGGTTCCGGGCAAGGCCCAGCACCTCAATCGCGAGCTCAGCACCATCGTCGACCAAATCGCCGCCGCCACCACCGCCTGGGAGGTGGCTGCGAGCCGCCTGACGCAGTTGGAAGGGTGAGGCGGCCGGTCTCCTGACCCTACAGGATCGTCTCGGCGACGAGTGGGGTGGGCGTCGGGCTTGAATCTCCTATCGCAATCGCGCCCAGCAGCTTCAGCCGGGCCTCAGCCAGGGCGGTCTCGTCGTTGGCGTGCAGCACGCACAGGGTCGCACCGCGGGTAACGCGTTCGCCGCGTTTGACCAGGCAGGTGATGCCGACCGCCGGGTCGATCCGGTCGGTGGCGCGGGCGCGGCCGGCGCCCAGGCGCAGGGCGGCCAGGGCCACCGCCATGGCATCGACATCGGTGACCACGCCGTCGCGTTCCGCGGCGAGGGGTTCCTGCAGCCGGGCGGCCGGCAGGCGTTGCGGCTCGTCGACCACCCGGGCGTCGCCGCCCTGGGCCACCACGATTTCGCGAAACCGGGCCAGGGCCGAACCGTCGCGCACGCTGCGCTCGAGCCGGCTGCGGGCCTCCTCCAGCGTGCGCGCGGCGCCGCCGAGGATCAACATGTGAGCGCCCAGTGAATACGTGACCTCCATCAGGTCGCCCGGGCCGGCGCCGCGGAGGCAGGCGATGGACTCGGCGACCTCGACGGCGTTGCCGACCGACCGGCCGAGCGGCTCATCCATCGCGGTGAGCAGCGCGCGCACCTGTTTGCCGCCGGCCCGCCCGACGGCCACGAGGGCCTCAGCCAGGCGCCGCGCTTCGGGCAGCGTCTTCATGAACGCCCCGCGTCCAAACTTCACGTCCAGCACGAGGGCGTCAATGCCCTCGGCCAGCTTCTTCGAGAGGATCGAGGCGCAGATCAGGGGGATGCACTCCACGGTCGCGGTGACATCGCGCAGCGCGTAAAGGGTCTTGTCCGCGGGGGCCAGGTCCTTGGTCTGGCCAATGAGGGCGCAGCCGATGCGCCGGACCTGCGCGCGGTAGGCGTCGAGGCTGAGGCCGGTCTGGAATCCGGGGATCGACTCCAGCTTGTCAAGGGTCCCCCCTGAATGCCCCAGGCCGCGTCCGCTGATCATGGGCACCGGCACGCCGCAGGCCACCACCATGGGTGCGAGTGGAATGGATACCTTGTCCCCGACGCCGCCGGTCGAGTGCTTGTCGACCTTGATGCCCGGCACCGAGGACAGGTCCGCGACCACTCCGGAGCGCATCATGGCGTCGGTCAGCAGGGCGGTCTCCTCCGGGGTCATGCCCCGGAGGAAAATCGCCATGAGCAGTGCCGAAAGCTGGTAGTCCGCCCAGCTCCCGTCCGTTGCGCCGCGGACGAAGGCGGCGATCTCGTCGCGGGTCAGGAGGTGTCCGTCCCGTTTGCGGGCGATGACGTGCTGGGGAAAGAGGGTGGCGGACGACATGGACTGATCCCAACGGCTCTGGGGCGGGTGCGCAACCGCACAGGCGCCGCCGCTGGCGGTGTCCAGGCCGTTGAAAACCACGAGTCCCGCAGTCGCGCACGCGCGTCAATCTAAGGAACGGGAGTCGGAACCTCCTGCGTTTCAGGTGGAGGTGGCCTCGGTGAGGCCGCGACGGGACCGAAGGGTCCCGCCTCCGTGTTCCGATTTCTGCATGCGACGCCCAACTCCGCGGGGTCGGCGACCCCACTTCCAACAGACACCACCCTTCGGTTGCGCTTAGGTTGGCGCGGATGCACAGTTGTGGGACGACCTCGCGATCGATCGCGTTCCCTTCGTGGTTCAACTGGACGGTTGCCTCCGTTCATCCGTGGTCGAGATGACTCCCTTTGTCTCAGCGACGCCGGGTCAGGACCCCGAGCGAGCTCCGGCTTCCCGCAGGGCCGCCGCGGCCGGGTTGCCGCTCCAAGGCCACTCCCTGCTCCGCCAGCCGGGCGGCGAGTGATTCCGCCTCCGCCGGGGAAAGTCCGGTCAGCGGGGCGATGCGCACCTCGCCGGCCGAGACGCGGACGAGTTCGAGGCAGGCGGTCACGAGTTGATCCGCGTCGAAGGGCGACTGCGGTCCGAAAAGCACGTGTCCGCAGAGCACAAGATCGAATGAGCGGTCGAGGAAGGGCAGCCGCGGCAGACACGCCCCGATGTAGCGATTGTGCAGGAACCCGCTCTCGTAGTCGGCGAGGAAGCGTTGCGCGGCGGTCCGCCGCTCCTGTTCGAGCGCTTCCCGGGCGACCAGCCGGGAACCCGACAGCCGCCGGGTGGCCTCGACTGTGACCCGGGCGTAGTCGAGCTGAACATGCGTCGCCAGTGTGGTCATCGGACAGCCGTAGAGGGGGTCGATCGCGACCACATCGAGCCCGCGCCGGCTGGCTTCGATCGCAAACGAGGAGGGACCGGCTCCGACGTCGAGCACGGCCTGGGTACGCAGGGAGCTGAGGTCGAGGGCGAAGCCGTGGACGTATTCGGCCAGCGAGCGACCGTAGAAGGGCAGCGAGACGGAGACGGATTCACCCGTTGGAGCCGAGGGACGGGGTGGCGGGACGGGATGGACAGCTGGTGGAGGCGGAGGAGGGAGCGCGGTCAAGGTGGGCATGACGGAAAGGAGAAAGAGGTGGTCGCGGAGCAGGGTGGCGAAGCGGGAAATTCGGGCATGAAAAAAGCCCGACGGGGAGGGTCGGGCTTGGCGGTGTGAGGAAAACCGGTCACGGACCGGGTTGCGCGGAGCGCATCACCATCGCCAAGCCTTCGCTCGCCAGGAGGCGCGAGCACGCGCCGTCGCTTTGGCGACGGAGAGGGCGGCGTGGGCCTGATGGGCGGCGAACATGGGCTGGGGTAATGGTCAGTCGGATGCGCGGCGGCAAGCGCAAAATGCGGAACCCCGAGCCACGGGCATCCTGCGGACTACTTTTTCACGCTGCCAAAGACGGACTTGGCCATCTCCAGGGGAGCGCGGGCGAGTGAACGCATGGAGGTTCCGGTCGAACTCGCCGGAGCGGCCGTCGGCTGCTGGGCCAGTTGCAGGGCGTGACGCCGTTCGAGTTCGAGCAACCGGGCCTCGCGCGCGGCGAGGGCCTGCTCGCGACGCTGGAGGGCGAGTTCCTGTTCCTTGGAAAAGAGCCGGTCGTCCCGCACGTGGTTGCGTTCCGTTTCCAGCAGTTCGCTGGCCCGCTGCAGCTTTTGCCAGGCCTCGCGCAGCGAGCCGTCCTCGAACGGAGAGTGCGCCTCGGGCCGGGCGGTGGTGCTGAACCAGAGCACCCGGTCCGCTTCGAGCTGGGCCTGGACCTTGCGCAGACGCGCCTCGTATTCCCGGAGATTGGTTTCCTGCTCGCGCAGCAGATCGAGATCGTCGTGCCAGCGGCGGCGCTCACGGGCGATCTGAGCCGCCTCGCGCTGCAGTTCCATCGCGGCCTGGCGTTGGCGGTCGGCCTCGGCCTGCACACGTTCGCGCATGGCGGCGACTTCCTCCGCGCTGATGGCCCATTCGGGAAGGGTGGGGTGAGCTTCGGATACACGCCGCCGGGCGATCTCGAGGGCGCTGCGCTCCTCCGCGATCTCTTCCCGCTGCTCGGAAAGCGCCTGCGCCTTCGCGTCGATCGCGGCCTGGGCCGCCGCGGTCATTTCCTGCTGGTTGCGCAGGTCGGCGAGTTCCTGCTGCAGGGTGGCCGCGTCGGAATTCTGGGTCAGGAGCATGCGCAGTTCCGCCTCAAGCGCGGCCTTCTCATGCTGCAGTCGCTGCACTTTGGCCTCGAGTTCGGTCCGCTCGCGGGTGGACCGCAGCAATTCCTCATGCACATCGCCCAAGGTGACCGCCGGTTTGGCCTCGATCTCCTTCACCGGCGCACTCCCGAGCCGGGCCAGCGCGGTTTCCACCTCGGCCAGATCGGCCGCCGTCACGGCGATGGGAGCCGGGGTCGGATCCGGCAGCGAGGGCGGCCGACCGGGATTGAGCAATTCGGCGATGCGTTGAATGAGGGGACGCAGGTCCTCCCCCAAGGGGAGCACGTCGGCCAGACCCAGGCGAATTCCCTTCACCACCAAGGCGAGCTCGGGCTGCTCGGCCAGCAGCGCAATCGGAACCGTCGGCTGGACTCGCTTGAGTTCCTCGGCCAGTTGCAGTCCGGTCATGCCCGTCAGCAGCTCCCCGACCAAGGCGAGGTCAAACCACTCCTTGCGAGCTGTTTCCAGAGACTCCTCGGGATTGACATGAGCCCGGACGTCATACCCGGCATCCGCCAGCAGAAGCACCAGTTTGCGCTTCAGCTTGGGATCGCTGTGGGCGATCAGCACTTTTTTGACCAAATTCATGACGGGAGGGAGCTCTGTCCCTTCCCCTAAACTGCGGCAAACGGGCGCCTGTCGCGACCCCGTAGACCCCCTAGTTCGTCATTTTGACCCTCCCTTTACAGCCCGGATTTCCGCCTCAGGTGCGGAAGAGCACGGTCTCACGATTGAACATGCGCACGGCCAGCGCCAAGGCAATGGCCGCATAGACACACGACGAAGCAAAGATGAGAGACAAGTGCCCCCAGTGGAAAATCCCCGACACCAGTTCTTTGCACACGAGCGAAACGTTCAGGATGGGGATGAGGGAAAGCTGCAGATTGAGCTCCACCCCTGGTAGCATGGCGGAGAGCGCCGGAAGGATGATGACCACAATCAACGGGGAAACATAGCTCTGGGCCTCCTTGTAACTCTTGGCAAAGAGCGACAACGCCAGCAAACCCGCGGCAAACAGCACCGCAATCGGCGCCACCATGGCCAGCGAGGCGAGAAATCCCAGGGGATCGATCTGCGGCATGGGGGACCGGGCGGCGGCCACGGCGGCGGAACCTACGGCTCGCGCCGGACCGGCTTCCGGCGCGAACAGCAGCGCGCCCAGGGGGAAAGTCGCCATGGCGGAAATTCCGGCAAGCACCACCGTCGACAGGGCCGATGTCAGCACGACGAGGAATTTTCCGAGGACAATTTCGGTGCGCCCCACGGGACTGCAGAGCAGGGTCTCGAGGGTGCCCCGCTCCTTTTCGCCCGCGGTCAGGTCCATGGCTGGATACATCGCGCCGGTGAAGCAAAGCAGGATGATGACGTAGGGGATGAACCCTCCGACCAGATTGCCACCGACCTTCTCCGGCGGAGCCACGTTCTGGCGGGTGATCTCGTAGGGCCTGACCAGGGCGGCAGGCAGGCCGCGTTCGGACAGGCGCGCCTGGATGGCCTTTTCGCGATAGTCGCGGAAAAAGCGGTCGAGTTCGCCCGTGGCAAACCCCGACTTGATCTCACCGTCGTAGGTGTACAGCCGCACGGTGGACGGCCGGCTCTCGAGCAGGGCGGCGTCAAAGTCATCGGGCAGTTCAACCGCGGCGCGCAGGGACTTGTTCGAGATCAGGGTGCGGAAGTCGTCGCGAGCGGGCACGATCCGGATCCGCGGGTGGGCGGCCAGGGCGGCGCGGATCTCGGGCGAGTCCTTGGCCCCGAGCAGCATCACCCCCGGGGTCTCCGCGCGCGCCTTGCGGATGATCTTGGCGGTGACGACCCCGAATCCGAGGATGATGATCGGTATCACCAAGGTGGGTACAATGAACATGGAGACGAGCGTGCGACGGTCCCGCAGGGCGTCGCGCAGCTCCTTCAGGTAGACGGTGACAATCTGGTTGAAGTTCATGCCGCCTCCTTTTCGCCGATCGCCTTGATGAAGATCTCCTCCATGTCGGTCTCCGCGTAGCGTGCGCGCAGGTCGGCGAGCGAGCCTTCCGCCAGCAGACGTCCGCCGTGGATGATGCCGATGGTGTCGCAGAGTTTCTCCACCTCGCTCATGATGTGCGTGGAGTAGATGACCGTCTTGCCGCGCGCCTTGCAGTCGCGGACGAAGCGCAGGATGGTGCGTGCCGCCATGACATCGAGCCCGAGGGTGGGTTCGTCGAAGATGATCACCGCCGGATCGTGGATCAGGGTGCGCGCGATCGACGTCTTTTGTTTCATTCCGGTGGAGAACTTGTCCACCCGTCGGTCGAGAAATTCATGCATCTCCAGGTCGTCGGCCAGGCGTTGCGTGCGGGCGGCCACCTCTGCGGCAGGCAGTCCGTTCAGCCGTCCGAAATAGGCGAGGGTTTCGCGGGCGGTCAGCCGGGCGTACAACGCGGTGCTGGCGGCGAGGAAGCCGACCTGGGCCCGGACCTCGGCCGGCCGCTCGGTGACGGACAGGCCGGCCACCGTGGCGGTGCCGTGGGTGGGCTTGAGCAGCGTGGCGAGCATGCGCAGCGTGGTGGTCTTGCCGGCACCGTTGGCTCCGAGCAGTCCGTAGATGCGCCCGGGATGGCAGGTGAACGAGACGTCCTGCACGGCCATGATCTGACCTCGTTTTTTATCGTGGAATGACTTGGTCAGGCCTTGCGCGACAATCATGGGGAAATGGGAGCGGACGGCGGCTGGGAAGCGACCTGGGAAGGGAGGTGAGGTCAGGAGCCGATCGGATGCCAGGTCGTCTTGAATTCAACGAGGTTGCGGATCGGGTAGAGGCCCTGGGCGCGTTCATCGAACCAGTCGACCGGTGCTTCGGCGGGATGGAGGTGCACCCGCTTGATCGAGTCGGCGGCGCCGAGCTGCAGGACCTTGGTCTCGGCGGCGGACGCCACGCCGCTGAGGGCGCGCAGGTGGGCGTGGGTGGCAAAAGTCGGGATCAATTCCTTGCGGAATCCGGTCAGGAGGTTGACCACCCCGCCGGGCAGATCGCTGGTGGCGAGCATTTCGCCCAGGACGATGGCGGGGTAGGGTTTCGGCTCCGAGGCCAGGGCCACGACCGTGTTGCCGCTGACGATGGCCGGGGCGATGAGCGAGATCAGCCCAAGCAGCGGTGCTTCCGCGGGGGCGAGGATGCCGATGACTCCCATCGGTTCGGTCACGGTGAAATTGAAGTAGGGCGCGGCCACGGGATTCACATTGCCGAGCAGCTGCTCGTACTTGTCCGCCCAGCCGGCGTAGTGAATGAGCCGGTCGACGGTGGCTCCGACCTCGCGCGCCGCCGCGGCGAGGCCCTTGGGTTCGCCGGGGGAGAGCGCTGCGGCCAGCTCACCCGTGCGCGCCTCGATCATCTCGGCGAGGCGGTAGAGGATCTGCCCCCGGTTGTAGGCCGTGCGCTTCGCCCAGCCCGGCCCGGCCTTGGCCGCGGCCTCGACGGCGTTGCGCAGGTCCTTGCGGGTGCACTGCGGGATGTGACCGACAAATCCGCCGCGGGCGTCCTTGAACGGAAACGTCCGCCCGCTCTCCGACCGGATGAACGCGCCGCCGACATAGACCTTGGGTGTCTTGGTGATGGGTAAACGAGGCATGTTATTGACCACGAAGGGACACGAATGGACACGAATTCGATCAGAGTACGACGCGTTTCCACTCCAATTTGGGTTGGTGAAAATTGAGCAGAAGACCCACACGAAGTCCTGCAATTCGAAGATAGTTGAGCATCTGCCCGTACTCGCGGTCGCCGATCGTCTCGACGACCTTTGCATCAACAATTAGACGGCGCTCGACGACTAGATCGGGGACAAACTCCCCAACACAGACCGATTTATACATGACATTGTACCGTGGTTGCTGCTCGAAGGCGATGGCGCGCAGACGGAACTCCGTTACCAGTGCATTTTCGTATGGTTTTTCGCTCATGCCGTGGCCCAGTGTCCGCAACACCTCCAGGGCGCAGCCGACGACGGAATAGACCAGTTCTCGCTCCAGGATCTCCTTTTCGTGTCCATTCGTGTCCATTCGTGGTCCCACGATCGCATTTTCATCCGAGTTTGACGTAGTCGGCGAGGCCGTGGCGGCCGCCTTCGCGGCCGAAGCCGGATTCCTTGTAGCCGCCGAACGGGGAGGCGGGGTCGAATTTGTTGTAGGTGTTGGCCCAGACGACCCCGGCCTTGAGCTCCGTGCTCATCTTTAGGATACGCGAACCCTTGTCGGTCCAGACGCCGGCGCTCAGGCCGTAGGCGGTGTTGTTGGCCTTCTCGACCGCCTCGTCCACGGTGCGGAAGGTGAGCACCGAGAGCACCGGCCCGAAGATTTCCTCGCGTGCAATCCGGTGGCTTTGCTGCACCTCGGTGAAGAGGGTGGGACGGAAATAAAACCCCTTCGCCGGAAGTCGGCAGGGGGGCTGGTGGAGGGTGGCGCCTTCCTTGACCCCGGCGTCGACCAGCCGGCGGATGCGGTCGAGCTGCTCGCGGGAATTGATCGCGCCGACGTCCGTGTTCTTGTCGATCGGATCCCCGACCCGCAGCACACGAATGCGCTGCTTCAGTTTCGCGACCACCGCGTCGGCCACACTTTCCTGGACGAGGAGGCGGGAGCCGGCGCAGCACACATGCCCCTGGTTGAAGAAAATGCCATTGACGATTCCTTCCACCGCCTGGTCGATCGGGGCGTCGTCAAACACGATGTTGGCCGCCTTGCCGCCCAGTTCGAGCGTGAGCTTCTTCCCCGTCCCAGCCGTGGCCCGCATGATCCGGCGGCCGACCTCGGTCGAACCGGTGAAGGCGATCTTGGCGGCGGAGGGGTGCGCCACCACCGCGGCACCGGTCTCGCCGGCACCGGTGACGAGGTTGACCACGCCCGGCGGCAACTCGGCCTCCTGGAGGATCTCGGCCAGTTTGAGCGCGGTGATCGAGGTGGTCTCGGCCGGTTTCAACACGACGGTGTTGCCGGTGGCGAGCGCGGGCGCCAGCTTCCAGGCCAGCATGAGGAGAGGAAAGTTCCAGGGTATCACTTGTCCCACTACACCATGCGGGGCGATCTCGCGCGCGCCGGGAAAGGCGTAGGCGAGTTTGTCCGCCCACCCGGCGTAATAGAAGAAGTGCGCGGCGGACATCGGCACGTCGAAGTCGCGCGACTCCTTGATCGGCTTGCCGCCATCGAGGGTCTCGGCGACGGCGAATTCGCGCGCCCGGTCCTGCAGCAGCCGCGCAATGCGATAGAGGTACTTGCCCCGTTCGGCTCCGGAGAGTCGTGCCCAGACGGGCTGGGCCCGGCCGGCCGCGGCATAGGCGGCGGCGACATCCCCCTCGTCGGCCAGCGCG
>JAEUGZ010000590.1 GCA_016794725.1 Opitutaceae bacterium | reverse complement strand
CGTCGGCGCGATCAGCCACGCCCTCACCTTGTCCTCCGACCCGGCCAACTATCCCACGACCCTCGCGGTCGCGGGTGTCAGCGTCACGATCGCCGACAACGACGCCCCGCAGATACCCACCCGCATTTCACTCCTGCAGGGATCCGGTGCGTCCTCTCCGCGCCTCAATGAGACGGTGGCGGTGTCCGCCGTGGTCACGGGATTTGTGATCGGCTCCGCGGGAACGCGCGACGGTTTCTTCCTGCAGGAGGAGGATGCGGAGACCGACACTGATCCGGCCACCTCCGAGGGCCTGTTCATCTACACCGCGCAGTCGCCCGGCCTGGCGGCAACGGTGGCCGGGCTGGCGCTGGGGGATGTGGTCACCGTCGTGGGCAAGGTGGTGGAGTTCAATGGCCTGACCGAGCTGACCTCCGAAGGCGTCGGGGTGGCCTCCGTGGTCAAGACCGGCGTGGTGGCGTCGCTGCCCAGTCCGGCGACCCTGCAGTTTCCCGCGTCCTCGGCGACTGCGTTTGAACGATTTGAAGGCATGCGGGTCACTGTCCCGCAGACGATGACGGTCACGAACAACGAGGACCTCGGTCAGTTTGGCGAGTTGCTGCTCTCCTCCGGTGGACGGCTTGTCAGCCCGACGTCGATCATCGACCCGAATGACAACCCGGCCTCGGGGACGACGACGAGCGGCTCGTCGAATGTGGCGGCAATCACGGCTCGGGTGGCGTCCGATGCCCTGCGGACCCTGTTGCTGGATGACGGTTCCACCCGTTCCTATCCTGAACCGACACCGCACCTCACCAGCTCTGATCCAGCCACCGCCACGCGTCGGGCGGGGGACACGGTGACGGGTCTCTCTGGCGTGCTTTCGTATGGATTCGGCCGTTACCGTGTGCATCCGGTGGCGCCGGTTCCGTTTGTCGCCGCCAACCCTCGCACCTCACTGCCGCCGGTGCTGGGAGGCACCGTCACGGTGGCCAGCTTCAATGTGCTCAACTATTTCACGACGTTCGGGGGCAGCAACGACCGCGGTGCGGCGGGGCCCCTGGAGTTTGCGCGTCAGCGGACGAAGATCGTGGCCGCGCTGCGCGCCCTGGATGCCGACATCGTCGGCCTGATGGAGATCCAGAATCGGGCCGACGTTGGAGCGGTGACCAATGAGACCGCGGTCGACGATTTGGTGGCGGCCCTCAATGCCGCCATCGGCACGGCAGGCACCTACCTGGCGGTGCCGCCGCCGGCGGCGGGCACGGGAACCGACTACATCCGCACGGCGTTCATCTACAAGCCGGCCCGGGTGACGCTGTCCGGAGTCTCACTCACGGACACCGATGCAGTGTTCCAGCGTCCCCCCTTGGCCCAGCGCTTCAACCGCGTCGGTGACAGCTCCGGGGTGCTGGTCTGTGTGAATCACTTCCGCTCCAAGGCCAGCGGCACGGGCGTCGATGCCGATCAGGGGGACGGCCAGGGGGCCTCCAATGCGACGCGGCGGAATCAGGCGCAGCGGCTCATCACCTTCCTCAACGATGCGAGGACTACAACCGGTGAGAACGACGTGCTCATCATCGGTGATCTCAACGCCTACGCGGAGGAGGATCCGATCGATTTGCTGCGGGCTGCGGGCTATGTCGACCTGATTGAGCGCCTGGTGCCGACCCCGCGTTACTCGTATGGGTTTGAATCGATGTTCGGGGCCCTCGATCACGCGCTGGCCAGTCCCAGTCTGGTGCCCCAGGTGACGGGTGCGGCGGAGTGGCACATCAACGCGGACGAACCCGCGTTTCTTGACTACAACCTGGATTTGAACTCGACCAACCCCGGCGCCGGCGTGAAGAGCACGGCGCAACAGGCGCTCAACGCGGGCACCCCGTTTCGAAGTTCGGATCACGATCCGCTCCTCGTGGGTCTCCGCCTGGCCGATACAGGCGGCATCACGGGACCGACGCTGTCGCGTTCACCCGAGCGACAGGCGGTGGCGATCGGGTCCCCGGCGACGTTCACCGCCGAGGCGGCGGGCACGGAGCCGCTTTCGTACGCGTGGACCTTCAACGGTCGTCCGGTGCCGGGCGCCACGGGAGCAACGTTGACGCTTCCCGCGGTCAGCATTGACCAGGCCGGGCTCTATGCCGTGCAGGTGGCGGGTCCCGGTGGAATCACCGCGAGCCGTCCGGCGATCCTTGGCATCCAGTCGACCGTCAAGGTGGCGGGCGGCGGGGTGGAAGTGGCGGCGGACTTGCGCCATCCGAACGGCAACACCTACGACCAGATCCTGCTCACCGGCACGTCGGCGGTCATCACGGCGGATCCCGGTCAGGTGACGCGGCTGTCGTTCATTGATCTGAGCGACGACATAGTCCAGGTCGAGTTTGCCGGAGCCGGCAGCCTCGCCGTGGTGCTCGATGCGGTGTCCGGGCCGTCGTTGCCACTCAACTACAATCAGAGCGTGACCTACCTCAAGGGGCACGCCCGCGTGGTGCTGACCGGTGCGGATGAAGGGACGAATGTGTCGGTGTTCAGCGTGGGCCGCGCCAATGCCGTGAACCAGGCCCTGTTCCGCGCCGACGTGGTGTATGATGGACTCGCCGACCTTGCCTTCCTCGCTGTGGCCGGCACGAACGGCCGTTTTGGTGGCGTCCGCACTTCGAATGCCAGCTACTTTGCGGCCGCGGGTCCGACCGGTCTCTATGCCCCGGGGGTGGAGTTCACCGGACCGGCCTTTGTCGGTGACATCGCCGCCTTCGATGATGCCACTGGGATGCTGGTCCTCGGGGTGGGACCGGACGTGAGGGTGGCGGGTGGAAATCTGGATCAGCCCAATGGTCGGGCGGTGCAGGTCAAGGGAGTAGCCCAGCTCAAGTTCGTCGCCGGGACCACCTCCCATGGCACCTTGCTTCCGGCCCAGGCCAATCAGGCGCGGTTGGAGACGGACGGAGTCGATGTCACCTCCCAGATTGTGGTCAATCCGGCGCCCTGACCCCCAGGTAAGTCCGGTTCGCTCCGTCGTGACAACGTCAATCCCGGGCCGGAGGCGAGGCCCGGCCTTTGAGGTGCTTGTGGGCTGCGTCGAGCCGGGCGCGCTCCTTGCTCGTCAGGCTGGAGATGCCGGACTGGGCGATCTTGTCGAGCAAGGCGTCCACCTCGGCCATCGAGGTGTTGCTGCCGCCGGAGGGTGGTACCGTTTTGGTGGACAGCACCTCGGCGGCGCGGATCCGGCGCGGTGAGGCCGCTTTCGGTTTGGGAAGGGAGGGCCAGGTCATGCGACCCTGAGCCTGCAGGACAAAAACGGCCGCGAAGCCCACGGTTCCCCAGAGTTGCAGCAGGCTGAGACCGTTGCGTTGGGACAATGCGCTCAACGTGTAGATGGAAACCAGGATAATGGCGACCCACTTGGCCAGCAACGTGAAGAGCACCGGCACATTCGGATAGACCACGGCGAACGCCACAAAAAGGGCCAGACCACCGGTGTGCCCCGCCAGGGCGGTTCTCCACCCGAAGCCACCCACGAGGGTGAACAGCAAGGGCGTGGTGAGGTAAATCCCGGCATAGAGCCAAAGGAAAAGCCTGCGACCGAAGAGCTTTTCGAGTTCCCGGCCGAACCACATGAGCATGAACATGTCGATGGCGAACGGGATGGAAGGCTCGTTCACCAGTCCGTAAGTCAGGCACCGCCAGACTTCTCCGATCAACACCCGCCCGCTTTCGAACACCAGGGCGTCCAGGAAGAGGGTACCACCGGCGAACCGCAGGATGGCGGTGGCAATCATGGAGATCACGAGAAGGGCCACCACCACGTGAACCGCGTAAAAGGGGATGCCACGCACCCACAGCATGGGCTGATGTTCTTCGGAAGATCCGTAACCGTACGTCATCGAGGATTCTTCAGCTTGGTGTTCCCGTCGTCATTCGCAAGCTGCGAGCGTAAGCGGGACTCACTCGATGCGGAAGGAACGGAAAGCCCGGGGATCCGGAGGTGGTCCCCCGGGTTGTTTCCCCGATGGCTCGGCTAGGGTGTTTTCGCGGGTGCGACCGGGGCGGTGGTGCCGAGCACGGTGACTTCACCAATGTCCACGCGACCAGTTCGTTCGGTGCGACGATCAAAGAGCACGTCCTCCTGACGGGTGCCAAAGTAGTTGCCGGCAACCACGCTGATGCGATCCACGGCTTGTCGGAAGTTGACGCCGGCTGACCGGATGCTGGCCCGGATGACCCAGTGACGCTTGAGCTTCCCCTTGGTCCGCAACAGGGGGAAATCGTAGGCCATGACGATCAGGAAGTATCGCTCCTCCTTGGTCATTTCAAACAA
>JAEUGZ010000585.1 GCA_016794725.1 Opitutaceae bacterium | reverse complement strand
GTCGCCTTTCTTGATCACCTGTCCTTCTTCAAAAAAGATGCCGCGAACGAGTCCAGTAATCTCAGCTCGCATTTCGGCCGATTCATTCGGCGCAATCGAACCAACGACGGTGAGCGTTTCAGCCAGATCGCGCCTCACGATGGACGTCACCTCAACCGCTTGCACCTGGCTTCGGCCCGCGCTGGCTCGCACGGGGGCAGGGGTTTCCTTTTTCGCACAACTGACGGCACCGACAAGCGCTAGCGCCAGGATGCCGATGGGAACAAAGGGGAACTGTACAACCATGAATGAAACAAGGGATAACGCCATCCCACCTCTAGGAAAAGCGCGAATACAATGTATTGGTGCGATTTTCTCCCCGGAGAGAATTTGCCCGAGGGAGATTCGCTCCCAATCTCGCTTAGCGCGTCAGCGCCTCGTAGCCCGCAGCGTCCATCAACCCATCGGTCGCCGGCAACGAACTGCCTTTCAGGCGGATCATCCACCCTGCTGCAAACGGATCCTTGTTCACGGTTTCTGGTGTCTGATCCAATAGCGTGTTGACCGCCACGACCGTCCCGCCAACGGGAGCATACAGATCGGACGCAGCCTTGACGCTCTCAACGACACCGAAAGTTGCTCCTGCCACAACCGTGGAACCCACTTTGGGCAGCTGAACATAAGTGATGTCGCCCAACGAATTCTGTGCGTAGTCCGTGATACCGACCGTCACCGTTCCATCAGGTTCGGCACGAGCCCATTCGTGTGATTTGGCATAACGAAGATCTCCGGGAATTTTACTCATGGGAAAAGGCGTTTCAATTTAGGTTCGCTTCAACTCTACAAACGGTGGGCGCGTGACCGACAATCCAACTGTTGTTCCCCGAATGTCGACCGTCAGGGCTTGGCCAATGGCGCTCGACTCAATCCAAGCCGAACCAATGGCCTCGTTGAGCATGGGAGAGAGGGTACCGGAAAGGACCCGGCCGACCTGCCCCCCGGAGGGGCCAAAGACGGGCGTGTCAGCTCTGACAATCCGCCTGTCGCCGGTGCGAAAAAAAACAACCCCGCCCTTTCCACCTGTCACCTTTTCCCGCTCCAGCATTGTACGACCGATAAAGTCACACCCCTTGCTGAACTTTACAGTCCACGCCAGCCCAGCCGCGAGAGGAGAAATTTCGGTCGAGAGCTCATGTCCATACAGGGGGTAACCGGCCTCAAGCCGAAGCGAATCCCGCGCCCCGAGTCCAGCGAGCTCGAGTCCCAAGGGACTGCCTGCACTCCAGACCTGCTCGGCCAACGCCCGAGCATCACCGGCCGCATGGTAGAGTTCAAATCCGTCCTCGCCGGTATATCCCGTCCGACTGATCATGCAGTGGATTCCTGCCACCGTGCCCTCCACGAAATGATAGTACTTCACCCGCTCGAGCTTTGCGCCGGTCAGCGACTGGAGAATGGTTGCTGCCAAGGGCCCTTGTACCGCGATCAACGCGTAATCGTCGGATCGGTCCCTGATCTCCACCTCGTACGGAGCGGCGTGAAGCCGCATCCAGGCAACGTCCTTGGCGATATTGCCAGCATTGATGCAAAGAAAATACTCCTCCGGGCCACGCAAATAGACGAGGAGATCGTCGACCACCCCGCCAGAGTCGTCGCACATCGGGGAGTAGACCACCCGACCGGGATACATTTTACCTATATCATTAGTAACAAGGAAATTAATAAACTTTTCGGCATCCTTACCCCGAATATCCACTTCGCCCATGTGCGAAACGTCAAAGAGCCCGGCCGTCCGCCGGACCACCTTATGCTCCTCCAGGATACTCCGATATTGGACCGGCATTTCCCAACCGGCGAAATCCACCATTCGTCCTCCGTGGCCGACGTGAAAATCATAGAGCGGTGTGCGCCGTAGTTCCTGCATGGGAGTCAATCAGGGCCAACGGCAGGAACTGGCGCAAGGATGATTCAGCGACGACTGCTTCACCAGTCGTCGCGGGCAAGTCTTGTCGCTCTCCCGCTGCGACTCTTACACTTCATTCCATGACTTTGCTGCTCACCGCAATCGCGCTGACCGTGTGTATCTCGTTCGTTTGCTCGCTCTCGGAGGCGCTTATCCTCAGCACGACAGTGGCGGAAATCGAGTCGCTCAAGAAGCTGCGGCCTCAGCGCGGTGAGCGCCTTGAACGCCTGAAATTGGGGCTCGAGGAGACCATCTCCACAATCCTGACGCTCAATACCATGGCAAACACCCTGGGATCGGTCATTATCGGTGGGCTGGCCACACGACTGTTTGGCGACGCGGCCCTCGGCATCATCTCTGCCGCCCTGACGGTGATTGTACTCATTTTTGCAGAAGTGCTGCCGAAAAGCGTCGGAGTTTCCTATCGCCGATCCCTCCAACCACACTTTGTTTACCCGATGTGGTACGCCACCCGTGCACTCCGCCCGATCACCTATGTGAGCAACCTGGTGGTGAGACTTTTCGTCGGTCCGGCAAAGGAAACCAGCGACTCGGACGAGGAGATCATCCTCCTGGCTGAACGCGGCGCGCAGCGGGGCACTTTGACCCGGAGCGAGTCGAGCATCATCACGAACGCTCTTGCACTCGACGAGGTCCGAGTCAGCGAGATCATGACACCGAGAACCGTGGTCACGGCCTTGCGCAAGACAGCAACCGTGACCGAGGTGTTTCGAGAGTACCCGAACGTACCATTCGGACGAATGCCGGTGTTCGGTCGCAGTCTCGACGACGTGGTCGGGCTGGTTCGTCGTCGAGACCTGCTGAAAGCCAAGGCAAATGACCAGGATCTCGTCACCGTTGAGTCTCTCATGCAGGAAGTGCATTTCATCCCAGAGACCGTCACCGCCGCGAACGCACTTCAGGTGTTCTTGAAGACGCATCAGCAACTCCTGGTGGTCGTGGACGAATTTGGTTCAACCTCGGGGGTGGTGACGATGGAGGATGTGATGGAGCAGTTGCTGGGCCGGGAGATCTTCGAAAAGGACGACGTTGCGGTCGACATGCGTGAATTGGCGCGAGCGAAGCTGCAGCGCCAGGGACAGCCCCGCGGCCGGCGGCCCGGAGACGGAGCCATCACACCGTTCAATCCCGCGCCCAAAGCCTAAGCGAAATTCATGACTCCGCACCACTGGATCCACGACTGGAAACCGTTTCTTATCCAGTTTTCTGATACCATAGGAATTCGATACTATGGACTGGCCTACGTGCTCGGTTTCGTCGGAGCGGCCTTCCTCCTGGTACGCTACGCCCGTTCAGGCCGATCACAGCTGCCCGAGGCCCAGGTTGGAGACTTCATGGCTTCATTGGTCGTCGGCGTACTGCTCGGCGGGCGACTTGGGTACTTCCTTTTCTACCGATTCGAGGAGGTCGTTCGAAATCCACTGGTGCTGGTGCGGGTTTGGGAAGGAGGGATGGCCTTTCACGGAGGGCTCTTGGGAGTCCTGATCGCTCTCGTCTGGTATGCCCGCGCTCGGAAACTCCCCTTCCTTCACTTGGGCGATCTCGTTTGCACCGTTGCTCCGTTCGGATTGATGCTCGGCCGCATTGCGAACTTCATCAACGGTGAGTTGTGGGGACGGGTTTCAATGGTCCGTTGGGCGGTCATTTTTCCCCAGAGCGGCTCCCCGGGAATGCCGACCGAACTGATTCTGCCACGCCATCCATCCCAGCTTTATGAGGCAACCCTGGAAGGTCTGCTCCTCCTTGTTTATCTTCAGCTGAGACTATGGCGAAGTTCGGCCATCAAGGACCATCCGGGGCGACTTGCTGGCGAATACCTTGTGGGGTACGCGCTGGCACGTGTGGTGTGCGAGTTGTTCCGGGAACCGGATGCGAGCCTGATCATGGGACTCAGTCGGGGCACGTTTTATTCGCTGGCCATGGTCGTCTTTGGGTTGTTCCTGATCGTCCGGCGTCCCCGCGCCCGCAGCTAGCCGCAGACGGCCGCCTCGAAGGCACCTTCCCGACGTGGTCCTCCTCCATTCCGCCGCCGGACCGGTTCGCCTGATGGTTGCCTGGCTCTTCCTTGCTGCCTTCGCAGTGGTCTCACCTTCAAATGGGAGTGAAGCAGGCCGACCCGTCGTACGTACTTTTCTTCCCAAAGACTACGAAGGGCACCACCAAGTCTTTTGCCTCGCCGAATCCAACGATGGCTGCCTCTACGGAGGTATCTATGGAAATGTGATCGAAAACGACGGTTCGCGCTGGCGAAAGTTCCCGATCGGCACCTCCTGGATCCGCAGCCTGACCCCCATGCCGGACGGATCCATTTACGTGGCTGCCACGGGCGACCTGGGGGTGCTTGAAATCGGGACGAATGGATTGCGCAGCTACCGATCGCTTAAGTCGCAGATTCCCGCAAACGTGCCCGCCCTGGATGTCGCATGGAGTAGTGTTTCCGTGGGACGGGAAGTATGGTTTGCCACGAGTCGAGCTGCCCTCTGCTGGAACAATGGAACGTTCACCGCCACTGTCTTCCCAGAAGAGAACCCATCCGTGTTGCGGGTAGTCCATGGTGAACTCTTCCTCCGACGAGTGGGTTCTGCCCTGTACCGGTGGACTGGCAAGGAGTTCACACTGATCACGCGGGATCCAGAAATCGCAATGCCCCGTTTTGTCGCGCTGGTTGAACACACGGAACCGGGAAACACCCTGATCGCCAACGAAACCGGAGCGACATTTCTCCTGACTCGCGATGGCCTGAAACGCCTCGATAGTCCCCTGTCCGATGCCATTCGCGCCCACGGACTGCGGACACTCGAGCGGCTACGCGACGGGGCGCTGGCCATGGCTTCAGAGCAGGGAGTGCTCATCTTTGATCAACAATTCAAACTGACCCACCATTGGACCGAACGCGACGATCGCTTGTCGAGCGACTTGGTCTACTCCCTGCATGAGGACTCTGCCGGAACCCTTTGGCTCGCCACACAAGGAGGCATCTCGACCATCGAGCGACAATCGGGATTGAGTTTGTTTGACGGCTGGAACGGACGGGGTCCCGCGATCCTCTTCGATCAGCAAACATGGAACGGACGATCCTACTGGTCCTCAGATGGTGGACTTTACCGGCTCCTGCTCGGTGACCATGGAAAATCGGCGCGACTGGAGCCCGTTGAGCTGCCGACTCGTTTTGCGCGCGAATTGGCAGTGCACGAGTCAGGCCTGCTGGTGGCCACGGATCGGGGTATTTTTCGACTGGACAGGTCGGACAAACCCGAACTGCTCCTCGCCGGTTCCGATCCCATCGTGGAGCTCGCACGATCAAAGACCGATCCACAGCGCTACTTCGTGGGTCGGCTGCTGGGACTCAGCAGTGTCAGATTCACCCCGAACGGCTTGCTCGTCGACGAGGGCCCCATCGCGGGCTATTCGCGGGAAGTACAGTCGATGCTGGAAACCGAGGACGGCACGCTCTGGCTGGGTACGACCGGCCACGGCGTTGCCCGACTTCGCCGCACCTCCCCGTCAGCCCCCTGGCAAACCGCGGAAATCGCTCTGTATCAACCTTCCTCGCACGGGCTTCCCAGCGATCCCGGTTGGACGCGAATCATCGATGCTCCCGAAGGTCCCCTTTTCACGACCTCAAGCGGCGTATTCCAATACGAGGCATCGCACGATCGCTTCAAGCCCGCACTCGCGTTCTCCGAAGCCGCCTTGCGGGGCCGATATTCACACCCCGTCGTCAGCGCAGGTACAAACGCCTATTATGCCCAAATCGGCGATGCCCATGCGCTCGACGAATTGGACATCGGACATCTCTCCCTACACACCGGGGGAAGTGGAACCTGGAAGGCTCTGCCGCGACGCGTCAGCGAACTCGCCGGCTTTCTTGGTGCCTACGGACTGGCCTGCGAAAATCAAAACGACGGAGAAGGTATCCTCTGGGTGAGTGGCCGCGATGCACTCGTGCGCGTGGACGTCGGGTCACTTTTTCGCTCCCCCGTTCGCTCGCCGGATGTACTGGTGCGGGGAATGAGTCAACCGGGACGGGGTCGATGGGGGCCCACACCCACACCTCCAATCCTCGCGTACAGCCGGGAACCACTCACTTTCGAATACGCAGTACCCCGATTCGACACGGGGGCACGGCTGAAATACCACACGCGAATGCGTGGCTACGACGACGCATGGTCGGAGTGGTCGGACCGAACCGAGGCGCACTACACAAACCTTGCCGGAGGTAACTACACGTTTGAGGTTCAGTCAAAGGACGGCGACGGTCGAATTGGACAAGTAGCCACATTTGGATTCAATGTCGTCCCTCCCTGGTATCGAACCACCCTCGCCTATGGTCTCTATACGATACTGGCTTTGGGATCGGTTGCAGGATTTGTTCACTGGCGGCTTGGTCGGGCTGAGATGGCTCGCCGACACCTCGAACGGTTGATCGCGACTCGAACTGAAGAGCTGGCCGAAGCAAAAGAACAAGCCGAGGCCGCGAATCGCGCCAAGAGTATGTTCCTGGCAAGCATGAGTCATGAACTGCGAACTCCGCTCAACGGAATCATTGGCTACAGCCAAATCCTGACCAGATCTCCCTCGCTGACCGCCATTGACCGAGAGCGCGTCCACCTGGTCTCCTCCAGCGGCGAGCACCTCCTGCGCATGATCAATGAGGTGCTCGATTTCTCCAAGATCGAGTCGGGGCGGATGGAACTCGCCGTTTCGACTGTTCACATTCCTTCCCTTGTTCAGGAGATAATAGTTCCCCATCAGGCCAATGCGGCCTCCCGGGGACTTCGATTTGAACTGCAGCTTGACCCCAACCTGCCGGAATACGCCGAAGCGGACGGACAAAAGCTGCGCCAGATCTTCGACAACCTGATTGGAAATGCCGTCAAGTTCACCCAGCAGGGCCAGATACGAGTGCTGGTTTCATTTTCCTCCTCCAACGGACCTGAAACCGCTACCATGGGACAACCACGACTGCAGGTAGTCATTGAAGACAGCGGCGTCGGCATCTCGGAAGTTGATCAAAAGCGGCTGTTCAATCCGTTCCAACAGGCAGGCGAAGGACGACCGACCGAACCAGGCACCGGACTTGGACTCTCAATCGTGCAGCGACTGCTGCAGCTCATGGGTGGCACCGTGACCATGACCAGCAAACCGGCCATCGGCAGCCGGTTTGAGGTCGAAATCCCCTTGAAAATCGGAGGTTCACCCCGTGACGCAAGACATCGGATTCAACCCTTACCCATCAGCGGTTATTCCGGTCCTCTGAAGAGAATCTTGGTGATCGACGATATTGCATTGAATCGTTCGGTTCTCCGGGACCTGCTTCAGGGAATTGGCTTCGTCGTAGGCGAGGCGGCCACAGGAACAAAGGCATTGGCCGCACTGGAGGCAGAGCGTTTCGACCTTGTGATCGTCGACCTGCGACTGCCCGACTTCCCCGGAGAAGTCGTCGCGAACCGAATACGACAACTCGGACCCGTTTGTCCCAGGCTCCTCGCCATGTCGGCCGGAGTGCTTGGGAATGACGGCCAAAATCCATCGCATCACGGTTGCGATGCTTTTCTGGCAAAACCCTTTCGCGAAAGCGAACTCCTTGAGTTGATCGGTTCACTACTTTCGCTCGAATGGACCCACCAGTCACCGCCAGTCGAGCCGAGGGCGGAACCCTCGTCAGACTCTCTTCCCTCCACGCTCGACTTGCGCCATCAGACGATTCTTCGCGAACTCCAGGAGTTGGCGCTCTTGGGTGACGCGAGAGGACTTCAACAGTCACTCCAGCAACTGAGCGAAACAGAACCGGACCTCAAGGCAGTCACCGCGGACCTCTCCGATCTCCTCCGAAACTACCAGATGGAACGGATTCGCCAGCTCCTTGCTTCGCTGCTTGATGCTCCCGTCTCATGAACATGCGCCCCTCCATTCTCGTAATAGACGACGTGCCGAGCCACCTTGGATTGGTATTGGACGCGTTGACGGAGACAGGCCATCGCGTCTTGGTTGCCGAAAGCGGCCTCGGTGCGCTCACGCAGATGCGTCACGCCAAACCGGATCTGATTCTGCTCGATGTCATCATGCCGGGGCTGGATGGCTTCGCGACCTGCGCCCAAATCAAACAGCAACAGGCGTGGAGGGACATCCCGATCTTGTTCATGACTTCGCTGGACGATCCCGAGCAGAAAGTGCGGGCGTTCTCCTCGGGAGCGGTGGACTACATCGTAAAACCAATCTACGTGCCAGAGGTGATCGCACGAGTGAAGTCACACTTGGAGCTTCGCCGGCTTCAGCTGGCGCTCGAGGAGGAACTGGCCATGCGCTTGGAGGCGGAGAACCAGCTGGCTCACTCGCTGGACCGACCCATCGTGATTGTGTCTTCGGATCGACAAATCCAATTCGCCACGCACCAGGCACGCATCCTTCTGCACCGATACTTCCCGGCATGGGAGGGTCAGCACTTGCCCGAGTGTCGCGGTCCGCTGGGTACAAAGCGTTTGTCGGCGCCGGGCGTCGAACCCGAGGTGTACCTTCTGCAGGAGCAGGCACCTTCGCCGGGTCCGCAAGCCCTGATGGAGTTGGGCCTGACCGCCCGGGAATCCGAGGTCCTGTTCTGGATCGCGCAAGGTAAGTCGAATCCGGACGTCGCACTGATCCTCGGCACGAGCCCGCGCACGATTCACAAACACGTGGAGAATATTTTCCGAAAACTGGGCTGTGAAACCCGGGCCGCCGCAGCACTCCTGGCATTTGACCGACTGCGTCCTGTTGCCTGAAGGCCCACCTATCGCCGCCGAAAACTCCGGTGTGCCACCCTGCTCCCCTGCCCAGCACTATTGTTTCGCCTCTGCCGTCAATTCCAGGATCTCCTTCTCAAGCTGACTGCCGGCGGCGGGTGCCATGACTGTACGGACATGGTCCAGCGCCCTTGCCGCTTCCACGGCCCGGCCGGCCTTGATCCAGTGACGGATGAACGGTCGCACCACTCGATCGAGGAAATCCATACCGGCACCTCGACCAAATTGATCCACGGCGTTGCGGAAGAGCCGCATCTGCTCGAACGGGGACTGTTGAACAAGGGCACGGGAGAGTTCGGTCGACACTTGGTCGATGGCCAGGTCGACTCGCGTGCCCTGATTTTTGCGGGCGAGCAGCTTCTCCTCGTAGTCAGCGGCGCTGGTTTCTCCCCTGGAGCGGAGGCTTTCCGCCAAGTCGCGTCCAAACCGAACCTGAAGGTCTGGATAGCGCTGAAAAGCGATCGCCGCTTCTCGTAGGTTGGCCTCCAGTACGCGAGGTTCGGCTTTTGCTGCCCTGAGTGCTGCAAACAGTATTTCCCACGCTTCAAGGTGGCGGGATTCGTAGTTAAGGGCACTCCGAGCCGCCTGGCGGGCCGCCGCCGCGTCGCCCATGCTCAAACTGGCTGAGGCAAAGCTGGAATGCACCTGAGCCTGACGAAAGCGGGGCGTGAGTCGGAACCCCTCCGACAGGAATTGAAGGTCGTGATCCGAGAGATCACCCCAGGTCTGCGGATCATGGGCCAGTCCAGTAACAAACTGCTGCTCGGCAAAGCGCCCAGCATCCAACTGCCACCTGCGGTTTCCATCGAGAAAGCCAAACCAAGCGTGGCGTCCATCGAGTCCCGCCCCACGAAAAATCATGGTGGGCACGCCACGCGCCTTGCCGCACTGGGTTGCGACATAGGCTTGGTCGACGCAGATGCCCCCTTGCTCAATCACCGTCGCCAGGTCATAGCGCCTTCCAGGCCACATCATCTCGTTCGACGCGACCCGCTCCA
>JAEUGZ010000572.1 GCA_016794725.1 Opitutaceae bacterium | reverse complement strand
CCAGACGCAGTCGTATCACCTTCTCAAGGCGTGGCAGGTTAATCAGCCCGCGCTCTCGAATCCACGCTGACTCCACGGTGCAGTCGTCAAAATAAATCCCACTGTAACGCGTCCAGCGGCGGGAGTAGTGCCCGCCGCTGGGAGGCTTCTGCGAAGATTTTGAAAAAGCACCCACGGAGTCTCGGTTGATAGAGGCTGCAGGCCCGGTGGCAAAAACTTTCCCCGCGTCCACGCTTGCCTGTTCAATCGGGCGCGCCTAATTTCAAGGCGTTCCCAGCGTCGTCCAGCTTCACGATGCCGATCAGTTCACCTCCAGCCAGAGCCGCGTTCCCACTTCCCATGGAAACGGCGGGTCCACCGCGATCCCGTCGCGGCACTATTGCGTCCCTGTGGCGAGTAGCCGCTCTGGTGACCTTGGTGGCGTTGATTTGGATTGGGCACTACGGTTTGTGGACCCCGGCCGACTGGGCGGTACCTCTGGACTATTCGGGCGACACCCACGAGATGCTGACCCGGATCAAGGCCGCGTCCGAAGGTGACACCTGGCCGCTTGCACCGCAGGTCCTGAAGCGCCTGGGTGCGCCGTGGGGGGCGCATTGGAACGGTTATCCGACCCCCGACAAACTTCTCGTGCTGGCGATGGGAGGGCTGGCCCGCTGGATTGGGGTGGGGGCTGCGGCGAATGTCGCCGTCCTGCTCGCTGCGATGAGCGCGGCGGCGGCGTTTTACTGGGTCGCACGCCGGCTTCGGGCGGCGTGGGAATGGGCGTTTGCCGGCGCTTTGTTGTTTGCTTTCACCTACTCGGTGTTCCACCGCGGGCTTGCCCACCTGCTGCTGCTCTACACCTGGACCATTCCGGTCGGACTGTTGTGTTGTTGGTTGGTGGCGAGGCGACGGCCGTTCGATTGGACCAGTCCGGAGTCCATGGTCTGCCTCTTCGCCGCGCTCGCCCTCGGACTGAGCAATCCGTACCATCTCTTTTTTTGGATTCAGCTGCTGATCTGGGCGATCGTGTTCCAGGCGGTCCGCCACCGTCGCATCAACAATCTCAAGATTGGGATCGCCTGCCTGGCGGTCGCCGGACTTGCCTTCCTGGCCATGCATGCGGAGTTCTGGCTCTATACCCAGACCGGCACGCTGCCTTTGCTGGTGCGCAACTATGGAGGCACCGAAATGTACGCGCTGAAAGCGGTGGAGATGTTCATCCCGCCCCCGGTGCACCGCTGGGAACCCCTGGCGTTTTTTGGGCAACGCTACGGTCGCTGGTCGGAGTGGCGCGGCGAGTCCTTCTTGCCCTACCTGGGTGTGGTCGGAATTGCGGCCCTGGTGTGGTTGCTGGCAGACTCCGTGTTGCGCATGTTGCGCGGTCGCGCACCGAGCGGCTTTGCCCTGCAAACGGGCTGGATCCTTTCCTATTCCTCGCTGGGTGGCATCACCAATCTGCTCGCGCTCTTTTTTGGGTTTCAGATCTTTCGGGCGACGAACCGCATTGCCATTTTCATTTCCTGTCTGGCGCTGCTCTTTCTCGCGCTGCGCATGTCGCGTCACCTGCGACGATTCCCGCGGGGAGTCAGCCTGGGAGCGGCGGCACTGGTGTCCCTGCTCGGCGTGCTCGATCAGATTCCGCGCCGGTCCGAACCGGAACGACGGGCCCTTCTCGTCGCCCGAGTGGAAGCCGACGCGCATTTCGGACGCACCCTGGAGTCGGCGCTCCCCCGGGGCGCCATGGTGTTTCAACTGCCGGTCCTCGGCTTTCCAGAGGTCAAGCCCCCGCATCGGCTGGCCGACTACGAGCTGTTCCGCCCCTACCTGCACACGACGTCGCTGCGTTTCAGTTACGGCGGCGCCAAGTTCCGGTCCCGGGGTCGCTGGCAGCGCGATCTCGAGGAGCTGCCGCCGGAGGAACTGGTGCGATCGCTCGAACGGTATGGATTCTCGGCCCTCTACCTGAACCGCAAGGGCTTCACGGACGGCGGCGAGGCGCTGCTTTCCTCCCTGGCGAAACTGGGATACCAGCGGAGGCTGGAAAGCCCACGGAAGGAGCAGGTCGTCGTCCTGCTCAATCCCGCAACCGAGGCGGAATTGCCGCTCGGCCGGACCCTGACTTTTGGCGAGGGCTGGTACTCCCAGGCGGTCGACCAGGGAGGCGAGAGCGTACGCTGGTCCCACGGACCGGCGGTGCTGACGTATTTCAATCCCCATGACACCGCGCGGGAGGTGACGCTGCATTTCCGCCTCTGCGCCGGCTCCCCGCGCGCCGTGCGTCTGCAGCATAGGGGTCGCACGTTGACCCGAATTACGTTGGATGGGGAACCGAAGGATCTTCAGCCTCTGCCGGTGCTGCTTCATCCCGGCGTGAACCGCTTCGATCTCATCAGCGACGAGCCACCGGCATCGGGAGAGGGTACGGCCGCGCGGCTCCGCGCCGTCGGCCTGATTGCCGTCACGGTAGAGGCGCCGGCACCGAAGCCGGGCGCCAGGCCAGCAGAACCAGGCCTCCGACCAGGCTCCAGATCATCGTGACCGCCCAGACCAGCAGCGCGAGCAGGAGCGCGGCATCCCGTTCCGGACCCTCGGCGGAAATCAGGCCGAAGACTCCAAGGGTGAAGAGCAGCGCGCCCTCCCGGACCCCATGTCCCCCGACGCTGACCGGCAAGGCGGTGGCGGCATAGGCGACCGAAACGGCGATGCACGTTTCCAGGAAAGGGAGGCGCAGCCCAAGCCCGCTGGCCAGCAGCCACACGGAGTAGAAGTCGAGCAGCCAGATGATCAGGCAGACCACGAGGGCGGACACGTGGGCGCGCGGACTGGATCGGGTGCGTTCTCTCATGTCCTCCAGCAGGATGATTCGCTTTTCACCCAGACGGGAACGCAGCCACCAGGGCCAGCGGGCGACGGGCAGGTACAGGACCAAAGCCCCGGCGCCGGCCCCGGCCAGCAAGACTCCGAGGGAGATCAGGGCAAAGACCTGGAGCTCGGGCTCATGAACGACCGCGCCGAGTTTTCCGACCAGCGCTGCCAGTGAGATGGCGAGGAGTACGGCGAGTCCGATCAGCCGGTCCAGACCGATGCTCGCGACCCCGGCCGTCCGTTGCTGCGGAGCGTCACGGCAGACATAAAAAACCCGTGCTGCGTCGCCCCCCAGCCCCCCTAGCAGGACCGAGTTGTAAAACGTGCCGATCCACGTCACCGCGTGAGTCCATGCGAAGGGAAGCGTGATGCCTTGGGCAACGAGCAGCAGGCGCCAGCGAATGGCGTGAAGTGGGGTGGTGATTCCCGCAATGGCGGTCGCCCACAGGACCGGTCCCCAGGCGAAACGACCTTCCAGGCGTGTCAGTTCTCGCCAATCCACCAAGAGGACAAATGCCACCACGATGGCAGTTGAAACGGTGTACCGGAGGATGCGGCCGAGTTTGGTTTCGAAGAACTGCAGCAGGGATCCCATGGGGCATTGCAAGTCGCAAGGGTGAGGATGCGGGGGCCGTCGTCCGTGCGGCAATGGTTATTCTTGCGGTCGGTCCCAGCCGCTGGCCATCGTGCGGTGGTTATGCAACGGGACGAGTACCTTAAACTGGCCGAAGTCGAGGACGACATGTGGTATTTTCGTTCTCTCCATGGTCATGCGCGGAGAGAACTCGAATTGCGCCATGCGACGTCCCAGCCGTTGTCCCTGCTCGATGCCGGTTGCGGGACCGGCGGGCTCCTGGTCCGAATGAGGAAAGCGAATCCAAACTGGATATGGACAGGCATCGATTTCATGCCGTTGGCGTGCGATCTCGCCCGCGAACGTTGTCCCGGTTGCGAAATCGTCCAGGCTTCGGTCACCGCCTTGCCGTTCGCGGATGCCCGATTTGACGCTGTGGCTTCGGTCGACGTGCTGAGTCAGGTGCCGTATCCGAATGACGCCTTCGCCGGCGTGCGTGAACTGGCGCGCGTCCTGAAACCCGGCGGAACGCTGGTGATCAATGTTCCGGCGTACCAGTGGATGTGGTCCTACCACGATGAATCCTGCCAGACGCGCCATCGATTTGCCGCTGACGAGGTGCGGCGGTTGTTCGAATCGGCGGGCCTGCGGGTTTCGCGCCTGACGCGATGGAATGCGCTTACGTTTCCGATGATCGTGGCCAAGCGAAAAATTTTCGTCCGTCGCGGGGAAACCAGTGATGTGAAGCCCCAGGCGCCATGGGTGGAGGCCTGCATGCGCGGATTGATGGGGCTTGAACACGCGTGGCTTGGTCTGGGAGCGGGATGGGGTTGGGGAACGTCGATCCTGGCGGTGGCCGTCAAATCCTGAGTGAATCCTGAGCAGATTCGGCTTTCATCGCTCTGGAGCGTGCGGCACGATTGAACCAGCGTATTACCCTATGGTCTTCTTTGCGGCCGCCGTTGGCCTTTTGCTAAACATCCTCTTTTGGGGCCTGGGCCTCTCGTGGCTCTGCACCCCACGGCGCTGGAGGATGGCCTGGCCCCTCTTCACCGGCCTGGCGGGGGTGGGACTACAGTCGGCGGTGGTCTGGCTGGGAGTGCACCTCGATCTCGCGGGCGCCACGACCTACGGTCGCTGGTCGGTGCTGATTCCCGTGGTGCTGCTGGCGGTGGCATGGCGTCGTCGCCGGGCTGCGGGATGGCGGGCCTGGGCGCGGTTGAGCGGCGTGGCGGTGGTCATGCTGGTCGTGCTGAACTGCCTCATCATTCCCTTTGCCTCCGCCTCCAAGTCGCTCACCAGCTCCTCCCTGGGCAGCTGCGACGCGGCGGACTATGCGGCGGGGGCTCGGGTGTTGCAGGACTTTGCCCACTCGGATCGCAGCGGCTTCATCGGCCTGACGGAGGTTGTGCGCGTGCTGTCGGTCGACAACTTTTTCGACTACTGGCTCTACCTGAATCATTTCACACCCTCGGCGTTGATCGCCTTGAACGGTGCGATCGCAGGGCTTCAACCCTATCAATTGGTTTCACTGACCGGTGTCGTGCTGCTGGTCCTTGGCATTCCGCTCGCATTCTGGCTGGCTAGGTCGGGATTTCGTCTCAGTCCGGCCGGAGCCTTGATTGTGTCGCTGGTCTACGGATTGAGCCCGCTTCTTTGGTACGCGGTCGCCCACACCTCGCTCAGCCAGCTGATCGCGGCGCCCGCGATCGCGGCGCTCACCTGGTGCGGGCTGGCGCTGTGGCGCAGCGGCGCGAGGGCGCGGCACGCCTTCTCGGTATCGGGCATTCTGTTACTCGCATACTGGTCCATCCTGGGTGGCTACAACTTCATCGTGCTGGTCTGTCTTGCTCCGGTCGGAGCGTTCGTCCTCGGACAGTCGGTCTGGTCCGGCCGCTATGGCCGGCTGCTCCGGTGGGGCGTCGGCATGATCGTTCCGCTCGGTGTCGTGGCGCTTGCAGCCCCGGCGCGGGTCTTGGGGCTGGTGGACCGATTCCGGCTCTTTCAGCAGTTTGATTTCGGCTGGAAAATCCCCGCGCTGTCACCGGAAGGTTGGTACGGCCTGGTGGGCTCGGTCACGCTGTCCGGCTACGCGGATTCAATTCGCTGGACGTTCAGCGCACTGCTCCTGGCCGGCCTGCTGGCCTCGCTGGTGTGGGCGGCAAAACGGAAACAGTCGGCGGTCTTCCTCGCCGCCTGCCTCACCGTGCCGATCCTGATCGGTTATGTGTTCCTGCTGCTGAAGGGTCGGGCGCACGGCACCAATGCCAGTTACGATGCCTACAAGTTGCTCGCCGTCTTCTATCCCGGACTGCTCGCCGCCCTCGGTTATGGACTGATTCATCTGCGCAGCCGGCGGACATTCCTCCGGGGTGCGGTCGCGCTTGTGGCGACTCTGGTGGTGGGAGGCAACGCCTACGCGTCCTACCGCTTTGCCCAGCGTCTGGAGAATCCCCCGCTGCTGGTCGACCGGAGCCTGGTCAAGGTGCAATCGATCGAGGACATGCCGGAGGTAAAGTCAGTCAATCTCCTGGTGACGGACTTCTGGTCGCGGCTCTGGGCGAACAGCTTCCTGCTGCGCAAGCCGCACTATTTTCCGTCGCACACCTACGAAGGCAGGCTCAACACGGAATTGAAGGGTGAGTGGGATCTCCTCGGCGGGCTGATTGCCGTCAATTTGCCGGATCGGGCGAACCATGTGCCGATCGAGAAGCACTACACGCTGGTCAATACGCGCAGCCCGTACTTCGTCCGTGCCCGGATTGGGGAGGGCTGGTACGACGGCGAGCGGTTGCCCCGCGCCAATCTGCGCTGGCGGTGGACCAAGGGCAATGCGGCGCTGGTGATCGAGAACCCGCATGAACGCAATCTCGACATCGGGTTCCGTTTCCAGGCTCGCAGCATGGAGCCTCGTATCCTCGAAATCTGGGTACATGGGAAGCGGCGCCGCACGGTCCAGCTGGGGACCGAACTGAACTGGGTGCGGGTGCCAAGTGTGGTTCTCCCTCCCGGAGCGACCACGGTTGAGATCCGCTCACCGACGCCGCCGCTGCCGGCGGGACCGAACGACCGGCGCCTGCTCGGGTTCGCCGCGTTTGGCATCGAGGTGAACGTGCGTGCGGATCCGGACCCATCCGACGACTGATCCCGATTCCTCCGTGCCCGGCTCCATTCCCACTCCCTCGCTGCGCAACGCCTATGCGGGCCGGCGCGTCCTCATCACCGGAGGCCTCGGCTTCATTGGCTCAAACCTCGCCCGACGGCTGGTGCGCTGGGGCGCGCAGGTGACGTTGGTGGATTCCCTCATTCCGGAGTACGGCGGCAACCTGCGAAACCTGGCCGGGTTGCAGGGGAGGGTGCACCTGAATCTTTCAGACGTGCGGGATCGCCATTCGCTTCCAGTGTTTGTCCGGGATCAGCACTTCCTGTTCAACCTGGCAGGGCAGACGAGCCACATGGACTCCATGAACGATCCCGAGACGGACCTCGAGATCAACGCGCGGGCGCAGCTGTCCATTCTGGAAGCCTGCCGGCGACACAACCCCGCGATTCGCGTGGTGTTCGCCAGCACCCGCCAGCTTTACGGACGTCCCGATTCCCTGCCGGTGAACGAGGATCATCCGCTCCGGCCGGTGGACGTGAACGGAATCAACAAGCTGGCCGGAGAACACTACCACCTGCTTTACCACCGGGTGCACGGAGTGCGCAGCACGGTGCTTCGTTTGACCAATACGATCGGGCCTCGCATGCGCATCAAGGATGCCCGTCAGACCTTTGTCGGCGTCTGGATCCGGGCCTTGCTCGAGGGCGCTCCTTTCGAGGTTTGGGGCGGTGAACAGCTGCGCGACTTCACCTACGTGGATGACTGCGTCGACGGGCTTCTGCTTGCCGCTGCAAGCGATGCCGCCGCCGGCGAGGTGTTCAATCTTGGAGGACCGCCGCCCGTGTCGCTTCTGCGTCTGGCCGAACTGCTGGTCGCGGTGAACGGAGGCGGGGAGTTTCGGGTCCGGGCCTTCCCGGCGGATCGCAAGAAGATCGACATCGGCGATTTCTATTCCGACTGGAGTCGGATTCATGAACGACTGGGCTGGAAGCCCCGCACCACCTTGCGAGCGGCCCTCGCCAAGACGCTGGCCTATTATCGGAAGGAGCTGGCGCACTACCTGTGAACTCGAACCCATCTCCCGCCGCCGACGCCCCGGCGCTGTCCTTTGTCATCCCGCTCTACAACAGCGCCGACACGATCGGTCCGCTGGTGGAGGTCATTTCGTCCCTGTCGGTGCCGGGTGGACACGAAATCGTCCTGGTCAACGACGGCAGCCGCGACGCCACCCGTGAGGTGTGCCGTCGTCTGGTCGCCGGTGCGCGCGTGCCAATTGTCGTGGTCGAGCACGCCCGTAATTTCGGCGAGCACAACGCCGTGCTCACGGGGTGGAGGCATGCGCGCGGGGCGCACATCGTCAATCTCGACGATGACGGGCAGAATCCTCCCGAGGAGGCGGTGCGCCTGTGGCGCCATGCAGTCGAGCAGGGACTTGATGTCGTCTTCGGCCACTACGAGGTCAAGCAGCACGCGGCGTGGCGAAACTGGGGAAGTGGGCTGACCACTTGGATGACCGACTGGGCGTTGGACAAGCCCCGGGGCTTCTACCTGTCGAGTTTTCGCTGCGTCACCGCATTCGTGGCCCGGGAAGTCGGTCTGAACACGGGCCCCTTTCCGTACCTCGACGGATTGATCCTGCAGGTCACCCAGCGCATCGGATCTCTTTCGGTGAGCCACCGGGAGCGCGCCACCGGGCAAAGCGGCTACACGCTGCGCCGCCTCGTCCGGCTCTGGTTGAGCGCCTGCGTGAATTTTTCGGTGATGCCGCTGCGGCTCGCGACCGTGCTCGGACTTTGCATGGCAGCCGCCGGCTTTCTGGCGCTCGGCGTGGTCTCGTATTGGTGGTGGACCGGGTCGGGTCCTGCGTTCGGCTGGGGATCGTTGATGGCCGCTTTGCTGGTATTCTCCGGCGTGCAGCTGGTGATTCTTGGCCTCGTGGGAGAGTACCTCGGTCGCATGTTCATCACCATCAACCAACGGCCTCAATCGGTGGTTCGCGAAGTGCTCAGGGCTCCGGATGTTGCCTGCCCACCCGGGCAAAGTTAGGAGGGTGGCACCATTTTCGGCGTGAACCCAGCCGACGCCCCTCCAGTCTGGGACCATGAGTTCGCCCTTCTTGGTTCAGGTTCGTGCGGTGGTGAGGCCCGGGTCGGAGGAGGCATTTCGTGCGGCTACCCTCGCGAATGCCCGGCAGTCGCGCCTTGAGGCGGGAATTTTTCAATTCGACCTGCTTGAGCAGCAGGATGCTCCGGGGCACTTCCTCCTTGTCGAAGGGTATCGCACGCCGGAGGCCGTCGCGGCCCACAAAGCGACGGCCCACTATGCCACCTGGCGCGACACCGTGGCCGACATGATGGCGGAACCTCGGACGAGCACGCGATGGACTGCATGCCTCTGAGCTCCTCTCCGGACAACTCATGATGGCGCCCTTTGATGTGCACGGTCCGACGCGGGTGGTCGTGGGCTGTGGAGCGGCTCAGGACGTATCCACATTGAGCGGCGGTTTTGGAAAACGAGTGCTGGTCGTGACCGGAGCCACACCCGCCCGACACTCCGAGGTCTGGTCGCGGCTGGAGACGGCCGGAAAGGAGCTGAGGTTTGCCACGATCGGCCGCGAACCCACGGTTGACGACGCCGATGCTGTTGCGTTGGCTGGACGAACCTGGAATGCCGAATGGGTCCTGGCGGTGGGAGGAGGGTCAGTCATGGACGCTGCGAAAGCGGCCGCCTGCCTCATGCGGAATCCCGGCTCCGCTCTCGACTATCTGGAGGGGGTGGGCTCCGGGCGACCGGTGGTGCATCCGTCAGTCCCGCTCGTGGTGATCCCGACAACTGCCGGAACCGGGTCGGAGGTGACGCGCAACGCGGTCCTGACCTCACCCGCCCATCGCACCAAGGCGTCACTTCGCTCCCCGTTTCTCTATCCGACACTCGCAGTCATCGACCCCGCGATGGGACGCGCCGTGCCCCGGCCGGTGCTCGTGGGGGCGGGACTTGACGCTTTGGTTCAACTGATCGAGCCCCTGACCTCGCGTCGGGCACAACCCTTCGCGGACGCGCTTTGCCGGGAGGGCTTGCGGTGCGGCGGGGCGGCCTTTCGGCGAGCGCTGGCCCAACCGGATGATCCGAATGCCCGGTTGCATCTGGGAGTGGCGGCACTTTTCAGCGGATTTGCCCTGGCGCACGCCGGTTTGGGAGCCGTGCACGGCATGGCCGGAGTCCTGGGCGGCCATTTATCCGGAGCTCCGCATGGGGCCCTCTGTGCCCGTTTGCTGCCGGATGTGATCGTGGCCAACCGACGCCGGATTGCCGAAGAACCGGAACGGCAGGTGTGGCTGGAAATGCGATACGCGGAGGCGGCATCCCTGCTCCTCGAACGACCTTCTGCGACGGCCGATGACCTGGTGGAGTGGGCGAGGGAAACGGCGGAAGCCAACGGGCTTCCCCGCTTACGGGAGTGGGGTTTGGCAGCGACTGATTTTGCCGTGATTATCCCGCAGGCGGAGCGTGCGAGCAGCACCAAAAGCAACCCCGTGCGGCTGCTCGGCGCGGACTGGGAACAGGTCTTGAAGTCCGCCTGGTAGCGTTTGGATCCGTCCCAATTATGGGACGCGTCGATCTCGCTTTTAGCTTTGTCTTCAAGGTGAGGTTTGTCGCGTCGGCTTCTATCTGACTTGAAATCAGGACTGTATGACTAGGAGATAACCTTGGCATGTCGCCTGCATCAGCCGGGCCGTGACTCCCCGTCTTCGTCCGACCCTCGCCCTTGCGCTTGTCGCTTGCCTGGGGGTTGGCGGTGCCGGCGAGGCCAGATCCGAAGCGGTGCACCGACAGCGACTTCGTGAGGCGATTGAGCACGAAGGCCGAGGCGAGTTCGAGGCGGCGGTGGTTGCGCTGAACGCGGCGGTGGCGCATCGACCTGACTATCCCAGGTTGTATTGGAGACTGGCCTGCGTGCAGGCCCGACTGGGGCATGAGGCGGAAGCCCGGGCGGCGCTGGAGTCGCTCGCTGCGCTTGGGGTGAGCCTGGATCCGAAGAGCGATCGGGTGCTTGGTGCCCTCGTGGAAAAGCCGGCGTTCGCGCCGGTGACTCGCCGGCTGGCGGCCAATGCGGATCCCCGGGGTGAGTGCGTGCGGGATGCGACAGCCGCGCGCACCACGGTGGATGGCATCATTGAAAGCCTGGCTTGGATCGCGGAACGGGGGGAGTGGTGTTTGGGCGATGTGAAGCGCCGGGCGCTGCTCCGGGTGACACCCGGTGCAACGAGTCCCGAGACAATTTCGTCGGTCCCTGCTCAGCTTGCGGGCATCTTTGCCATTCGGTGCGCGCCGGACGGCCGCACCCTGTGGGCAACCAGTTCGCACGGAGAGCAGCTGGACGCGCCCAAGGAGGGCCGCAGGCCGGGAGTGACCGGCCTGGTTGCATTCGACCTTGCCGGGACGGCGCCGCCGAAGGTGTTTTCGCTACCGGAGGATGGTGAGGCTCACCTCCTGGGCGACTTCGCTCGAGCTGATGATGGAGTTTTCTACGTCAGTGATTCCCTCGCACCCTGTCTTTGGCGACTCGATCCGGGGGCTGACGCGCTTGCACCTTGGATACGGAGCGAGGAGTTCGTCTCGCTTCAGGGAGTCGTGATTTCGCCGGACGGCCGGAGCCTTTTCGTCGCCGACTACGGGAGTGGAATCTGGAAAATTGACCGCACGAGCCGGAGCGTGACGCCAGTACCGGCGCCTGCCGCGACAACCTTGTTTGGCATCGATGGCCTCTACCGGCATGGCGATGATCTGATCGCGGTGCAGAATGGAATTCATCCGGCGCGGATCCTCCGACTGTCGCTCGACCGCTCCGGCCGGCTGGATCGCGTCACGGTGATGGCTTCTGGATTGAAGGAATTCGAGGATCTCGGACTGGGCGAAGTGAGGGGCGGACGATTCTGGGTGGTGGGCGATTCGGGCTGGTCAAAACTGGGAGAGAAGCAAGAAAGCTACCGCCGGCCCCTCTCCCTGCTTTCAATGGCGTTGCCGCCACCCTGAGCGAGGGGTAACTCACTCGTCTTTTCCCTCAGTCCCTCGCGCGCAACCGTTCCCGTCGCTCTCTCCATGGCCGAACTTCGCTTTGCCTTCCGATCCCTGCTGCGCTCGCCGGGCTTTGCCGTGTCCTCGATCCTGCTGCTCTCCCTGGGGCTGGCGCTCAACACGGCGCTTTTCAGCGCCCTGTATTCGACGCTCCTGAAACCCATGCCGTATCCGGAGAGTGAACACCTCTACTTTGTCTGGAACCGCTATCCCAAGGTGCCCGGCATGGAGAAGAACAATGTGTCGATTCTGGACTTCAGCGATCGACGCGAGCAGGTGCCGGCGCTGGCACGCAGCGCGTTGTTCACCGGGGTGGGTGTGAATCTGTCGACCGGCGACAAGGTCGAGCGAGTCCGCGCGCTGCGGGTGACGCCCCTGTTTTTCCCAGTCCTCGCCGTACGGCCGGAACTCGGTCGTCTGTTTGTTGAAGCGGATGCGGACCCTGCCTCCGCGAAGACGGTCATTCTCTCGCACGCGCTTTGGGTCACCCGGTTTGGCCGGAATCCCGCGATCCTCGACCAGACTGTGCGGCTGAACGGCGAGATCCACCGGGTGGTGGGCGTTTTGCCAGCGGAGTTCCGGCCTCCGGCGGGTGCCGCGTCCGCCTACCTTCCGTTCCATTTTTCCGCTGATGACCTGAACGAGGACAACCGGTTTCACGAATACTCGAGCATGATTGTCCGGCTCGACCCGCCCGTGAGCCCGGCGGCGGCAACCGAGCAATTGCGTGTTTGGCAGCGACGCCTTTCGGCCCAGGCGCCCAAGGACAGCCTGATCAGCGGCGAGGAGTCTGCGCAACCGTACCTCGTCTCACTACGGGATGAATGGGTCGGCCCCTTTCGCGGCCGCCTCTGGATGCTGCAGGCCGCCGCCGTGGCAGTGCTCCTGATTGCGTGTGCCAACGTGGCCAATCTTCATCTGGCGCGCGGCCTTGGGCGCGCCCGCGAGTTTGCGGTGCGGGCGGCCCTTGGAGCGACCCGCCGCGATGTGATCCTTCCTTTGGTGGTGGAGAACCTGCTGCTGGCGGTGCCGGCGTTGATTTTGGGTTGGATCCTCGGCTTGTGGGCGATGGAAGGCATGCGGCTGGTGGGGGTCTCCCGGATGCTCGGCATGGATGAACTCGCGCTGGAATGGCCGATGGTTGTGGCCACTTCGCTCCTGTTGGTGGTCGCGGTGCTGACTACGGGCGTGGGTCCTGCTGTGCTGGTTTCCCAGACCCAGCAGGTGGCTGCCCTCGGGTCGCTGTCGTTCCGAGCGACCGAAACCCACTCCCTGCGGCATTGGCGCGAAGGGCTGGTCGTGCTGCAGGTGGCGGTGGCGTCCCTGTTGATCGTCATGTCGATCCTATTCGCGGTCAGCTTGCGGCGCCTGAGCGCTGAGGATCCCGGGTTCGATCCGCACGGCAGGCTGACTGCGCGGCTGCTGCTGCTGCAGCGGACCTATGCCGACTCGGCAAGTCAGGCCGCCTTTCACGGGCGCCTGGAAGCGCAGGCGGGTGCGCTCCCTGGTGTTGAGGCGGTGGGCATGGTGTCCATCCTGCCATTTTCATTTTCGGAATGGACTCGCAGCTATTCGATCGACGAACGGCCGACTGATCCGGCTTCGCCGCAGCCCAATGCCCACGACCTGCGCGTCAGTCCGGGCTACTTCTCGGCCATGGGAATTGCCTTGGTTCGTGGACGCGGCTTCAACCCCGGTGACGACCAGGGCTCTCCCCGCGTTGCCGTGGTCGATGAGGCCTTTGTCCGGCGACAGTTTCCAAACGAGGATCCCCTGGGTCACACGGTGCGGTTTGACCCGAAGGATCCACCGGCGGTGATCGTCGGAGTGGTGCGCTCCGTGCGGAACCGCGAATTGCAGACGCGAAGCGTCTACGAGGCGGTTTACCGACCCTTGGCTCAGGACCCCACTCAGGATGCAGCGATCATTCTCCGCACCGCGACTCCACCGTCCGCCTCGTTGGATCCGCTGCGCCGCGTGGTGCACGACCTTGATCCGGAAATTCCCCTGTTCGATGTGCGCACCATGGAGGATCGGATCCAGGCTGCGCTCACCGGTCATCGGGCGCCCAGCTGGCTGTCCGGTGCGTTCGCGGTGTCCGGGGCGTTTCTGGCGCTCGGAGGATTGTATGCATCACTCGCCTACTACGTGGCGCGGCGCGAGCGCGAGATTGGCATCCGGCTGGCACTGGGGGCGAGTGCCGGACGCGTTTCATCCGAGGTCGTCCGGCGCAGCATGGGTCTGGCCGCGGTGGGACTGGCTATCGGCCTTGCCGTCGCGTGGACGGTGAATGAATTCGTCCAGCCGATGCTATACGGTGTCCATGCACGGGACCCCCTCTGGTACGCGGTCGTCGCGGCCGGGGTGGGAGGGATGGCCGTCCTGGCGGCGCTCGTGCCGGCGCGGCGCGCGGGCCGGGTGGATCCGGTGGTGGCGTTGCGGGCCGAGTAAGGCCCCGGCATCCATCACATCGGTTTCTTCGGTTCGATCAGACCGATCTCCAGCGCGTAGCGGGTGAGACTCGCCACATCGTGGAGGTTCAATTTCCTCATCAGATTCGTCCGGTGATTGTCGACCGTCTTGACGCTGATATTCAGCTTGGAGGCGATTTCCTTCGTGCTGTGGCTTTCCGCCACGAGCTGGAGGATTTCGCGTTCCCGGTCTGTGAGGAAATCGTTGGAGGTGCTGGCCGACGGATTGGCCACCACGTTCCGCAGGAGGGCCGCCACGGCGGGTCCGAAATAGGTCCCTCCATTGGCCACGGTTTCGAGTCCCTTTTTGAACTCGAAGAGTCCGGCAGTCTTTTCCACGAAACCGTGCGCGCCAGCTTCGAGCATTTCACGCACCAGCATCGGATTCTCGTGTCCGGAGAAAACCAGTACGCGGAGATTTCGCATTTGCTTGGTCAGCCGGCGGAGCAGATCGACGCCGTTCAGGCCCGGCAGTTTGGCATCGAGGACAATCACGTCCGGCAGGACCTCGAGACACAGCGTATAGGCGCTCTGGCCGTCGCCGCTTTCTCCCACGAGCTTGTAGTTCACGTCCGTGCGAAGAATTTCAACAAGCATTTCGCGAATGGCGGTTTGATCTTCGACGATGACGAGACGTTTCATGCAGGTAAGGTGTAAAGTTGGCCCAAGTGGGTAATAAAACCGCGACGGCTGGTATAGCCTGTAAACGGGCCGCTGGGGGGGAGTTTCCGGCAATTTACAGGGCTTTTACCATTCAATTCACCCGCGGTCCGTGCCGTACAGGAAGAAGCATTCTTGGCATGAATTCTCGGGGCACACGACACAATTTCTGGGTACGGCTCGCAACCGGCCTGATGGGCCTGGTGTGGGTCGCGGGGTGCGAGTCGAGCCGCTCGACCGGCAGCCGGGGGAACGCTTCCTCGGATCGGGCCCCGTCTTCTCAGGTTTCGAAGCTCGACGGCTGGCGGGATGCCGAATTGTTGTCGTCCCGTCGACCTGGTCGGTCGTCGGCCGTGGGATCAGGTGCGTCCATGGCTCCGGTTTTTGGCGATGCGACCCTGCTTGTCATCGAGAAAGTGCAATTCGAACGCCTTCAGCCCGGAATGACCGTAGCCTACCAAAATGATCGGGGCAGGAGGGTGGTCCACCAACTGCTTGAGCCGACGGCGTCCGGCTGGCGTGTGCAGGGCCTGAACAATGAGTCGGCAGACCGTGACCGCGTGACCCGGGAAAACCTCATTGGTGTGGTCTACGCGTCTTTGGCGACGGATCCGTCCGAGGATTAAACCGCTTTCCGGCACCCCATCGACCGGTCTGCTCGCTGACGGTGGTGGGCTGACTGGGATTCGAACCCAGAACCAACGACTTAAAAGGACGCTGCTCTACCATTGAGCTATCAGCCCCCGACCAACGAGAGCGGTGGGGAGTACGCCCTCAGGTCCCGGGATGGCAAGGATTTTTTACACCCTCAGCGGCTCGGTCGCGGTTTAGACTGGCAGCCTCCGGGCTCTGCCCTCGTCATGGAGTCTCTCCCCTCGGGAGCGGATCGCCAATCGACGACTAAGCAACAAACAGTGGGAACAATTCAAAAGTATACCCATCACACTGCAGCTGAGCGTATGACCACCAAAGCGCAGGATGTTGCCCTTGATCGTGTATTGGTTGACCGATTCAAGTCCGGCGATCAGTCGGCTTTTGATGAAATGGTCCGTCGACATTGGGACCGCATCTACGCAATGGTGCACCAACTCCTGAGGAATCAACAGGATGCCGAAGAGGTGACCCAGGATGCCTTCATTCGCGCCCACCGCGGGCTGGTGAATTTTCGAGGCGACTCCGCTTTTTCAACTTGGTTGTATCAGATTGCGACTAATTTGGCCCGAAACCGGTACTGGTACTGGTGGCGGAGAAAACGGGATCAGACAATTTCGTTTGATCAGCCGGTCGGCCCGGAGGGTACGACGCCGTTGTCGGAAGTGTTCGCTGCTGAGCAGGAGACGCCGGATGACGTGACGGTCACGCAGGAACTGATTGATCGCATTGCTGTCGGAATGGAGAAGCTTTCCCCCAAGCATCGCGAGATCCTGGTCTTGCGGAACATCAAGAATTTGTCCTACGAAGAAATTGCCGATATACTCCACATCTCCGTAGGCACGGTGAAAAGCCGCATCGCTCGGGCCCGTGAGAGTTTGCGGGACCGTATCGGGGAGGATTACAAATGAAAGATTCGCGTTACATCGAGTTGCTTAACCTCTACGTCGACAACCAGCTGACGCCTGAAGAGGCGGCGGAGCTGGAGACAGAGGTGCAGCGGAGCCCGGAACGTCGCAAGGTGTACGCCCAGTACTGTCGCATGCATAAGGCGTGCACATTGCTTTTTGAAGCCGACCGTGAGTTGGCCCCGAAAACCGCAGCGGTGGTGGTGGCCCTGCGTTCAGGGAAGGTCCGCGGTTCGGATGCGGAATCGTGGTCATGGCTCGGCTGGCGAGGTGCGGGTCTGGCCGCTGCCGCCGCCTTGGCGGTCGTGGTGGGGGCTCGATTTGTCCTCTCGCCGGTCGCCGCACCCCAGTCGGAATTGGCGCGTGCTGCGGTGGCGCGCGAAGGCGTGACAACGGCCCGGGTGGAGTCGTCACCGGCCGCGGGTCATCGCTTGGAGGCTGCGGAGATGCCGAGCACGTTCCCGTCCGTGGGCGCTCAGCAACCGGAGCTTAAATCCGTCCTTTTCGCCACCGCCTTCCGCAGCAACAAGGAGGCTGACTGGACGGCCAAACGAGATGCGAGCACCGAACTGGCCTGGCTTAATGAGGTCAAAATGCCCCTTCTCCGTACTCCGAGGGTCGAAGACCTTCAGTTCGAGGTACGGCCGGCTTCGTTGAGTCAGCCCGAGAGTCCGGTTTTTGTGGGTCGTCGTCCCTTCCAGGGTAACCTCGAGATGTCCGCGTTTCAGTTCCAACGCTGAAGCGCCAAAGACCAGCCCGGTCCCGCCGCCCCGCGATCAAGCCAAGGCGCGTTTGATCAGCTCTTCCGTGTTGGCTTTCGGGCCCAACGCCAAAGCGGCCCGGCGTACCGCTTCGTCGGCGTCGGCGGCCTTGTAGCCCAGAGCCACCAGCGCCTTGACCGCGTCCGCCGTGCGCAGGTGGGGTCCCGGAGCCGTCGGAGTTCCGGGTGATTTTCCTTCACCGGCGGATAAAACTCCGGTGGCATGACCGCTACCGGATCCCACCTTGCCCCGCAGCTCAATGACCAGCCTTTCGGCGGTCTTCTTGCCAATTCCAGGGCACTTGGCCAGGAGCGCGATATCCCCCGAGGCAATGGCGGATTCCAACGAGGCAAGCGAGAGTTTGCTCAGGATCGACAATGCCATCTTGGGACCCACTCCCGTGACGTTTTCGATCAACAAGCGAAAGAAATCGCGATCCTCGATTGTCGCGAATCCATAGAGGGTTTGGGCGTCCTCCCGGTAGATGACGAGGGTGTGGAGTTTGACCACAACCCCGGGGTTGGGCAGGCGCTCCGCTGTCGTGACCGGAATATGGACCTCGTATCCCAGGCCGTTGAGCTCAACCACCGCACTCAAGGGTGAGGCCGAGACCAGCAGTCCTTGGATCGAGGTGATCATGCGGAACGCAGACCGAGCACATCCTGCATGTCATGAACCCCGGGTGCACGTCCGACCACCCAGTGGGCGGCGCGGAGAGCACCACGGGCAAAAATCGATCGATCTGAAGCTTTGTGGGTGAGTTCCAGCCGCTCACCCAGGGCTGCAAACATCACTGTGTGGTCCCCGACCACGTCGCCGCCGCGCAGGGCATGAATGCCGACTTCAGTGGGTGTGCGTTCGCCAGTGATCCCGTGGCGTCCATGGCGGAGTGCAGATTGCTCCAGTTTGCGCTCCTCGAGAATGATCTCGAGAAGCCGGGCCGCCGTGCCGGAAGGAGCGTCCTTCTTGAAACGATGGTGCATTTCCACGACCTCGGCGTCGTAGTCTGATCCGAGAACGGCGGCAGCTTTCTGAGTCAGGGCAAAAAGCAGGTTCACGCCGACCGAGTAATTACCGGCCCAGACGCACGGTACACGGCTGGCAAGTGGCAGTAGGGCTTTCTTTTCGTCCGCCGAGTGCCCGGTGGTGCCAATCACTAGTGGCTTGCGGTAGTGTTCGGCCAAGCCCAGCACGTCGCGGGTCGTAGCGTGAAACGAAAAATCGATCACCACGTCTCCCGACTCAAAC
>JAEUGZ010000562.1 GCA_016794725.1 Opitutaceae bacterium | reverse complement strand
CCTCCCCGCGCGCTCCTCCCCGCATCCTCCAGGATGCCCAGTGACTGGAGTGATGTGGTGTTCGCGTCCGAGATTCCGCGACGGGACCAAGCGGTCCCGCCTCTGGAGTCCGCTCTCTTCACGCGACGTCCATCCCCGCGGGGTCGGCGACCCCACCTCCACCAGACGCCAATCACGTTTTCCGTTGGAGGTGGACTCGCTGAGTCCGCGACGGGACCGACCGGTCCCGCCTCTGGAGTCCGCTCTCTTCACGCGACGCCCATCCCCGCGGGGTCGGCGACCCCACCTCCAACGGTCACCGACCTTGGTAGCAGCGCCTTGTCTGACCCACAGGTCGAGTCGCGGAGGCCCCCACCTAACCCCGAGGTGCGATGCTGATGACGGGCTCGGCGGTGCCGCTGCCGCCCCCCGTGCTCATGCTCGGCAGGGCGCGCGGAGGCGCTACCGGCGCGGTCATCATCCGCATCCACGAACCAGCTGTTTCCTGATAGGCGGCCATGCCGCGCTCGCCGAGGACGGTGGTGAGCTGTTGCGTGACCTGCTGCTTGAGTGCGTTCAACTGCTCCGTCTGCTGCGCCGGCGTGAGCTGCCGATTGCTGCGAATCTCCTGGACCGACTTCATGCTATCCCGCTGAACCGAGACCACCGCGGCGGTCGCGGTGGCGGGCAGGTTCAAGCGACTGATTAGGCGGCTGGTCTGGGAGTACTGCGGATCAGTCGCGAGTTCGAAGGCCGCAAAGCGTTCCGGCGTCATGATGGACCGGGCGGCGTCGAGCAGCACGTTGTTCCGTGCTCCGAAGTTGTTGAACGACGCGGCGGACCAGGAGAAACCGGCGCTCCCACCCGAAGCCGTTTTGGCAGCAGCGAAAAACTGCCGATACTCGTCTTCGGTGACATCAAATCCGGAAAGCCTGGATCTTATCATGTTGGCCAGATTGCTCGAACGCATTTCGTAGTTGGCCAATTCCTCGGGAGTGAGGAGACGCTGCAGGTCCGCCAGCTGCTCCTTATCAATAAAGGCCAGCTTCTCCCGGTCTTCAGCGAGCAACATGCCCTGAGTCGACTGCTGGATCTGCATGCGCATCTCGTCGTAGTCGGAGGTGATTCGCTGCAGTTGCTGCAGCTTCTCAGGCGCGAGATTGCCAAAGCGATACTTCTGATACATGAACTCGCCGGGGTTTACCGCGGCGGAGGAACCGAGCAGTTCCTTGAGTTGCTCATTGTACCGCTGGTTGATGGCACGACTTTCCGCCATCATTCCTGCATCCATGAAGCTGCCTGGGCTCTTCCAATAGGGAGTATCTCCCCGTTTCGCCTGAAGCGCCAGCATGCGGGTGGTAAGGTCCTCCTGGAGCTTCCCTTTGATGATCCACCGCACCACCGCTTCCGGATAACCTAACTGCTTCATTCGCTCCAAGGCCCCCTTGAGGTCCCCGCCATCGACGAGGCCCCACACTGCGCGATGGGACTGGGACTCCACTTCCGCTGCGGCCTGATCCGCAGCCTTGCTTCGCGCCGATGCAAGCTGTTCACTCTGGGATCGACTCACCTCGGACTCCTTCCCCACGGTGCCCGCCGAAGGTGAGAAACCGATCATGTACACCAAACCAGCGGCATTGGCCGCGAGCGACCCGATCAGGACAAGGGGAAGCAGTTTCATGAAAGTGGCTCGATTCTGTGACACATTTGCGCCACTAGCTCACGACCAATGAAAGGTCGTCACCGAACCCGGTTGCAAATGAACAACTTCTCCCAATCGCGACTGTTCTTAGCCACTTGCGCTATCGCCGCCACGATCTGGGGGACGCTGCTGGGAGGGTTAGGAAACCCGGCTAACGCGCAAGTGCAGACCGAAAAGGAGATTGTGGAACTGCCCGTGTTCACGGTGCAGGAGGGCCGACTCCTGCCTGAGCGGGAGTCCTGGCGGTACGCCCGCATTCCCGGATTCGAGGTGCTGTCCAATACTTCGGACCGGGCGGCGACGCGGCTGATCAAGGATTTCCAGCGCTTTCACCAGGCTTTGGTCGTGGCCTGGCCACCGGCGGATCTGCGTTCCGCCGTGCCGGCCACCCTCATCCTGTGCGGCAAAGGCAATAAATTTGAGCCCTTCCGCAAAGTGACGGAAAACGGCCCTGAGACCGGCACGGTGAGCATGAGCCTGCGCGACGGTGAGGTGGCGGCGATCGTCATCGATCTGGAAACCACCAACCTGTCGCTGGTGACGCAGGAGGGACTCGATGCGGTGGCGTCAGCCGGTGCGGCAGCGGCCGCGGCCGCGGACGACACCGAGGCCAATGTGCTGTCGGGGCTGCCGGATTTCGCCGTCTCCCACTACGAACAGCTCTACCGGGAGTACATTCGCTTCGTGCTCGCCCAGGTCCAGCCTCGCTCCCCGGCCTGGTTCGAGGAGGGAATCTCGCAGATCTTCATGCGTATGGATTTTTCCCCGACGTCGATCACGATCGGCAAGGTGGAGGATCCGAACACCACTTCGCTCACGCCCAATACGATTGAGGACCGCGACTTCAATGTCGCCCTGCGGCGCCGGGCCCTGATGCCGCTCGGCCAGATGCTCGCGGTCGAGCACGACAGCCCCACCGCCCGGAATGCCCTCGGCAATCTCTGGGCAAAACAGTCGTACGCCTTTGTCCATCTCTGCCTCTACAGCGGCGATGCCTCGCTGCAGAAATCGCTGCTCACCTTTCTCCGCCGTCTCGGCGGTCAGCCGCCGACCGAGGCACTCTTTCAGGAGTGTTTTGGAAAGAGCTACAAGGACATGCAGATGGAAATCCGGTCCCACGCCGACTTCACCCGCTACAAGGCGGTCCAGCTCCGGCTGAAGAAAGGTGAACGCATGCCCGAGCCGCCGCCGCCCGAATTTCGCGAGGCCACGGACGCCGAGATCGGCCGGATCAAGGGCGATGCCCTCCGCCTCGCCGGCAATCGCGCCGCCGCCCGGGAGGCGCTGATCGCTCCGTACGTCCGGGGCGATCGCGACCCGGCCCTGCTCGCGGCAATCGGCCTGAATGAGGCGGCCACCGGCGATCATGCGCGGGCACGCAAATTTCTCGAGGCGGCGACCAAGACCGAGGTCGTCCGCCCCCGCGCCTACATCGAACTGGCGCGCTTGCGACTCCAGGAGGCCCAGGCCGCACCCGCCGGGCCCAATTCGCTCCTGAGTGGGGACCAGGTGGCCGCCGTGCTCCGTCCTCTCTTTGTCGCGCGCAACCAGCCGCCGCCCCTGGTGGAGCTCTACGAAACCGTCGCGGCCGCCTGGTCAAATTCCGCGGTTGCCCCGAGCGCCGCCAATCTCGGCCTGATCGACGAAGGCGTGCGACGCTTTTACCAGCGACCGTCGTGGGTCCTCCAGGCCGCCTCACTCAAGGCACAATTCGGCTACGCGCGCGATGCCGCGTCCCTGGCCGACCTGGGATTGAAGGTGACCCATGATCCCGCGCTGCGGGCGCGCTTCGAAGCCCTCAAACAGAGCCTTCCCCCGCTTCCCCCGGAACCTGCTCCACCGGCCACCCCCGCCGCAGCCGGCAAAAAAGACTGACGTCCCCGATCCCCCTTCGATCGCCCTCTTCCTGAACGCGTGGAGTAGGGCCGGTCCCATCCCGACACCGGTCCCACCTCGTCCATGTCCCTGCCCCGCTTCGACAAGACCGCAGCACGGATCGCCCTGATCTATACGTTCCTCGCGAGCGTCTGGATTATATCGTCAGACTGGATACTGGCGGCGCTCGTCACCGGAGGTGAGGACCGGCAGGTCGCCTTTCAGAATGCCAAGGGCGCCTTTTTCGCCACCGTGACCGGACTCGGTCTTTACACCGCGATCGCCTGGGCCCTGGCCCGGCAGCGCCGGCTGGAACAGGAGAAGAAGCGGGTGGAGGAGATGTTGCACGTGTCCCAGCGTCTGGAGGCACTCGGGAGCCTGGCCGCCACGGTTGTGCACGACTTCAACAACATCATCATGGTCATCCGCAGCATGACCGAACTGGCGCGGATGGAGGACCTTGATCCGGCCAAGATGGGCGAGCGCATCCATATGATCGAAAAGGCCGCCGCCAACGCCCAGCAGGTGGTGCGACAGCTGACGCTGTTTCTGCGCCAGGAACGGACCGGCTTCATGCAGGTCGACCTCGTGGCGGCAGTCCAGGAGTTCCTGCCCATGCTCCATCAAGTGGCAACCCGCAGTGTGACGCTCATCGCTCGTCTGCCTGACTCCCCCATCCTGGCGCACTGCGATCGGGCCCAGGTCGAACAGGTGCTGCTCAACCTCGCCATCAATGCCCGCGATGCCATGACGGCCTGTCCCGTCAAGGAGATCACGGTCGCTGTCGAGGCGTTGTTCCTGCACCACCACCACTCGCTCTTTCGACCCGAGCCGGTGACGGGCAAGTTCGTCCGGCTCTCGGTCAGCGACACCGGCTGTGGCATCCCGCCGGAAAACCTCGCGCGGGTCTTCGAGCCCTTCTTCACCACCAAGCCCGTCGGTCAGGGCACGGGCCTCGGTCTCGCCACGGCCTTCCGCGTCATGCAGCAGCACGGCGGCTGGATCGAGGTGAAGTCGAAGGCCGGCGTCGGCACCCAGTTCGACCTCTATTTCCCAAGTTCACCACCCCCGACGACCCCGTGAGCACCGACGCCGGCTCCAGCGGCACACCCGGCGTCCAGGTCCGTATCCATCCTGAAGGACCACGAATGGACACGAACGAACAAGAATCCAGAGGCAAGTGGACGAATCGAAAGATTGATCCTAGAAACCGCGATTGAACCACGGATGAACACGGATCGACACGGATACAAACGAGTTGATCCGTGTTCATCCGTGGTTCAATCGCGGTTTTTAGGTTAATTCGTGTGGATTCGTGCCAATTCGTGGTGCAACGGACTGCTAACGTCTAGGTGGTCTCGATCTTCCGCTTCGCCGCGTTGTACACCGTTCTCCGGCCCGTCTCGTAAGAGATCATCGCCATCAGGCAGGCCACGGCATGTTGGTACCCGGCGTCGATCGACGCGTGAGGTGTTTTGCCGCTGCGCACGCACTGGAGCCAGTCGAGGAAATGGTCCGGCCGTTCGATCGGCGTCACCGCCAGCTCCCCGCGGAGCGAACCGTCCCGGCGGGGTCCTCCCTGCGCGCTGTAGGTCGGCGCGTTCCAGTTGTCGACCTTGAGCACGCCCTTGTCGCCGAAGAACTTTCGCGTATTGCCGAATCCATTGCCCAGGTTGTTCGAACTCGTGAGGAGGAAACCCTCGGGATAGATCCACGTCGCCTGGATGCAATCCGGCGTGGTGAACTGGTGCTCGTCCTTCCAGGTGAAGATGCCGCCGGTGCACACGCAGGACGCCGGGATCGAACACCCGGTGATGTAGTGCGCCATGTCGAGAAAGTGCGCACCCCACTGGGGGATGGGCCCCTGGCAGAATTCATAGTGGCCGTACCACGCCGAGTACATTTCGGCGTTGAACGGGCGTTTCGGCCGGTCGCCGAGGAACTCCTGCCAGTCGACGTCTTCCTTCTTCACGTCGCGTCCCAGATACTGGTACCAGTAGGGCTTCTCGTCGTTGCGGCACTCCTCCACGCGCGACAGTTTGCCGATCTTGCCCGTCTGCACGACCTCGCGCGCGCCGACGATGCTCGGCAGGCTGCGCAGCTGGGTGCCGACCTGCACGACGGTGCCGGCGGCTTTGACCGCATCGACGGCGCGGACCAGCTTGTCCATCTCGGTCGCCAGCGGCTTCTCCACGTAGATGTGCTTGCCCGCCTTCGCCGCCGCCTCGAGGTGTGTGGTGTGGTGGTGGTCAGGGGTGGCGATCATGACGGCATCCACCTGATCGAGTTCGAGCAGCTGGCGGTGGTTCACGCACGCCTTCGCATCGCGCCCAAACCACTCGCGCACCTTGGCATTGGCCCTGTCGCGCGCCACCGACCAGGTGTCGCACACCGCGACAATCTCAAAATTGGTCGCGGCGAGGTGCTTGAAGATTCCCTCCATGTGGGCGGTCCGGCCGCGCTCTCCGCAGCCGATGATGCCAATGCGGATCCGGTCGTTGGCACCGATCGCACGCCGCGCCGTCGCGGCGGATAGCGGCGTGTAGGCACCGAGGGCGGCGCCCACCGCAAGGCCGGCGGAGGATTTGAGGAAACCGCGCCGGGGCATGGCGGAAAGCGTCGCAGGAACAGGGTCGGGAGTGTTCATGGCCAGGTTGGGACGGAAACCCTGGGGTCAGGGTTGAATGGTGGATACAAAGCACGGCGCCAGGCCGGCGGACGGGTCTAGCTTGCGTTGATCTGGTCGAGTTTGCCGGAAAGGTGGGCGAGCCAGGAGGCATCGGTCAAATCTGGCGGGCGCCACTGCTCGGCGATGATCCAGCCGGTGTAGCCCACGGCATCGAACGCTGCCATGGTCTCCGGCCAGTCGCTGTCGCCCTCGAGCAAGTCGACCTGAAAGCCGACGAACGGCCCCTTTTGATCGCGCAGCTTGCGGCTGAACTCCTTGACGTGAACCTGCACAATGCGGGACCCGAGCGTACGGATCCACTGCTCGGGCCAGGCCTGGGTGACCACGTTGCCGACATCAAAGTGCCACCGCACCAGCGGTGATTTGAAGGAGTCGACATAGGCAACGGCCTCGAGCGGGCTGAGCAGGAACCGGTTCCAGACATTCTCGATCGCGATGGTCACACCCAGCGACTCGGCCAGAGGCAACGCCTTCGAAATTTCCGCCGTGGAGCGTTGGTAAGCTTCGGCATAGCCCACTTCCTTGGTCACCACCGCCGGCACGAGCAGCACGGACTTCGCACCATAGACATTGGCATCGCGCAGACCCTGACGCAGGCCCTCGAGTCCCACCGCACGGACCGACGGATTGGCGTCCGAGAGGGGGCGCGCCCAGTGGGTGGAAATCACCACGCTGGGAATCTCCAATCCGGTGGCGTCGCGGGCCGCCAGGACCTCGCGCTGATCAAGCGCGCTCGGCACTTCGACGCCGGCAAAACCGGCCTCGCGCAGGAGACGAAATTTTTCAAGGAGCGGCAGTTTCTTCGCGGTTTCGCTGTTGAGCGTCCCCAGCATGAATCCCTTGCGGTGGGACCGTGGTGCTCGGGCGGCAGCCGGCACCGCCGGCGTCGCCGCCGCGGGAGCGGCTCCTGGAGCCTGTGCCGTGAGACGCGAAGCAAGCGGAAGCGTGGCTCCGAGGGCGGCGGTGGAGCGCAAAAAGGTGCGGCGGTTCATGAGTGACTCGAGGAGGGCTGGGTTGGACGAGGGCGGCGTCGCCCCGAAGGGATGAGACGGCCCAGCAATCCGGTTGGAGACCGCCGGAAATCCGTCGCAACAATCGAGGGAGGACGAAGGAGCATACGAGGAGCCGGGGCCGGTTCGCCCCCTGACCCATCACTCGGCAGTCTCAGCCCGCGCGCTCCCTCAGGCAAACCCAATTCCTGAACACTGCCAACTGGGCGTCACCCGGCGACGGTCAACGCTCGATCAGAGAATATTCATGCAGCTCCATCGACCGGTCGCGAAACCAGTTGAACTGCGTCTCAACCGATGCACTCGGTGGCAGGGCGGCCCAGAGCCGCGCATAGCAGCCGCCCATGTCGACGACCCAGGCGCCGGGCAGCTGGATCTGGAGCTGAAGCCAGGATTGGGCATGCGGGTTGCGCACATCGGCTTCGATCAGAGGCGTCCATTCTCCCCGATGATAGCCGTAGCCGAACCAGAAGCGCTCGGGACTCCAGAAATAGCCATACCAGGACCAACGGCCCAGGGTGTCGCCCGGGATCCAGGTGATGGCCTCGGGTTTGCGTCCCAGGTTATTTGCGTGTTCGATGCGCAGTTGTTCCAGCAAAGCGGTCCAGCTGGCGCAGCGCTGCACCAAGGTGCGCATGAGGTCTCCGTCAGTCATGGACGTGGTAGGTTGAAAAGTTCGAAACAGTTGAAATTGCCCCTGCATGGACCCGCCGGCGCCGCCCAAGTGCCCAATCTTCGCCAAACCGGCCATGCGAAGGAAAAGCGATCACGGCTAAGTCGGAATGATCCAAGTTGACCACGAATGGACACGAATTGACACGAATGACAAGGGACTCGAAGCGAGAGAGGCAGCCAGTTCACGGCAAAGTGAATTCAGATCAGGCGGTTGAGTTGAACCATCTGACTCCGCATTCGTGTGCATTCGTGTCGATTCGTGGTTTCTAACCGTCCGTGCCTGAGGCTAAGCGGTGCGAACGAGTCCGATGAATTGCAAGCGGGTTTTCGCTCCGGCTTTCCTCAGGATGTTGCGAATGTGCGTCTTTACCGTGGGCAAGGCGATGCGCAGTTTGGCGCCAATCTCGTCCGCGGAGTGTCCCTTGAGGATAAGCTCGGCCATCTGAACCTCCCGGCGCGACAGTTCGAACTTCTCCGCCAGTTCCGCCATGCTCATGCCCTGGCTCTTTTCAGTCCGGGCGACCGAGGACGTGAGCAGCAGGTAGGGTCGGAGTCCCAGCGTGCTGCGCAGGGCAAGGTACCGGACTGCCCCCACCACTTCCTGGTCGTCGGAAATGGATTTGGTCAGGTTGACCACCGGGCCCTGCGACACCACCATGCGCCCGCCGGTGGGCGGTAATTTCAAGTCGCGCAGGGTGTGAAACGCGTCTTGGCAGGCCTTCTGCCAGACCATCGGAATCGACGCCGACCGCGGCACGTTCATGTTGAGCAGAGCCCCGGCACCGTGCTCCCACAGCAGGAGGTGTTCGCGGAAATTGCGGTTTTCGAACACCGGGCGCTGCTGCTTGTCGAGCACGCAGATGCCTTCCGGGTGGAGGTTGCTGATGAGCCGGAAGAGGCCGACCATGAACTCCTGCTCCTGCTGCTCGGCGAGCACGAGGAAGGCTTTGCGCACGTGTCCCCCGGCCCAGGCGAGCAATTCCAATTCGGCCGGAGCGAAGGCGCCGCGTTCGGCGCGGCGGAAGACAAAGAGGATGAGCGGGGCCGAGGCACTGTCGCCCAGCTGCAGGACGCGACGATGCCAATCCACGCCTGGGGCCAGCTCGACCGCGATGGCCTCGATGATCTTCGGGGCGAGCACGCCGCCGGTGGTCAGTGACTCGATGCCTTCACGGGCCGCCTTGGCCAGCAAGGGACCGGCCGGGCGGACGGCCTGACCGACGAAGAGCTGGCGGTCGCCGGCCTGGAAACTCGGGGGCAGGAACACGGCCCAGGCATCGACGGACAGGAGGGGCCACAGGCGCCCGAGTGCCTGCTCGAACCCACGCAGGGTACGGCTGAGGCTCAGCTCGACGAGTCCGTCGCTCAGTTGTCGCCAGTTGGCCATGGGTTGGACTCAGCAGCGCAGTCGCGGAGAAAAGGCAGGCTGAGCATCGCCGGTCGGGGCTAGACGCGGGTCTTTTTGAAGCCAAGCAGGCGCATGAACCAGCGGCCGAGGCGGCTGGCGTAGGTGGTCTGGCGGCCTTCGATGGTGACCTGGGCGCGCATGCCTTCGACGGTGAGTTGTTCGG
>JAEUGZ010000514.1 GCA_016794725.1 Opitutaceae bacterium | reverse complement strand
CCGCCAACCCGGCTGGGGCGGACTGCTGCACTGGCGGGCGATACGACAACGCGCCCGCGCCGCCCTGGCCCGCCTGGACATGGACTGCGACGTGGATGCGGAGTTGGGAAGTCTGTCCGTGGCGCACCAACAGATGGTGGCGATTGCGCGCGCGCTCGATACCTCGGCCCGCTTGTTGGTGCTCGACGAGCCGACCGCCAGTCTCGATCAGCGAGAAGTGGACGAGCTCTTCAGTGTGATGCGCAAGTTGCGAGCCGAGGGATTTGGCATCGTTTTTGTCACCCACTTCCTCGATCAAGTGTATGCCGTGACGGATCGCCTGACCGTGCTGCGCAACGGGAGATTGGTTGGAGCGTTTATCACGGCTGAGTTGCCGCGACTCGCGTTGGTGGGAAAGATGTTGGGGCGAGACATTTCGGCGGAGGATCTCGCTGCCCATGCGACGACCGCCGAATACGTCGCCGGCCGCCCTCCGGCGCTGTTGGCGCGACACCTTGGCCGCCAGGGTGCGGTTGAACCGCTCGATCTTGCGCTCCATGCCGGGCAGGTGACCGGATTGGGTGGTTTGCTTGGCTCCGGCCGTACCGAGACGGCCCGGCTTCTGTTTGGAATCGATCGCTGCGACACCGGGGAAATACTCCTCCGAGGGAATCCCGTGCGGGTTCGCTCTCCCCGGGAGGCAGTGCGCCATGGCTTGGCGTTTTGTTCGGAGGACCGAAAGGCGGAGGGAATTCTGCCCAACCTTTCGGTGCGGGAAAACCTCATGCTGGCCCTGCAAGGAAAGCGTGGTGCGTTCCGGCCCCTCACTCGCACCGAACAGGAGCAGCTTTGCCTGCACTACATCCAAGCCTTGAAGATCAAGACGGCGGACGCAGAGACGCCGATCAAGAACCTGTCGGGCGGCAATCAGCAAAAAGTGCTGCTGGCCCGCTGGCTTGCCACGCAGCCCGAAGTCATCCTGCTGGATGAGCCTACCCGGGGGATCGATATTGGGGCGAAGCAGGAGATAGAAGCGCTGATTTCCCAGCTGCGGGCGGAAGGCATGGCGGTGTTGTTCATCTCCTCGGAGATCGACGAAGTGGTGCGGACCTGCTCCCGGGTCCTTGTGTTGCGCGAACGACGCCTGGCCGGCGAGGTGTCGGGTGCCGCGGTATCGGCCGAATCGTTAATGCGCCTGATGGCGGGAATCCATGAAGCTCGCTGAAAGTTCCCGCCCTGCCCCGCGGCCGCGGTCCGTGGTGCTGTGGCCCCTGGCGGGCCTTTGCCTACTGGTCCTCCTGAATGCGGTGATCAATCCCGCTTTCCTGAAAATCACTCTTCTCGATGGCCACCTCTACGGAGTGCCGGTGGACATCCTGGTGCAAGGATCGCGCACCTTGTTGGTGGCGCTGGGCATGACGCTGGTCATCGCCACGGGAGGGGTCGACCTGTCGGTGGGATCCGTGGTGGCGATTGCCGGTGGCGTCTGCGCCGTACTCTTGCAGTCGGGCCACGGTCTCGGTTTGACGCTGACCTTGGCGGTGCTGGCAGGGATGGCGGCCGGAACCGTGAACGGGATTCTGGTGGCCCGCCTCGGCCTGCAACCCATTGTTGCCACCCTCATCCTCATGGTGGCGGGACGTGGAGTGGCGCAGCTTCTGGTCGATGGCCAGGTGATCATCATCACTTCGGCGCCCTTTGAGTACCTCGCCAACGGGTTCCTGGCCGGCCTTCCTGTGGCTCCGCTCTGGGTGGGAGCGTGTTATGTCGCCACCCACCTGATCCTTCGCCATTCGGCGCTCGGGTTGTTTGTGGAGGCCGTGGGTGACAACGAGCGTGCCAGCCGCTTTGCGGGATTGGCGGCGTCGCGCATCAAAGCCCTGGCTTATGTGTTTTGCGGCACCTGTGCCGGTCTGGCGGGAATTCTCACCGCGGCCAATATCCGCGCGGCCGACGCCTACCGGGCCGGTGAGAACATGGAGCTCGATGCCATTTTCGCAGTGGTGGTGGGAGGAACGGCGTTGAGCGGCGGTCGATTTGTTATTCTCGGGACCGCGGTGGGGGCCTTGCTGATTCAGACTTTGACCACCACGATGTACAACCTGGGTGTGCCCCCTGCCATTGCGCCCGTACCGAAGGCGGCGTTGATCATAGGTGTGGCGCTGCTGCAGTCGGATCGCGTCAGTCGGTGGATCACAGGGCTGCTGCGCCAGAGAGGGGACACATGAAAGCGCAAGCCCGAAGACTGCAGCGTCACTTGCCGTTGCTGGTGACCGCTGGCATATTTGTCCTGCTTTTTGGAGCGGCATCGGTGGCCTACGAGGGATTTCTCTCGCTGCGTACGTTGACCAGTTTGCTGACCGACAATGCGTTTCTTGGGATCGCGGCGGTGGGAATGACCCTGGTCATTTTTTCGGGTGGCATCGATTTGTCTGTGGGAGCGGTGATTGGCTTTACCTCCATCTTCACCGCCACGCTGATCGAGCGGACCCAGGTGCCGCCCGGCGTGGCGTGGGTACTGGCGTTGGCGGCAGGCACCGCGATGGGAGGCGGTATGGGAGCGCTGATCCACTTTTACCGACTTCCACCTTTTCTCATCACCCTGGCAGGGCTCTTTCTGGCTCGGGGAGCAGCGTTCTGGATCAATACGGAGTCGGTCGGAATTGGGCACGCCGTCTATAATCGACTTTCCGCCTTCGAGGTTCCCGTCGGACCGGCCAGTCTGACGGCGGGAGCAGTTGTCCTGCTGGCCGTGCTGGTGCTGGGTTATGGACTGGCTCACCATACCCGGTTGGGCCGGACCCTCCTGGCGATGGGAGGCAGCGAACAGTCGGCCCTGCTCATGGGACTTCCGATCGGAGCGGCGAAGGTCGGAGTCTATGCTCTAAACGGATTTTGCGGTGCCCTCGCGGGCATTGTCGCGACCCTCTACACCGGTTCGGGCAATCCCAGCATGGGCGTCGGGCTGGAACTCGACGCGATTGCCATCGTGGTCATTGGTGGAACCCTGCTGACCGGAGGGCGTGGGCACTTGGTCGGCACGATTCTGGGCATCTTGATCTTCGGAACGATCCAGGCGGCCATCCTTTTCGACGGCCGTCTCAGCTCCTGGTGGATGCGCATCGTGGTCGGAGGGCTCCTGCTCGCTTTTGTGCTTCTGCAGCGGCTCCTCCTGGGTCGCCGCAGGACCTGAATGCGCACCAGCGAGGTCGGATCCGGCCAGAAAGCGTGATCGATTTTGCATAGTTTTTGAGCGTCCTGACGCTTCCGGTCCGGCGGCGGACTTGGTACCATGTTGCGGTCAAATGCCCCGTCCGGTGCGCGCGTGCGCTCCGGCCACCCTCCAGTCACTACCCTATGAATACACTCACGGTTCACCGCCGTCATGGCGGTTTGCTCGCCTTGGCCGCATTGTCGCTGGTCCTGCCGCGGGCCGTGCAGGCCCAGCAGGCCAAACCCGCGGTCGACGCCGCGACTCTCGCGCGTTACGACACCAACAAAAACGGTCAGCTTGATGCGGCCGAACTCGCCCAGATGCAGTCATCTGAGGCCAGGCAGGGAAAGGCGCCGATTGAGAGCATTTCTAGCGGCGGCGAGGAGGTGGTCAATCTTTCGCCTTTTACAGTCGTCTCGGACGACCGAGGCTATCAGGCCTCGAACACACTGTCCGGCACTCGCCTCAATTCCAAGCTGGAGGATCTTGGCGCCTCGATCACGGTGGTGACGAAGCAGCAGATGCTCGACACCGCGGTGCTCGACCTCAATGACGTCTTTCTTTACGAAGCAAGCACGGAGGGGACGGGCAACTACACGCAGTTCACTCCGAATCGAAACGGAGGCATCATCGACGGAACGGCCAATGACCCGGCCCGGGCGAACCGCATCCGTGGTGTTGGAAGCCCCATCAGCGGCAGCGGCGTCAATGTCGCGATCGGCAACTTCTCCAGCAACAGCAAGATCCCGATGGACACGTACAACATCGACTCGGTCGAGATTTCGCGCGGGCCCAATTCCAATCTCTTCGGTCTTGGGGCTGCCGCAGGTACGGTCAACTTGGTGGCAAGCCAGGCCAATCTCACCCGGCAATCCGCCTCGGTGGGCGCGCGGGTGGATGACGAGGGGGGGTATCGCTTCAACCTCGATGTCAATCGTCCTCTGATCAAGGACAAGCTAGCCCTGCGATTCTCCGCGGTGAATGAGTCCAAGGGATTCACGAGAGAGCCTTCCGAAGAGGAGATCCAGCGTTACTATGGCGCCATCAAGGCCAAGCCGTTCCGCAACACGACGCTGTCGGCTTCCTACGAGCGCTATGAAAATTCCTATCGTCGGCCGAACTCTTTAACCCCTCGAGATACTACAGCGGAGTGGAAGGCCAACGGGAGCCCAACCTGGGATCCGACCACGCAACTCGTGACCCTGGCGAACGGTACTGTATCAGGTCCGTTTCCGGTCACGAACGAGAATAACTTGCTCCCTCAAGGCTTGATGCCGGGTACGAACGGTTACGGAAAGCTGACTGCCTGGATCTACAATGGTGGCGTGCAGTTTTTGACCCAAAACCGCACTGCTAATGCGATCACAACCGGCACCCCGTCTCCGTACACCAATAACAGCAATGTACGTTACCTTCAGACGGGCACCGATCTCATGCGCAGAAAGGCGAATCCATTCCCGCTTTTCTTTGCCCCCGCCACCGCGGACAAGTCGATCTACGATTGGTCGTCGATCAATTTTACTGCGGCCAACTATGGTGAGGATTCGGCCGATACCATCCGAATCGAAGGAGAGCAAATCTTGCTCCAGACGCGCTCCCATTTGTTGGCGGCGCGCGCTGGTTGGTTCCGTCAGGAGTTTGAGCGGTTGAGCAACAGCATCATCGACAATACAGACACCGTTCTCTACCTCGACATTAATTCCAAGTTGCTCGACGGACGCGCCAATCCGAACTTTCTTCGCCCGTTTGTTGAGGCCCCGGGCCCTTTCCTGAATTTCAATTCGGAGACGAGTGATACCGTGAACGCTGATCTGGCGTATCAGTACACGCCAGAGAAGCTGCCGCGCTGGCTTTCCTGGATCGGCGCGCAGCGCTTTGGCGCTCATTTGGAACGTAATCTCACGGATCTGGAGAACTACACCTATGGCCAATGGGTATCAGACAATCACGCATGGACCAACACGGCCAACCGCGTCGCGGTTCCGCAGGTGGCGCAGCGCTTCTACATCGGAGATAGCCAAGGCGCAAACGTCGACTATGCTCCCTCTCCCATCAATGGAATCAGCGGTATCTACCCGCTGAACTGGTACAACAATCTCACTCGGCAGTGGGTCACCGAATCAACCACGATCGACCAGTTGGCCCGGCCCAGCACCAATCGAAGCAGGAATGAGCTCCGGACCCTCAGCCTTACCGCGCAGAGCTATTTCTTTGGCGACCGGATTGTTTCGACCGTGGGGTGGCGTCGCGACCGGCGTCGGGAGCGGACATCGAGTGCTGCCGCGGTTGATCCGAACACCGGCCTGGTGACGTATGACAACTACGCCATCTGGGGACCTTGGACACACGATGTGACGGGACCGCTTGGGCCGGCCACCCGCGAGTCTCAGGAAGGTGACACGACGACCTATGGGGTAGTGGCCAAGCCGACCAAGTGGCTGAACCTTTATTATAATCAATCTGACAGCTTCTTTCCGCAGGTCGTACGCTACAGCATGGACTTGAAGGGAGTGCTGCCGAATCCCGAGGGTGAAGGCAAGGACTATGGTTTGAGCTTTTCCGCCTTCAACAATCGGTTGTATGTGAAGATCAACAAGTACGAAACGCGTGAAAACGACACCCGCGCGGGCGAGGTGGGCACCATTGGCAACCGAACGTTCCGCCTGGAAGGACGGCCTGAGAACAACGGAGTACGCGACGCCAACGGCTTCTATCCGTGGGCGCTCAACTTGTCGAACTCGCGCTTCGCTGCCCAAGGGATCACTCCGACTGCGGCCCAATCCGCGTCTGCCGTAGCCAAAATCATGGGCGTAACCGACGAATGGATGAGCATCTTCTTGGCGGCAGGTCCCGGCCAGCCGCAAACCAACGGTCAGTCAGACGTCATTTCGAAGGGGTATGAAGTGGAGATTACATACAATCCGACGCCCAACTGGAGGATCAAGTTTACTGGAGCCCAGCAAGAGGCGATCGATGCGGCCATCGGACCGGAGCAGTTTGATTATTGGCAGTCCCGACTGCCGGTGTGGACGACGGCCAAGGACGACAACGGCAATCTCTGGTGGACCTCGGTTCCGACGCTCGGCGGTGACACGCCTGAAACCGCATACTACAACAACCTCCTTTCGCCCTATCTCTTCAGCGTGGCCAATGTTGGCAAACCGCGAACCCAAGTGCGTAAGTACCGTTGGAGTGCTGTAACGAACTATTCGTTCGATCGCGGGGTATTGAAGAACTTCAACGTGGGGGGGGCAATCCGGTGGGAAGACAAAGGGTCCATCGGATTCTACGGTGCGGCGCCTTCGACCCTCCCGGGTAACTTCCGGGGAGTCGTCCTCGAACTCGATCCGAACAAGCCGATTTACGATCCGTCTCGGTCATATTATGATGTATCAATGGGTTACAAGTTCCGGTTGTTCGACAGGAAGGTCCGTGGAAACGTGCAGCTGAACATCAGGAACGTATTTGAAAGCGGGCGCCTGCAGGCGGTGGGTGCAAATCCTGACGGCTCGATCTATGCTTGGCGGATTGTCGATCCCCGTAGATTCATCCTCAGCACGAGTTTTGATCTCTAGGGGAGCTCTTCCGCGGCGCGGAATCATCGGATTCCGCGCCGCGGTTTGGTGCAGGTGAGTCCCCAAGCGTCGGCAAAGACCGGAAATGAAGTTCAGATCCGCCGGCTTTCGCCTCCTTGGGGTTTTGCTTTTGTTCGCGCTGGGTTCAATCGGGTATGACCTCCTGCGCCACCGTCGAATTGGAGTATGTCCCTCGCCTGCCCGGGGCTTGAACATCCGGGTCTACGACGACTTGCAGGCGGTGCATCATGGGCGCCCCGTGGACTGGACGAACCTTGAAGACACGCTGCTGCACCTCGACGACTTCTTGATGGCCCCGCTTTTGCGCATTGGCTACCGTCACCGTGCCTCGGTGGATGCGGCGAGCTGGGAGCGGATTCAGCGTTCAATTCTCGGGTTTCGCTACTGGATGGACCAACCTGGAGAGGACAGCCGCTGTTACTGGAGTGAGAATCACCAGATCCTGTATGCGTCGGCCGAATTCCTCGCCGGGCAGCTGCTGCCCGATTCGGTGTTCACGAGGGACGGCAGATCGGGTCGGGAGCATTGTCAGTCCGGACGGAGACGGGTGCTGACATGGCTGGAGCAGCGGTGGAGCTACGGTTTCGCGGAGTGGTACTCGAACGTCTACTACGTCGAAGACATCGCGCCGCTCTGCAACCTCATCGACTTCAGCGACGATGAAGAAATCGTAACCAAGAGCCGGATCATCCTCGATCTGCTGCTCTACGACGTGGCGACGCAGTCGCTTCGGGGGAGTTTCGTTTCCACGATGGGCCGGGCCTACGGAAAGAACCGCATGAGTGGGGAGGGAGGGAACTCGATGCGCGGGATTATTCAGGCGATCTGGGGATTCGATCTGCCGGTTCCGGACGGAAAGCGGATGGACGGGTGCTTTTTGTTCCGAGAGCGTTATCAGGTTCCCGAGGTGATCAAGGCGATTGGCAGGCATGAAGGTCCCGCCGTGATACTGGCCTCCCAAGGGCTCGATCTCGCTGAACTCAGGGTGGAGCAAGCGGGAAGGGATCAGGATGCGCGCATCATGCTGCAATGGGGCATGGAGGCCTTTTCGAATCCTGAAGTGATCGATGATACCCTGAACTACGTCGATCGGCATCGGATGTTTTCCAATGCGTTTCTCAAGGACCTCATCTCTGTGGATTTCACCCTCCTCAGGCGCACCTCGGCTCTCCCGCTTGTCTCCCGTTGGCTCGACCCTGCTTCCAATGGGACACCTCTCCAGTGCGCCAATACCTACACTTATCGCACCCCCCACTTCCTCCTCGCATCGGTGCAGCACTACCATCCCGGCGAGCTCAATGACCAGCACCACGTCTGGAGCGCGACCCTATCCAATCGATTGAGCATTTTCACGGCACATCCCCCGTGGATTCGACCAAACCGGGTCCCACCGGCGGAGGACCCCGGCTACTGGGTCGGACCAGGGCGGCTGCCCGATGCCGCACAGCATGAGAACGTCTGCCTCCTCATTTACCGCGTTCCTGACCGCCCGACGATGGGGGAGAAAGGAGTTTCGGAATTCACCCATGCCTACTTTCCCCGCGAGTTGTTCGACCGCATCGAGCTCCGCGGCAAACGCGTTTACGGCCAGCATGGCGCAGCCTTTGTGGCCCTGATCGGACGATTTCCGCTGAACTATCGCACCGGTTCCACCAGCGACCTCGTGCAGGAGGGGCTTGAAACGACGTGGGTGTGCGAAGTCAGTGATCGCAGCCGCGACGGTGATTTCGATGCCTTCGTCCGGCGCATGGATTCCAACCACTGCGGCTACGGTGAGGGCCAGCTTACCTATCTGAGTGGGGGGCGCCGGTTGGTTCTGCCCTACGGAAAACTCCTCCGGGTGGACGACCGGGAGCAGCCCGGTCAGTATCCGCGACATGAATCGCCTTACGCAATGACCCGTCGCAAGGCTGAGAACATGACCTTGGAGTTTGGAGGTCACCGGCTCTTCCTGGACTTCGCCCAGCAACTTCGCCGTGAAGGCTAGCGGCCCCTTTCTCCACCCGCGATCATCCGCAACCCGCTTCGAATTCTCCCATGAAATTGATTCTCTCCTTATCCCTGGCCTTCGTGGTCATTCCGCTGCTCTGCTGCTCCCGTGCAGCGGAGCGGCCTTTCTTGCGCGAGTATGATGTGCTCCGGTCGTTTCCGCCCGGTCGATTGGCGGCATTGGCATCGGGAGACGTGCCGGATGCCAAGGGTCTGACTGGCAGCAATCGCGAGAATGGCAGCTGGCTTGAAGCAGGTCCCCAGCGGGGAAGCTGTCGTGGCGTGGTGGCGGCCGTGGCGGCGGGTGATCTGGAGCGGGCCGATCGCTGCTGGCGAGGAATAGAGGTGGCGTTCGCCCACCAGCGTGCGGACGGAGGGTTTGAAGCGGAAACCCGAGCTAACGGCGACAGCGCGCGACCCTATGGGGCGGCGGTCGAAACCGCCTTCTTTTTTCTCCAGGAGTTGGGTCGTGCCGTGCTTGTGATCCGGCAGTCTCCGCATGAGGCGCACTTCAAGCAGCGCATTGAGGAGCTGGAACCGAAGATGCGCCGGGCCTGTGATTTTATTCTCGGGGGCTACGACACCATTCTGGCCAACAGCAGCAAGGCCGTGAACCGGATCTTCATTGCGGCGAAGGCGTTTGGATTGTGCGGCAAGGTCCTGGGTGACGAGCGGTACCTCGAGGCCTGCCGGAAGTTGGTCGCGGTGGGATTGAACCTGCGCGATAAGGAAGGGGTCTTCATTGAACACGGCGGGCGGGATTCCAGTTACAACGTGGTCTCGATCCTCTTCGGCCAGGTTCTCGCGCTGCACGTGCCACTGCCGGAGTTGGAAGCAGCTTTTCCCGCCGCGGTGGCATGGCAGCTGACGAAAATCAAGGAAAGTGGCGAGGTGGATGTGACCGGAAACACCCGCACCGGTGTCGGAAAGGAAAAGTCCTACACGGGACAGCCAAAGAATGTGAACACCAATGAAGTGATCTACGCACTCACATTGTATGGAACGATCCACCACGACGCTGCCGCCCTTGCGGCGGCAGATCGAGTCTTCAAGTTTTATCGCGGCCATTGAATACCTGAAAACCATGCCATCCTCTATTTCCGCCACGTACACCGTGTCCTCGGCGCGC
>JAEUGZ010000177.1 GCA_016794725.1 Opitutaceae bacterium | reverse complement strand
CGGGCGGAGCAAACTTTCCCGGACAGCGGCCGTGGGAGGGCGGCACCAAGGTCTGGTCTTCATCGATCTTCGCTCTGGAAAGTCCGACGGGCGCCTGGAAGTCGGCCGGACAACTGCCCCGGGCCGCGGGCTACGGCCTTTCCCTGACGCTGCCGGAAGGTGTTCTGCTGATTGGCGGTGGCGACGCCACCACCCATTTCCGCGAGGTGTACCTCGCCCGCTGGGATGGCAAGACCGTGACCCTGGAGCCGCGGCCCGCGCTGCCCGTGGGACTGGCCCAGCACACCGGCGCCCTGGTGGGACGCACTGTCTATGTCGCGGGGGGACTCGAACGCCCCGATTCCCCGCAAGCGCGCCACGTCGTCCTCACCCTCAACCTCGACGCCCCGGCCGAGGGCTGGCGCACGTTGGAGGGCGGCCCGGGCACCGGTCGTTTCCTCGCCACCGCCGGCGCTCTCGATGGCTCCTTCTACCTGTTCGGCGGTTGCCGCCTGGTCCCGGGTCCCGACGGCCGCCCTCAGCGCGAACCTCTGCGGGATGCATGGCGGTATGCACCGGGCAAGGGATGGACCCGCCTCGCCGACCTGCCCACGCCTCTGATCGCCTCGCCGGGGCCCGCCCCCGTCATGGGGCCCACCCACCTGCTGCTCATCGGAGGCGATGACGGTTCGCGTCCCGGTCCGGCCACCGCCGAGCACCCTGGTTTCCCGCGGACCCTGTGGGCGTATCACACGCTCACCGACTCGTGGGCGCAGATGGGAACGCTGCCGTTTTCTCTCGTGACCACCCCGGTCGTGACCTGGCAGGGCCGGTTTGTGGTGCCGGGCGGGGAGCGGCAGCCCGGCCTCCGTTCGCCGGCCGTCTGGTCGGCCGTGGCCGCGCCCCACGCGCCCAAACTGGGCACCGTGAACTACCTAACCATCGCCCTCTACCTTGGCCTCATGGTGGCGATGGGGGTCTGGTTCGCCCGCCGGCAGAAGGGCACCGAGGATTATTTCCGCGCCGGCCGGCGGGTGCCGTGGTGGGCGGTCTCGCTGAGCCTCTACGCCACCCTGCTCAGTTCGATCACGTTCATGGCCGTGCCCGCCAAGGCGTACGCCACCGACTGGACCTTCACGGTGGCGAACGTCGCCGCGCTGCTGCTCGTGCCGATCGTAATCCGCTACTACCTGCCGTTTTTTCGGAGGCTCGACGTGACTTCGGCTTATGAATACCTCGAGCACCGCTTCAACCTCCCGGTGCGGCTCTACGCCAGCGCGGCCTTTGTCCTGTTCCAGTGCGGACGGATGGCGATCGTCATTTTCCTGCCCTCGCTCGCCCTCTCCGCCGCGATGGGATTGAACGTCTACCTCTGCATCGTGCTGATCGGCGCCCTGTGCGTGGTCTACACCGCCTTCGGGGGCATGGAGGCGGTCATCTGGACCGATGTGGTGCAGGCGGTGGTCCTGCTCGGCGTCGCCATCCTCAGCCTCATCCTCATCGTTCTGCGAGTTGACGGCGGATTGACGGGACTGTGGAGCGAGGCGATCGCCTACGACAAACTGCGGGTGTTCGACTGGCGCTGGGATGCCACCGCCGCCGTCGTCTGGGTCATCGTCATCGGCAACCTCTTCAGCAATCTCACGCCCTACACCGCGGACCAGACGGTGGTGCAGCGCTACATGGTCACGCGCAATGAACGGCAGGCGGCCCGCGCGATCTGGACCAACGCCTGGCTCGGCCTCGGCTCGACCTTTGTCTTTTTCGGCATCGGCACGGCGCTGTTTGTCTTTTACCGCCAGCACCCGCAGTACCTGGAACCTGCGCTGGGCACCGATGCGGTCTTTCCCCTTTTCATGTCCCAGTTCTTGCCGCCGGGAATCGCCGGGCTCGCCATCGCCGGTATCTTCGCCGCCGCCCAGTCGACCGTCTCGAGCAGCCTCAACAGCATGGTCGCGGCGTTAACAACCGATTTCTACCGCCGTTTCCGTCCCGACGCCCCGGACCGGTCCTGCCTGCGGCTCGCGCGCTGGCTGACGGTCGGGCTCGGCATCTTCGGCACCGCGGTGGCCTGGATCATGGCGGGGGCCGACATCCGGTCGCTCTGGGACACCTACCTCGGACTGCTGGGGCTGCTCGGCAGCGGGTTGGCGGGACTTTTCGCGCTGGGCATTTTCACCACCCGTACGCATGGCGCCGGGGCCCTGGTCGGCGTCGGCGTCAGTGCGGTCGTGCTGTATTGGGTCCAGCGTCACACGTCGCTGCATTTCTTCCTCTACGCAGTGATTGGCATCGGTGTCTGCTGCTCGGTCGGATGGCTGGCCAGCCTCGTGTTGCCGTCCCGCCCGAAGGACCTCGCCGGCCTCGCGTGGAGCACGCGGGTGCGCGACCAGCCCGCCGCGACGGACCTCTAGTCACAGTCCGGTTGGCAGTCGATGATCGCGCTGCGAGGAACCCGTTTCGTGCTTGGGGGTGAGGTGAAGCGTGTCGCCTTCCACTCCCGATCGCCCGGAAGTCCGCCTTTGATCAGCATCAAGCTTGGGTTGGCGGGCCGGAAAACGCCGCAGAGCGGGTGGCAAAAAAGTGAGGATCCTCTGGATCGACCCTCTTAAATCAAGTCGCGCTTCTTCTTGGTTTGAAGCTTCCGATCCGTCGCCTTGTTTTTTTCCTCAATTAGCCAGGATCGGACGCGTTTTCGGGACTCATCGGTGTAGTTGTTTCCGATTTCGAGATAGTCAAAAGCAGTGCGGCCCAAATCGTCCTTGGTCATCGGATCGGCTCCCAGGTCGAGAAGCGTGCGGGTGATCTCGATTGAACCGCGGAGAATGCTCGCCATCAGCGTGGTCTGGCCCGGAAACGCAAATAAAGTACCCTCAAATTGCTTTTTTGCTTCCAGATCGGCGCCTGCCCCGACCAGGTAGCGGATGAGCTCCTTCTTTTCGTCGTCTGCCACTGCGGGTTTGTTTAGCCGCGTCGCGTACAAGGCGGTCATCAAGATGGGTTCCCGGTTTTCGAGCCCAACCTGATTGGGATCGGCGCCTTTTTCGATCAGCTTCTTAACGACCTCCATCCGGCAAATACACACCGCAGACTGAAGAGCCGTGTAACCCCCGCGATAGTTGGGATCGCCTCCACGTTCCAAGAAGGAGATTGCCTGCTGGTCGCTGATGTTATCCAAGAGCGGCCAGATTGACAGAGCTTGGGAGGCGCTCCCTCCGCCTCGTGCGGAGTACTCCTTCACGAGCTCCACAAATTCGGACCTGCCCAGCGCGAAATGCATGGCCTCAGGCGGAACGGGCACGCCCAGTTCCAACAACTTCCGGGCCTTCGCAAGGTCCCTGGAATTGATAGCCTTTACGACCAGAGGGCTCGCGCCCTTGACGAAGGCCTTCAAGCTGGCGCCGCGTTCTTCGAGGAGCTTCACCAATTCGGGCTTTTCGCCCGTGGCTGCGAAAAAGATCACGGGAAATCCGTCGTCGGTCGTCGAGTTGGGATTTGCTCCTGCTTGCAGAAGTCGGCTGCTCATCGCGACCTCTCCCCGAACTACGGCGGTCATCAGGGGTGAGAGACCGCGCTTTGGTGTCCGATTGCACTTTACTCCCTTCGCCAGCAGCCAGTCGAAGAGGGCGTAATTGCGCCCGTCCACGGCAAGATACAAAGGAGTGTTTCCGCTTTCCCCACTCAACTCAAGGTTGGCCCCCTTTGACGTGAGATACTCCAGCACGGGAAGATTGTTGAGCTGAACAGCCATGCCCGCCGGGGAGATTCCCTCGTGCGAAATGAGATTGGTGCTGATCCCGCGGCCGACGATTTGCCGGAGGAGATCGAGATTGTTGGCCTTCACAGCGTGAAAGAGCAGGGTCCAGCCGTCGCGGTCTTTGATTTGGAAAAGCGACATGGGCGCGCGGGAAAATTGGGCTTTGATGTCCGCGGTGGCTGCTCCGTACAACAGTTCCGCCAGTCGCCCTGCCTCTCTTCGTGCAGCATCTTCGCCAGTTTCGCTGGAGAACTTCCGTTTCGCCTGTCCACCCCAGAGCAGAGTTTTCATGGCGGCATCTTCGGCGATACTCTCAATGGGTTTCCCATCGTACGGATGACGCACGGTGGGATCAAATCCAGCATCCATGAGTGTTCGCACGCCTTCGGGCCAGTTCTGTCGAACGGCAACAAAGAGCACAGGGGTGTCGGGATCTTCAACGTTCAAGCCGAGCTCCAAAAGCAGTTTCAACGTGGCCAGATCGCGTCGATCCGCCGCGATCGTCAGGAGCGTTTCGGTGCGGATCGTGCGGATGCCGGGATCAACGAATCCGGTCCCACACGGGCCGATGTCCCGTGCTCCAGACCGAACCAGCGTTCGAATCACGTTATGATGCCCGTGAGAAACAGCGGCGGCCAGAGGGTTGGAGAGAGCGGCGTATCCATTGGGTTGGGCGCCGAGAGCGATGAGTTGCTCGACGATGTCCGCGCGCCCCTGACGGGCTGCCCACAGCAACGCCTTGGCGCCGGCGATCCCCGGTCGTCCTTCTTTGGTGCTATAGGTGACTTTGGGGTCAAATCCGTGGGTCAGGCAGTACAGTGCGACGTCCCAGGATCCGCTTGCAAGCGCGACACTCAGAGCGGTTTCCCCATCTGCAGTGATGAGCGTGGGGGACGTCCCCCGTTCCATGAGCTGCTGAACTCCTTTCGCGTCATTGCTGCGAGCCAGCCGAAAAAGTTCTGCTTCGGGCGCAACGGGAGGAGGAGCGGACCCTGGACGTTCTTCGCTCACCGTGGGCTTCGGAAGCAACTCGCTGTTGATCCACCGGTGCGCGCCGGCGAGGATCAAAACGCCGACAAGAACCAGGGTGAGGGCTCGGGTGCCGATGGTGAAGTTCATGGGATGGAGTGACCGTAAACGGAGCGTTGCTTGCCGAGCATGGGAAGGGTGTGGCGGCCTGAATCGTGACGCGAAACCAAGGTTCACAAACCATGGGGCTAACTCCCCACCGCTGCGTGCTTGGGAATGCGGTCGACGGGTGCGGCGACGTCAAACCGGGTCCCGTTGTCCTGGGGCAGACGACACCGCTCCGTGAGCTGGTGCACGATGCGCTGAAGCCGTTCGGGTGAGAGGGGCGTGGCGTTGCGCATGGGGAACGCGTGCTTCAACTCCTTTTCGTTGAGCACCCGGACCTGCGCGCCGGGCTTTCTCACGACGTACCAGCCGACCAGGACGACGAGCGGCTCGACCGTGGTCAGCTCACCGGTCGAACGGGTGAGCCAGTCGGCCAGCGACCGGGCGTTGCGAACGGCCTGGGGAATCGAGGAGGTGTCCGTGAAATGCGAAGCCTGGATGCGGTCCCCTTCGACCTCCACGCGTGCCTTCTCGTTGGCGGGTGCATGGGTCCGTTTCCGGCGGGTCTTCGTTTCGATCGCGTACACGCCGTCCGCACCGACGATCACGTGGTCAATATTGTAGTTTGAGAAGGGCACGTCATGAAAGACCCGATACCCAAGGGCCAGCAGTTGGTTCAGCGTTTCGCCCACGTAGCGTTCTCCTTCGTAACCGAGACGATAGGTCCAGCGCTTGCGCTGAAGGCGGAGGATCTGGCGTGCCTGGATACTCACAAAGAGCAAAGAACCGAGGGCCAGACTCCCTCCCACCCAGGGTCGGTCGAACCACCTTCCGCTGAATCCGATCGCCACACACAACGCTGGCATGAGCATCAAACAAGAGCCATGTTCCATGAAGCGATCATCGAGTTCCTCGAGTTTCCGCCGAAGCGATTCTCCCGCAGGCCGAAGCGGCAGATCGGTGAACGGAGCACGGGCTTCAGCTTGGTAGGCCCGCCGTCGGCGATTGAGGATGAAGACGACCAGTGCCACCGGGAGACAGAACACGACCACATACACGAGCAGCTTAAGGAGGTCGCCCATGACTATGTTCCCAAGTTTCTCCCAGGCATTCGGTAGCGTCTGCGTGGCTATCGTCATGGAGGCGTAAGCGAGAGAAGGGAACGGTTGAGGGACTGGGTGCGCAGGAGGGCTTGGGCTCTCCAAACGATCCTCAAGGCCTCTCTCAAATCGGATGCAAACGTCCGGACTTTAGCCCGCCCGAAGCAGGAAGACGACAACCTACGCAGCAACCCCAGCCCGTATCTCACACTACGCCGCGAATCCGCCGCGGAATCATCCCCGTTGGAGGTGGGCTCGCCGAGCCCGCGACGATGCATCCGCATCGCCCTGCACCGCGGAGCGGTGAACAATGAAGTTCGAAGAGCGAAGAGGGAAGACGAGCCTATCTTCCTCCGATCCGTACTTCAGCGTTAAGAATTATGCGTTCAGCGTTAAACGGTCCCCCGCGTTCAGCGTTCAACGTTTCTGTCCCACCGCCTTCCTCCCTCCTCCCGCCGTCTCGGCCTCACCCACGATACCCGCTCGATCCTGAGGGAAAACTCCCTTTGCATGGGCCCTGATGCGAACGGCCATCTTGATCACCCTGGCGGCAGTGGTCCTTCTTGCAGGCGTCTTGGTCTTCGTTGCTCGGCCGGAGCGGTGGCCACCCCCTGAAGTTCCTCCCCGCCAGGGTGAGGCCCTGGACCGAAACGAACTCATGGAGAAAAGGGCAGTGCACTCGACCGATGCCTTGTCACACCTCATCCGGGAACCGCAAAACACCTGGTCGAACCTCGCCTATCTGGTAGGTGGAGCTCTCCTCCTAGGTTCCGCGGCCTCGAGTCGCAGCGCCCGTTCCCTCGGCCTGGCCCTCATCGGGGTGGGCATTGGCAGTTTCCTCTACCATGCCTCTGCGTCACGCACCCTCCGTCACCTCGATGTCGGCGCCATGTATTGGGTCTTCTTGTCGGCCATCCTGTTCTCGTTGGGTTCCGTGGTTCCGCGCCTTCGAATCTGGATCGAGAAGCACGGGATGGCCTTGGGCTTCGTGACCCTGGCTCTGGGGGGCGCCGGCGCCGCATATCGAAACGTGACGATCGCTGGGGTAAAGCCTCTCGCACTCAATGTCACGATCGTGGTGGCCACCACCGTTCTCATTGTCGCACTGGTTCTCACGGCCGTGCGCCGACGAACCCGAAGTGCGGTCAACGGCAGTGTCACGGCGTTGGTGGCTTTTGGCGCCGCGGTCGTTTTTCAGATCGGCGATCGCCCGGGAGGTTTCTTGTGCGACCCAGCGGCTCCCATCCAAGCCCATGCGCTCTGGCACTGCCTGTCGGCTCTGGCGTTCGTCGTCGCCGTCAAAACGATCGATCGTCCCGTGAATCCCGAACATCCGCACACGCTGCCAACCCAACCCGGCCAATGAAATCCCGTAGTAAGGAGCGCTGGTTCGACGGACCCACGGAGTGAAGCGCACCGACGCGACGATGCGAAGGTCGATCGCGAAGGTCCGGATGGTGAGGAGCGGGGAACCCGTTTTGCGCCCTAGGCTCGGCCTCCAGCCCGTATCTCACACTACGCCGCGAATCCGCCGCGGAATCATCCCCGGTGGAGGTGGGCTCGCCGAGCCCGCGACGATGCATCCGCATCGCCCTGCACCGCGGAGCGG
>JAEUGZ010000437.1 GCA_016794725.1 Opitutaceae bacterium | reverse complement strand
GAGCGAATCGGGGCGGGCTGGCGTACACTCAATGGTATTGGATCGCTTGGCTCCGTGGCAGACGACGCCGAGGCGGTCCTGCAACGCGCGACGATCCGGCGCGCCCGTCGTCGGTTCGCGCAGCTGGCTGGTGGGTGGCTTGCCGCCGCCGCGGCGGTCATCCTTCTGATGTATGTGGGGTGGTGGAGAGCCCCGGTGCCACCGGCGGGGTTTCAAGTCCTCGCCAGCACCTCCCGCGAGGTAAAACTACCCGACGGCTCAATTGCGGTGCTCAATGGAGCAAGCCGGATTGAAACCGACTACACGGCGACCCAACGCCGAGTCCGACTGGTGGACGGTGAGGCTCACTTTCTGGTAACCCGAGACGCCGGGCGTCCCTTCGTGGTCGTGGCCGGACCCGTGACCGTGCGGGCGGTGGGCACCGCCTTCAATGTCCGTTTGGACCCCGGCGTGGTCGATGTGCTCGTCACCGAGGGCAAGGTTCAGGTGAGCGACAATGCCCAAGGTGGCTCGTTGCTGCCCGCGCTCACCGAGGGTGCGCGAGCGGTGGGGGGCGCCGCGGAGGGAGGACCGGTGCTGATCGCGGGATACCGGGCGCGGGTGAACCTGGGTGGGACATCGGAGGGGCTGTCGCCTGCTCACGTTGCCGTGGTTGACGCGCAGGACATTCGGCAGGCGCTCGCGTGGCAGTCCACCCGGCTCGTCTTTAGTGAGACACCCCTCGGTGAAGTGGTGGACGCGTTCAATCGCTACAATGCCCGCCAGCTGACCCTGGGCGACCCCGAGCTGCGCCACCGCCGGATCTCCGGTGTTTTTCTCGCCGACAATCTTGATGGCTTCATCCGCCTGATGAAAGCGGGGCTGGACATCCGCACCGAGCAGGTCGGCAAAGACGAAACGATTCTTCTGCCGAACCGCTAGGAGCACGGAGCGATTTCAGCCTGCTGCCACGGGAAGGGGAGGGCCCTTCCCCGGAGGCGGGGGCACGGGCGATCCCGGGCCGAATTCGAATTCCGGCAGAATATTCAAAGCGCAGGTAGGGGAAATTCCAATCGGCGAAGTCTTGGAAGACGACAGCGCACGCACAGCCCGGACCATTACCCGATGAACGTTTTCCTTCGACCGACCCGGCGGATCTTCCGCCTCTCGCTCAGCAGTTTGTTCCTGCTGGCCGCGCAGGTTTGTTTTTCAGTCGAAGCGAAGCGCCGTTTCGACATACCCGCCGGCAAGGCCGAAACCACGCTGCGTCGATTTGCCGATCAATCGGGCGCGCAGTTCTTCTACGCCCACGAAAAGGTAAGCGGAACCCGCACGAACGCGGTCAAGGGTGAACTGACACCGCATGAAGCGCTCGACCTCATGCTTTCCAAGACCGCACTGGTGGCCGTTCACGACGAGCGAACCGGAGCCTATACCATCGGACGGGAAGTGTCGGTGGAGGATGCGGAAAAAAAAGGCGCAAGCCGCCCGGACACCACCCGGGCGGCGGAGACGCGGCACTCGCTGCCCACCCGCAGGGTCGCGTTGAGTGAAGGCAGCGAAACCGTGACTCTCAATCCCTTCGAGGTGAATGAGGATTCGGACACCAGCTATGGCGCGCTCAACTCGAACTCATTGACCGGATTCAGCGCCAAGCTGGAGAGTCTCCCGATGTCGGCCGACATCCTGACCGAGACGTTCATGAAGGACGTGGCCGAGACCCAAATAGAGTCATTGATTGGCACCTATGTGGCTGGAGCGGATACACGCGGGAACAATACGGATTCCGGGACCTCCTCAAACATTCAGCCGCTCGACCGGTCCAACCGGATCACCTTGCGCGGCCTGGCCAGCGCCGTCGTGGTGGTCGACGGCTTTTTGCCACCCTCCCGGGCGGGAAGCGGACTTTCGTTGAGCTTCACCTACGAGCGCGCGGAGGTGATCATGGGGCCACAGTCGCTGCTCTACGGACGAGGGGGACCGGGTGGGGTGATCAATCTGCGTTCAAAACAGGCCCGGCTGAATCGCCCGGCGTTTGCCACTGCGGACTTTCGGATCGACAGTGACGGACACAAGTTGGCGCAGCTCGACTTTGGTTTCAGCAAGGGCAAGTTCGCCTTTCGTGGTGCGGTGATGGATCAGGACGTGGGCTCCTATCGGGAGGACATCGGAGGACCGGCCCGCGGCTACTACCTTCAGGCGGCCTGGCAGCCGTTCGCCAACACCACGATCCGCGTGTCGGGTCAATACACGGACTTGGACCGCTACATCAACACCGGGCACCTGAGTCTGAATGCGGGGAGCACAGCAGTCGACAGCCGCCACGGCCAGTCGCTCCAGTACCTGCTTGCGACCGACCAGATGATCGCCAGCAAGTCCGGGCCGAGCGGTGCCGGCCACATCGGCAACGGCAACATCACCTGGGAGAACGTCGATTCCCTGCAGGGATGGTGGAAGAAAGAGCGGACCAAGGCCTCGGGCACGCAGTTGAACATCGAGACCCAGTGGACGAGGTCGTTATCGTCGCAGCTTTCGCTCGGATACCAGGATACGGAGGACCGCTACACCGGAACCACGTTGACGTTCTTCTCCCCAAACGCTCCTTCCAATCTCCTGCCGGGACATTGGTCGGTCACGCACGCCAATGGACATGGGCAACAGGAGCCAAGAAAAGTGAAGGGTATTCGTTACACCCTTCTGGCGGACAGCACGTTTCTCGGAGGCCGCGCCCGCAATCAGGCCATATTTGGTGCGGAGTACAATCGGATCGATTCCGGGCTGATCGCCTACAACTATTTCCGGGCCGACAGTAACTTCAATCTCCTGGTCGTTCCGGGTCAGGCCAACAGCGGTTTGTCGACCAACGGGCGCACTGCGATCTCGCCCTTCGCCTGGGCCGTCGACAATGGACCGGTGAACGAACCAGCGTTTCGTCCCTGGGAGCCCCAGGTCACCTACAACGGGGTCAACTACGTCAATCAGGTCTCAAATCCGCCCAACGCGGCGCTGGCCTCACCGGCCAATCCGCACGGGGTGACCCTCGGTGGCCAGCAATACACCCAGACCGCGCTGCTCAACCGGGGAGTATTCGGGGTTGCGCTCACGGAGTGGATGAATGGCCGGCTCAACACCCTGGCGGGGGTTCGTTATGGAGGGATCTATCGACGCACCGTCAATCAGTCGGGACCGGTGGTGGTCGTAGAGACACCCAATGCCGTGAGCTACAATGCCGGTATCACGGCGAAGCTTTCGCGCTGGCTTGTTCCCTATATTGCCTACTCGAATACACACGGGGAGGGCTCCAACAACCTCGATCCGTACGGCGAAGAACTGAAAACCTCCAATGCGGTGGGTTATGAGGCAGGCCTGAAGATCGCCAATGCCGAAAACTCGCTGTCCGGTTCCATCGCCTACTATGGGGTGCAAACCGAAGACGAGAACTGGACGATCAACGGCAACTTCACCAATGCGATCAATCCAGCGGGATTGAACGGTCGGCTGGGAGTGCCGGGAAACGTGGTGCCCATCGAGCGGAGGTCACGAGGAGCCCAGCTGGTTCTGACCGCATCGCCGACACCCGGCTGGCGCCTGCGCTTGTCGGCGGCGCTGATCAAGGGCACGGTCGGCAGCACGAATTCCTATGCGCAGGTCTACAACGACCAGTTCTACTCCAACAGCGCGGGACAGGTGACGTACCGCGATGGTTCACCTGTTTATGTGACCCCGACCTTCAGCGCGACCACTCCGGTGGCGAGCGCAACCACGCCCGGAGCGATCCCGCTGACGATCGCAATGATGAATACACCCGGCGTCTACTACGCCACACCGACCGCGCTTTCGGGTGCCATCGGGACCAATACCAACGTGGCCCGGGTGCTGCGTGTGGTGGACCCGGTCCGGGGTCCCATCCTCACCGGGGCCGTCGGACTGCCGATCTCCTCGATACAGATCAATCCAGGCTTCACGCCGCCGGGGTCCATCCTCGTGACGCAGGCGGGCGATGCCACAGTGGGCTATCCAGAGGTGAGCATGAACCTGAGCAATGCCTACTCCTTTCGGTCAGGCCGATTTAAGGGCCTGACGTTTGGCGGAACGGTGGGCCTCGCCTGGGATCGAAACATGTACAACTACTACGTCTCCAGCGTTGCTCCGGGTGTGCCGAGGAAGCTCTTCCGCCAGCCGACGATGGTGCGATTCGACCCCATGATGAGCTATCGCATGAAGTTCTCTCGGTTCACCTGGTCGATGCAGGTCAATGTGAACAATCTTTTCAATCGCTACAAAGTCCTGGTGTTGCCCAATCCCACGACGGGATGGACCGGTGTGTTGGACGCCACCATCGACCAGGTGCCGCGAACCTACGTCTTTTCCACCGGTGTGGATTTCTAAGTCATGGCGTCGGGTCCGATGGTCACCTGTCCGCGACCCTGCACGCTCGCTGGTGAGACCTCTTTTCGGGGCGCGATTCGCCCATCAACCCATGTTCCCAAATGAATTCATCCGTGAGCTCTTCCTCGTGACTGGCCTGGGCTGCATAGCGCTGCCATGGATTGCCGCGCAACCTGCGGCCGGGACGCCGGGACGAACGCTGCTGCTCGTTGACGACGCACTGGTGTCCTATCGCTCCGGCACCTATCGCGTGCTGCATCCGGCGCAGCGTCACCCGGTCAACCCGGTGATTGCCCAGGACAATCCCTGGGAGCTCACCATCGCCTACAACACGGTGTACCGTGACCCCAAGACCGGTCGCCATCAGATGTGGTACCAGGCCCACAGCTCAAAGAGTCCGGAAATCGCGGCGGTCTGTTACGCCGAGTCGGTGGATGGGGTTCGTTGGGAGAAACCCCTGCTGGGTCTCTTCAAGTTCGAGGGTAAGGACACCAACATGGTGATCGATGGCGCTGACGGCCACTACAGTGCCTCGGTGGTGGTGGATCCGCGTGACGCCGACGCGTCCCGGCGGTACAAGATGGCGTTCTTCCGAGTGGCGCACGTCGACGGGAAAAAGGTCATGGGTCTGGCGGTGGCCTTTTCGCCCGACGGTATCCATTGGAAGATCCACCCGAAGATACCGCTGTTGCCGGGCGCCTATGGTAAGCGCGCCGATCCCCCGCTGGCAGGGGATCCATCTTGGGAAGGAGGAGTGCCGCTGGCCGTGAGTGACGTCATAGACGTGATGTACGATGCACCCCGGGAGGTCTTCGCCATCTACTCCAAGACCTGGCTGGACATGCCCGAAGGCAAGATGTTCTGGAAACGAGCCGTCGTGCGCGCCGAGAGCAAGGACTTCATTCACTGGAGCAAGCCCCAGTTGGTCATCACGCCGGATGAGTTCGATGGCACCGGCGTGGAGTACCGTCCGCCCACGGTGAAGGTGCATCCCAATCGAAGGGGAGTGCAGCTGCACGGTGGTCCGACCTTCCTCCACAACGACGTCTACTTCTCCCTTCTGCACAAGATGGACGGAGAAATCACCGGCCAGATGCCCTCGGAGCTTGCCGTGAGCCGCGATGGATTCAATTGGCAGCGCCTGTTCCGGGATCGACCCTTCATTGATGTCGATCCCTTCAAGAACCGGTTCGACAGCGGTTGCATCTGGGCGAGTTCAACGCCCGTAGTCCTCGAGGACGAGATCCGCTTTTATTACGGAGCCTACTCTGGTCTCTGGAATGGCGATCTGTTCAGAAAACCCTCCGGAGTGGGCCTCGTCTCGATTCGACGCGACCGTTTCGCCGGCCTGAAGCCAATCGAGACCGTGGGGCAGGTCACCCTGAAGCCAGTCGACCTTCGGGGCGTGCAGGGAATGACCGTGAACGCGGACGCCACGAGCGGACGTGTTCGCGTGGAGGTGCTGAGTGACGGTGGCTTCCGAATCCCGGGCTTTACCAAGGAAGACGCCACGCCGCTGACTGGCGACTCGTTGCGCCATTCCGTTTCGTGGAAGGGCCGTATGCTTCGCGACCTGCCGGAGGGCCGCTATCAGTTCCGCATTCATCTGGAGAACTCCGAAGTCTTCGCCGTCACCCTCAACTAACATGAAATCCAAACCATTTCTCTGGTTCAACGCCGTTGCCAACGTGCGCGGCTGGAGTCCCGTGCCGCTGGTCCAGGGGTGCCTGGTGCTGGTGGTGATGGCGGCGAGCCTGCACGCCGCGCCGCGAACCCTTCTGCTGGTCGACGACCATGAGGTGCTCTATCACTCGGGTATTCGCCGCGAGGTGCAGCCGCTCACGCGTCATCCGGGCAATCCCGTCATAGCCCCCGGTGACGCCCGTTCCCAGCTGGCCTATTGTGCCACCTATCGAAACCCCGACACAGGTCGGTACCAAATGTGGTATCAGATTTATGGAGGCGGACATGGCGTGGCCTATGCGGAGTCAGCCGATGGGATCACCTGGACCAGACCCGACCTGGATCTGATCACGATGAAGGGGATGCAGGCGAGGAACGTCGTGCTGACGAGTCCTGATCACTACGGAGCGTCCGTGGTGGTGGATCCGCCCGGCGGCGATCCGGCCCGGCGCTACAAGATGGCTTTTTGGTCGATCCACCCCGTCGAAGGAGCAACGCCGCCTGATGGCGACACGCGGGGACCCAAGGGCGGCGTGTTCGTCGCCTTCTCCGCGGACGGCATTCACTGGGAAAAGCACCCCGAGCTTGTCATTCGCGGAGCCTACGGACGTTCGAGCGATCCGCCGTTGCTCGGCGACCCGACCTATCGCTGGGGCCCGCCGCTAACCACCAGCGATGTGGTCGATGCGTCCTGGGATCCGATCGCGAAGAAGTACCTCATTTATGCGAAAGCCTGGATCGACGCACCCAATGGCACCACGTTTTGGAAGCGTGCCATCGTGCGTACCGTGAGCCGGGACTTTGTCCATTGGACCAAACCCGAGCTGGTGATGAGCCCGGATGAATTTGACGGCCAGACTCCCGCGAAGTTTGGTGGCACCCGGCAGGGAGTCCAACTGCACGGTGCCCCGGTGTTCGTGCACGAAGGCGTGTACTTCGCCTTAGTCCAGCCGGCGTTTTTCGAGAGCAATGGACACCAACCCATCGAACTGGCGATCAGCCGCGACGGCCACGAGTGGTCCCGCCCCTTTCGCACCAGCATGTTCCTCCCGGTGGACGGAGGCACGGCGTTCGACAGCGGACGCATCTGGAGCAGCAGCACGCCCGTGTTCCTTGAGGATGAGATTCGATTCTACTATGGCGCTTACGAGCACCCCTGGAATTCGAAGATGAAGAACCCGAAGAGCGGCATCGGTCTGGCGGTGCTTCCCCGGGACCGCTTTGTTGCCGTCCGGCCGATTGAGACGATCGGGCAGGTGACCCTGAAGCCGGTGTGGCTGGAGAAGGCCGACAGTATCACCGTCAATGCCAACGCGGTGAAGGGTGCGGTGCGGGTGGAACTGCTGAACGATGGGCTCTACCGCGTACCGGGTTTCACGAAGGATGACGCAGTGCCGATCACGGACGACGGACTTCGCCACCGGGCGCGATGGAACAGCGCGCCAGGTACGAAGTTTAAGCCTGGAAACTATGTGATCCGAATTCACCTGGACAACGCCAGGGTCTTTGCGGTCACGCTAAAGTGAGCCGGCGAAGGCTCTGATCCGCTGCCGCTACTCGATCACCTCATACACTTCAATCAGCGCCACGCCGCTGGCACTGGTTGAGGAGGAGACCTGTGCGGAGTACAGACCGGGTGCGAGGGTGATCAGGACCGCGGCGTCCTTGCTGCCGGATGTGAAGGCAAAGGCGCCCGCTTCCTGGGCGGTCGCCGCGAGGTCCACCGCGGTTGCCGCTATCTGGCCGGTCTGTGCCGTCAACGGCAGCTCCCAGTTGTCGTTCCGGGCGATGAGCGCACTGGTGTGGTCAAAGAGTCTGAGGAACGGATCGGCCAGCGCCCCATTGACTCCGAACCCGGCAAGTCCGGGTCCCGAAGCGCGGATCAGGAGGCGCTTGGGGGTGTTGCCGGTGACCACAAAACCGCCCACGAGCACGCCCTCGCCGGGAGCAACGTGGCCGCGGCTCGACAGGTTGATCAGCCGCTGCTGACGGCCCGAGGTCTCGTTCAACTCGTAGATCTCCGCGAGTGCCACGCCGGCGCCACCCTGGTCCAGGACGAGCATGGTGTAAGCTCCGGGCGGAAGGGTCGCTATTGCGGACGCATCCTTGCTTTGCGCGGCGAGCGCAAAGGCGCCGACGCGTGCGCTCGCTTCGGATACGCTCGTACCGCTCCAGTTGTCGTTCTCGAGCAGGAGTTGCCCGGCGCTGTTAAAGACCTGGAGTTTGGGATCGACGAGGGCCTGGGTGACTCCGAACGTGGACAGACCCGGGCCGATGGCCCGAAGGAGGAGGCTCTTCGGTGAGGATCCTCCGATCACAAAGCCGGTGATCAACGTCCTCGAGTCGGCCGAGGAGACCAGGGCCCGGGAGGAGAGATTGATCAGTCGGTCGGTCGGAGCCGTGGTGGAGGCGAGTCCGGCAAAGACTTCCTTGATTCCATCGGTGTGGGTCACAGTGACTGCAATCGAGGTATCGACGGCCTGGATCGAACCTCGTAAGGTTGATTGGCCTGCGTTGATCTGGAACGCGCCGCCGGACACCAGGGTGCTCTCACCCGAGTAGGTGCCCTCGCTGGTGAAGGCCAGGGCGAAGACCCGGCCCTGGTTGCTGACAATGGCGTGCACGGAACCCGAGGCCGTCGTGGTCGACATGGCCGAATAGGTGCCGGACAGGTCGGGGGTGATGCCGGCTCCGGGCTGAATCGAGGCAGAGAAGTTCAGACCAAGCTCCACCAGACTGCCGCTGAGCGTGCCTTGGGTGATGGTTCCCTGGAAGGTCAGGGGAGTGGGCGCAGCCACGGGCGCCAGGTCTTTCATCGCCGTCCGCGTGCCAATGGGGTCTGGCACACTGGCTCCGGATTGCAGACTCGGGTTGCGCGTGGCGGTGCCCGAAAAATGGCCTGAGGGATCGATTCTGAGCGCGACGACGAATCCTTCACGCGTGGCAGAGAGGTAGACCAGAAGGGTGCCGATGTCGCTGCCTGGCAGGAAGCTTGCGGCCAGATGGTCACCGCTGGTCGTAGAGCCGAAATAGACCTGCGGACCCGCCGATGCGACCGAGAAGCTACGGACCACGGGCTGGGCCGCCTCATATATGGCATTTCCGGACTGGAAAGCCTGCACCAGCACAGAACCGGGAAGGCCGGTGAGTGACACCGTGCCACCTGCTACGAACGCTGGGCCGCTGAGGACCGCGAAGGAGACCGGCAGGCCCGAGCTGGCTGTCGCCACAAGTCCGAAATTCGCATCGCTGGTGGTCTTGTCCCCCGGAGCGGCGAACGTGATGGTCTGCGTGAGTTTGTTGGCGTCGACGTTCCGATCGACTGGTGTTGCTGCTTCGTAGTTGCCATTCCCTGCTTGACTGGCGCGCACCACCACCGGTCCACCGCGTGTCAGGGTCAGTGTGTGACCAGCGATTGTGCCTTCGCCGGAAACCACGGCAAAACTCACGGGCAGTCCGGAACTGGCCGTTGCCTGCAATGCCACGGATGCGCCCACCTGGACTGAACCCACCGCGTCAAAGACCAGGCTCTGAGCGGCCTTGGCGATCGTCAGCGTGCCGCTGGAGGAACCGGCGTGGTTGGGGTCGATGATCGTGCCCAGCACCGCGTAGGTCCCCGCCTGCACCGGAGGGGTCGTGTTTCCATTGTAAGTGGTGGCCGTGGCGAGTCCGACGGGCGAGGTAGTGACAGATACACTCCGAGCTGCACCGTCATAGATCGTGTTCAGCCCGGAAAGTGCCACGGTTGCCGACTTCTTGCTGACGACCAGACTCCGCTCGATCGGCTGGGCGGGTTCAATCGTTCCGCTGCCCTCTTGCATGGCTCGAACCGTGATGGTTCCGGCGCCGTTCAAGGTGAGGACGTTGCCGGCGATGGAAGCGGGACCGCTGACCACGACGAAGCTCACCGGCAAGCCCGAGCTTGCGGAGGCGACCAGAGCAAAGGCCGCGTCACCGTAAGTCCGGTTGGACGGAGTCGGAAAGGAGATGGTCTGCGAAGCGTTGGCAATGACCAGCGTGCCCGAAGTGCTGCCCTGATAGGACGCGTCGGAGAGGGTGGCGACAACCGGGTAGGAGCCCGGAGCCGTCGGAAGGGTGGCACCTCCCGCATAGGTCACCTGCACCGCAAGACCGGCCGGCACGGTGGTCACCGATACGCTCTTGGGGCTGCCGTCAAAGGTGGCGGTCAGCCCGGAGAGCGTGAGTGTGGCGATGGCTTTGCTGACGACGAAGGTTCGATCCGCGGTCGCGGGATTGTAGCTGGAATTGCCTGCCTGGGTGGCTCGAATCACGACCGAGCCTGCGCCCGTGACGGTCACGATTCGGCCGTTGACGGTGGCAGGTCCCGAGACGACGGAGAAGGTGATGGGGAGCTTGCTCTCCACGGAGGCGATGACCTCGAACGGAGTCGACGTGGTCAGTTTGTCGTCAATGGCGGGGAAGGTGATCGACTGATCGACCTTGCCGACGACCACGGTGACGACCTCGCTTGTGACGGAGTTGCCCGCCCGGTCCGTGACGACCACCCGGTAGTCGCCGGCCACAGTCTCCACCGCAATCGAGGAGTGCGAAAATGTCGCCTCCGTCGAGCCGCTGCGCTCGTTGTTGTCGCCTAACTGCGCATCGTCGCGGTACCACTGATAGCTCAACTCATGACCATCGGTTGCCGTCACACTGAGCGTAAGCACACTATCGGGAGGGAAAGTCCCGCCCGACGGTTGTGATGTGATGGTCGGAATCGAGGTGTCGATTGTGACGGGGAAATCGGAGGAGACAGAACCTGAATTGCCGGCGGCGTCGGTGGCAAAGGCGGTGAAGAGGTAGGAGCCGTCCGGCAGGGTTGTTCCCGAGTAGTCAACGCTCCAGGCCCCGGCACCATTGACGGTGCTGGTTCCAATCACACCGACGCCGGTGCGAACCAACGTGATGCTCGCACCGATCTCGCCGGTGCCGGAGAAGACGAGTGTTCGGTCGTTGGTGATGCCGTCGGAGTTCAATGGCCCATTGTCGCTGTTGATCGCGGTGATCGCGGGTGCATTTGGAGTGACTGAGTCAATCTCGACCAGAAAGGCGGCCGAGGGTGTGCTAATGTTGCCAGAGGTATCGGCGGACGTGGCGGTGAACGTGTGCGTGCCTGCGGCGAGCGTGGTGCCGGTGTAGTCGAAACTCCACCCACCCGCGCCGTTTGCCGCGGTGGTGCCAATCGGCGAGGCGTTGCGGTAGAGGGCCACCGTAGTGTTCGCGTCGGCGGTGCCGGTGAAGACCAAGGTCGGGTCAGTCGTGAGATGATCGGTCGCGCTCGAGCCGGTGTCGTTGCTGATCGCCACGATGGCGGGCGGATTGGGGGCGGTCCCGTCGATGCTGACACTCGTCGTGGCTGCGGCCGAGACGTTGCCCGCTGCATCCAGGGCAAAGAGTGAGTAGTAGTTCACTCCGTCGGAGAGCCCGGTGTCGAGGTGGCTGGTTCCGGTGGAGTTCGCGAGCACCGCGGCGCCGGCCACGGTTGAGTTGGGAAATCCAGAGAGCGAGCGCCTCAGGGTGACCGAGGCAAAGTCGGTCGCCGGATTGTTCCAGGTAAGCGAGGCCGAGGCACCGGAACCCAGAGCGTTGAAGGAGGTCGGTGCGCCCGGCGCGACCAAATCCAGAACGTAGGCCTGTGAGGCTTGGGTACCCGTATTGCCGGCGGCGTCGGCCATCCGGACCTTGAGTGTATTGCTGGAGGAGAGAGTCTGGCCGGTCAGTGAGAAGGTGTTGGCACCGACGGTGCTGGTTGCGGTGACCCAGGTTGAGCCGTTGTCCAGTGACACCTCAATCCGCTCGTTCGCGATCACATTTGCGCTCAAAGTGCCGGAAATCGATTGGGTGGTGAGGTTCGTGATGAAGTCGGAAGAACTCGCGCCGGAGTCGTTGGAAAACGCCAGGGTGGCGACGGTCGTCGTCGGAGCGGTGGTATCCAAAACGTAGGCCTGGCTCAGCGTCGTTCCGCTGTTTCCGGCGGTGTCGGTGACACGCACCCTCAGGGTGTCGCTCCCGGACAGCGTGACGCCGGACAGTGAGAACGTGTTGGAGCCCACCGAACTGGTTGCGGTGGTCCAGGTGGAGCCATTATCGAGGGAAACCTCGACGAGTTCGCCCGAAACCAGATTGGCGCTCAGCGTGCCGGAGAGGGTCTGGGCGGCAGTCCTCGTGAGGAAGTCGGTGGAGCTCACCCCCGTGTCGGCGGAAAATGCGACCGTGGACCCCGTGGAAGTCGGAGCAGTGGTATCCAAGATGTAGGATTGTGATCCCATGGTGCCGCTGTTGCCGGCGGTGTCGGTGACGCGGACTTTGAGCGTGTTGCTCGCCGTCAATGTGACGCCGGACAGTGAGTAGGTGTTGGAGCCCACCGAACTGGTGGCTGTGGTCCAGGTGGAACCGTTGTCGAGCGAGACCTCGACGAACTC
>JAEUGZ010000419.1 GCA_016794725.1 Opitutaceae bacterium | reverse complement strand
AGCCCCGGGCCAGTCGGCGCCGTGTTCCCGGCAAGCCTGGAGATCACTCCAGGCCTGCTCGCACCGCGGCGTGCGATGGGTTCACCCGCCCCGCTCCACCCGGTAGGTGGCGAGGAGCGTGTTGCTGTTTTCAATACGCTCGCACCCGAGCAGTGTCAGGGAAACGTCGAGTGCTCCGCCCAGGAGCGGAACCCCGGCGCCAAAGAGGCGGGGCTCAAGGCTGAGCTCGATCCGGTCCACGCAACCGGCGGCGAGAAAGAGGCGGTGCATCTGGGCGCCCCCGAGGAGGGCGCAGTGCCGGTGTCCCCGCCGGGCCAGGTCGTCCACGATCTCCCGGGCGGAGGCCTGGGTGAACTCCAGCTGACCGGGGACGGCGTCCTCGGAGAAAGCCGCCGGCGTCCGGGTGACCACCATGCGCCGTCGTGCCGCGGTCAGGCGGGATCGCAGGAACGACCGCGCCACCCGGTAGGTTTCTCCGCCCATGATACTCGCGTCGAACCGGGCGAGGGTCGCGGCAAAGTGCTTTTTGTCGGCAGCCGAGGTGAAGGAGGTCCCGGGGACATCGTGTTTTGTGATGAACCCATCGAGTGATTGTGCCGCGATCAGCGTGACCTCCATTGGGGCGACCGTACGGCGCGGGCCGGCTGACTCAATGCTCATTTCGGAAACCGCCGGCGTTCAACCTTTCCATGGCAGCGATGACAGGATCCCGGTCCCGTTGCGCTTGCGGATCGAGGGCAGAAGTGCTGGAGGCTTGCGGCAGGGCGTGGGGTGGGCAGGCTGCGGGTACACGGCACATGAAGAAAGCGCTCATCACGGGAATCACGGGTCAGGATGGATCGTATCTGGCGGAGTTGCTGCTGGAAAAGGGTTATGAAGTCCACGGCGTGATCCGGCGGGCCTCGACCTTTAACACCAGCCGCATTGATCACCTTTATCGGGATCCCCACGTCAATGGCGTGCGCCTCTTTCTGCACTACGGCGACCTCGCGGATTCGGTGCAGATGGTGAAACTGCTCTATTCGCTGCAGCCGGATGAGGTCTACAACCTCGGGGCGCAGTCGCATGTGCGGGTGTCCTTTGACATTCCGGAGTACACCGGTGACGTCGATGGATTGGGAGCCCAGCGCATCCTGGAGGCGATTCGAGAGGCGGGCCTGGTGCAGAAAGTGCGGTTTTATCAGGCGTCGTCGTCCGAGATGTTCGGCAAAGTGCAGGAGGTTCCGCAGACCGAGCGCACTCCCTTCTGGCCCCGCTCGCCCTACGGATGTGCCAAGGTCTACGCCTACTGGCTGACCGTGAACTACCGCGAGAGTTACGGGCTGCACGCCAGCAACGGCATCCTCTTCAACCATGAGAGCCCGCGGCGTGGGGAAACGTTTGTCACGCGCAAGATCACCCGGGCTGCCACCCGCATCAAGGTCGGCCTGCAGTCGTCCCTTTACCTCGGCAATCTCGATGCCCAGCGTGATTGGGGCTACGCCAAGGAATACGTCGAGATGATGTGGCTGATGTTGCAGCAGGACAAACCGGACGACTACGTGGTGGCGACCCATGAAACCCATAGCGTGCGCGAGTTTTGCGCCGAAGCGTTCGGGCTTCTCGGTCTCGACTGGCAGAAGTACGTGCAGCACGATACGCGCTACGAACGGCCGGCCGAGGTCGAGTTGCTCATTGGCGATCCGGCGAAGGCGCGACGTCAGCTGGGTTGGAGCCCGCAAGTCAAATTCAAGGAATTGGTGCGTCTAATGGTGGAAGCCGATCTCGAGCTCGCCAAACGCGAGGCTCAGATCGCCACGCTCCCGCAACCCTGAAACAGGCTCTCCTCGTGCTGCGCCGCGGTCTCCGCTGTGTTCTTCGCCGGAGAACTGGGCGGGGCGGGGCCGTCACGCGCATGGGCCGGACCGCCATGAGCACGCTCGGGCAGCGACGAATGGATGCGGGAGGGTCTCGGCAGCAGGGGTGAACCCGGGCCCCAAATCAGGGGTGAGTCGGGCTTCTAATTGACATAATATGCTTTAAATCAGGGTATTGCGTCGACGACGAAGGACGGGGACCCGGAGAAGGTGAGGTCTGGCTTTACGCCGTGACCGATTGGCATCCTCTTGATGGCTATGAGTATTGTCCTCTTGGCGGTGTTCACCCTCATGCTGATCCGACTCGGCGGCGAGTGGTGGCTTGAGCTGCTCAATCGGCGCGAAGTGCTGCGTCACGCCGAGCACCCTCCCGAGGCGGTGGCGGCGATCATGGACGCGGCGACCTTCAAGAAGGCCCGGGAGTACACGCTGGCGCATCAGCGCTTCGACATGGCCGAGACCCTGTTCGACACGGCGGTGCTTGCCCTCGTGCTTTTTGGGGGCATTTTGCCCACTCTGTTCGCCGAGGTGGCGGCCTGGGCTCCAGGCTCGGCGAAATGGGACGATGCCCTGTTTATTCTCTTTGCCAGTGTGCTCCTAAGTTTGCCCGGACTGCCCTTTGAGTGGTGGTCTCAATTTCGCTTGGAAGAGCGATTTGGGTTCAACAAGAGCACCCCCCAGTTGTGGATCATGGACAAGATCAAGGGGCTCGCGCTGACGTTTGCGATCGGTGTCCCGCTCCTTTGGCTGTTGCTTTCGCTCGTCGGCTGGGTGGGACAGAGCTGGTGGTTGTGGGGCTTTGGTGTGCTGTTTGGATTTCAGCTCCTGATGCTCGTGCTCTATCCCAAGCTGATCCTTCCGATCTTCAACAAACTCACGCCCCTGCCCGAGGGTGAACTCCGGAACCGCCTGATGGCGCTGGCCGACCGGACCGGGTTCAAGGCTCGCACGATCGAGGTGATGGATGGCTCGAAGCGGTCCGGACACTCGAATGCCTTCTTTACCGGATTCGGGCGGTTCCGTCGCATTGTCTTGTTTGATACACTCATTGCCCAATTGACTCCCGAAGAGCTGGAGGCGGTCCTGGCTCACGAGGTGGGTCACTACCGTCGCGGGCACATCCCCAAGATGCTCGCGCTTTCCGCGGTGATGCAGTTTGCCGCCTTTGCGGTGATTGCGTGGCTGGCGGCCTCGGACTGGTTCAATCCTGCGTTTGGATTTCCGGCGGGTGAACTGGCCCCAGCGTTTCTGCTTTTTGGACTGCTCAGCGGTCTGGTGACATTCTGGTTCTCCCCGATTGGAAACTTCTTCTCGCGCAAGCACGAGTACGAGGCGGATGGATTTGCCCGCGACGCGATGGGTGGTCCGGCGGCCATGGTGGGGGCGTTGCGAAAACTCGCCCAAAAGAACCTGACCAATCTGACGCCGCATCCCTGGTACAGTGGGTTTCACTACTCTCACCCGACGCTCGTCGAGCGGGAGCGTTCGCTGCTTCGGCCCGCGGCCTGAACAGCGTGGGCATCACAGTCAGCGTCACGTGGGATCACAGGCGAGCTGGACCAGGCGGTTTTTGAAGTGAGGGTGCCACCCAAGTCGATGCGACTTCAGAGCCTGCGCAAAATGGGCTGGGTGGTGATGGGATGGGTCACCGCGGCGACGGCCTTCGGCGCGGCGGGGTGGAGTGTGGCGACCTACAATGTCGAGAACTACACGCTGGCCGACCGGCTCGTCGATGGCGTGTACCGCAAGTCCTATCCCAAACCCGAACGGGCGAAGGCCGCACTGCGACGAACCCTGCGCGAACTCGGGGCGCAGGTGGTCGTGCTGCAGGAAGTGGGTGGGCATGCGTTCCTGGAGGAGCTCCAGCGCGACCTGCATTTGGAAGGGGCGAAGTATCCCCATGCCACTCTGGTCGAGGCGGCCGACCCCGACCGGCGTCTGGCCCTGCTTTCGCAGGAGCGTCCGGTGGAGATTCGAACCCATACCGACCTGTCGGTGATGTATTTTGGTGCACGCGAACCGGTGAAACGTGGGTTGCTGGAGGTGACCTTCCTGCGACCATCGGGACCGGTGACGCTCTTTGCGGTGCACCTGAAAAGCCGTTACACGGATCGCCCCGACGACCCCCAGTCGGCCCTCCGCCGTGCCGCGGAGGCGACGGTGCTGCGCGACCGGATTCTTGAGCGCTGTCCCGATCCGTCCCTGCGGCCCTTTGTGGTGCTCGGTGACTTCAACGACTCGCGGGTGTCCCGACCGATGCGCGCCTTTTTGCAGCGCGGCGCGCTGGCGATCACGATCCTGCTGCCGGCCACCGATTCGCGCGGTGAAGTCTGGACCCACCGCTACGCCAAGGAAGACAGCTACAGCCGGGTCGACCACATTCTGGTTTCACCCGCGCTGTATCCCTGGATTGAATTCGGTCGGGCGACGATCGCCGATGGTGCCGACGTGGCGGAGGCCAGTGACCACCGGCCGGTGGTGGTCAGGATCCTGGATCACTGACGCTGCGGCATGGAGGGAAGGAGAGCCGGGGGGGCTCACCATTGATTCTATTTTCCGCAGTGGAAACGAATCGATCCGTTCATCCACCACCGAGGGACACCGATAAAGGCGGATTCGGTGCCCATGCAGCTCTTCACCTGCCAGGTGAGTGCCTGCTTTGGCTCACCTCGTTTGTATCCGTGTCCATCCCTGGTTGAATCGCGGTTCTTAGATTGATGGGTGCGAGCGGAGGCGCGAGTGGAGTTGCCAAAAAAAGCCGCCTGGTGGCGGCTTTTTCGTGAAGGAGAGCGAGGAGTGGACTATTTGACCGTGACGGGAATGGTCACTTCGCCGCTACCGTAGCCCTTGAGGAAAAGACTCCCAGTGCCCGGGCGACCGCCGGTGACCTCAACGGAAACCGAGGACTGTCCGGCGGGCACCATGACTTCGGCCATGATGACGCTTTCCGGAACATCGGTGGTCAGATCGAGCAGCAAGCCGCCTGCCGGTGCGACATTGGGAACCGTGAAGGTGAGCGATTGACGGGTGCCGGGTCGCAGGGTGAGCGAGCTTGGGACCACGGAAACAGTACCGGCATCGACCCGGAACGTCCCCACCGGGGACTTTTCAGCGTCGCCACCGAGCGAGACCCGATAATTGCGGTTGGGTTCAACCGCCGGGACAAAGAAGCCAATGGCGTTGGTGGATTCGTAAACCGTGCGTGCAGGCGTGCTATCGAGGTAGACCACGTCCTGGGCGGTAAAGCCGCGGCCAAGGATGCTGACTTTGGCGCCGATCGGGCCGCGATTGACGTCGAGGGAAAGCACATAACGCCCCACCACGCCCAGCGTGCGAACGCCGGTGTAGGCTTCACGTGAGGAAATGACGCCATTGTTTTCGACCTGATACTGGACCAGGAAATAGTACGCCAATTGATTGCGTCCCGCCGGCAGGGCATAGTCAAACTCGTAGACGTCCTGCCCCAGCGGGCTGGGCTTCATGGTGAAGTTTTTGCCGTCAATGACCAGACGCGGGACCAGGCTGCCCGGGACCATGGCGGTGGCCTTGGGCGTGGCCCGCATCGAGATCGTATAGATCTGCGATGGATTTTCGGCAAACGAAGACGGCGTCAAGTCGTTGATCTTAACCTCTTCGCAGCCTGAAAGCAGGACGAGGCCAAGCGCAGCGCAGAGGCAGAGGAAGAATCGTCTCGCGTGAAGGATACGGCTGTTATGCATTGGTCGTTTAGGAGAAAAACCGGATGGGAACGCAACAGAAAGACCCGGCATTGGCAATGAATGAGTTGACCGCCAGACCGACGGAAAGTGCCAGCCCGGCGAATGAACCGTTGGGACTCTACATTCATGTCCCTTTCTGTGCGAGCACCTGTGACTTTTGCGCCTTTTATCAGGTCAAACCGGATGCTCGAAAACTCGCGCACTACTTCGACGGCCTGGAGGATGAGGTGGCCTTGGTTTCCTGGGACCGCCCCTTGTCCACGGTCTTTTGGGGGGGCGGAACTCCGGGATTGCTTTCGCCGGATCAGATTCGACGCCTCGGTGGGCTGGTGAATCGCCTGCCGAAAGCGACGCCTCAACCGGAGTGGTCGGTCGAGATGGCGCCGGCTTCGGTGACGGATGCGCGATTGATGGCCCTTCAGGAGGTGGGTGTCACCCGCATCTCGCTCGGGGTGCAGAGCCTCCGACCCGACTTGTTGGATGGCCTTGGCCGGCAGCATACCCGCGAACAGGCACTGCGGGCCTATGATCGGGTCCGTGCCCGCGACTTTCAAAGTGTGAACATCGACCTCATGTTCGCCCTCCCGGGGCAGGAGGAGCAGGAATGGCTGGCCGACCTCCACGAAGCCCTCGCTCTGCGGCCCGATCACCTGTCGACCTACTGCCTGACCTTCGAGGAAGACACCGCCCTTTGGGTCAAACTATCCCAAGGGAAAGTGAAGCTGGACCCGCAGCGTGAGGCGCGTCTGTACGAGCAGACTTGGGCGACGCTCGCGGACGCGGGGTTTCAGCAGTACGAAATCTCCAATTTCGCCCGCCCGGGCCATGCCTGTCAGCACAATCTCAACACCTGGGCCATGTACGAGTGGGTGGGATTGGGACCGTCCGCCGCTTCGCAGCACCGAGGCCATCGGGGCAGCAATCCCGCCGACCTTGCCCTTTGGCGAACCCAGGTCGCGGCGGGAACGCGCGCGAGAGACGATGCCACGGTCCTGAGTCCAGCCCTGCTGTGGGAGGATGCCTTGATCTTCGGGCTCAGGATGAACCGCGGCGTGGATCTGGTTGCGTTGCGCGCACGATTTGGCCAGTCCGCTGGTGACGATGTTCGCCCCTGGACGGAAATTAATGCGCGCGTCGATTCCCTGGTGACCGATGGCCTCGTCGAGCGGCAGGGGCCGCGGATTTTCCTCACGCCGCGGGGACGTTTGCTTGCCGACGCCGTTGGAGGCGAAATCATGGGTGCACTGCAAGCTTTGTCCACATGAACGCTTTTGTTGGTTACGCCCTCGTCCTTCTGCTCACGCCGCTCGCCGCCGCGTCCAAAACGGCCTTGGTGCTGCAAACTGACTTTGGACAGCGCGATGGGGCGGTGGCAGCCATGAAGGGCGTGGCGTTTGGGGTGGATTCCGGGCTGCCGATTTTCGACCTCAGCCACGACAACCGTCCCTTCGACATTTGGGAAGGGGCCTATCGCCTCAAGCAGACGGCCGCTTATTGGCCGGCCGGCACGGTGTTCGTCTCGGTGATTGACCCCGGAGTGGGCACGGATCGGAAGTCCGTCGTGCTCAAGACAAAAAGCGGACACTACTTTGTTGGGCCCGACAACGGTACCTGGACACTGGTGGCTGAGGACCTTGGCATTGCCGAGGTGCGCCGGATTGATGAGGCCCGCAATCGACTGAAGGGTTCGGACAGGAGTTACACCTTCCACGGGCGTGACGTTTATGCGTACACAGGCGCGCGACTTGCGGCGGGAGCGATTACCTTTGAGGACGTCGGACCTCTGCTTCCGGCGCAGGTGGTTCAGCTCGCCTATACAAAAGCCCAGCGCAAGGGCGAGGTTTTGGAGGGTGGAGTCCCTCAGCTCGATGTCCAGTATGGCAATGTCTGGTCCAATATTCCGGATTCGTTGGTGGCGCCCTGGGCAGCGCGTCCCGGTGATCGTTTCCGTGTCAGATTCCTCCGGGCGGGAAAGGTCGTCTTTGACGGCGTGATGCCCTTCGCAAACACCTTCGGGGAAGTGCCCGCGGGAAGTCCGCTCCTCTACCTGAACAGCCTGCTCAACCTTTCGGTCGCGCTCAACCAGGGCAGTTTTGCAGAAAAACATGGCATCGCGGCAGGATCGGAGTGGTCGGTCCAGGTGGAAAGGGCGAAACCATGAGTGCGACTGTACGCATGGAGCGCGGGTTGGTGGGACTGGTCCTGATTTGCGTTCTCGCTGGGTCAGGGGCAGGATGCCGTTCCTCCACGTCTCCCGTCACCCCGCCGGTCATCGCACGCGTTTACCTCGAGGCCGACGCTCGCGAGACGGGAAAGGCGGTGGTGCTGCCCCAAAGTGGCGTCACCCTCCAGATCGCCCCGAAACCCGTCCTGATGGAGTTCGATTTCATCGATGTCCAGGAGATGCAGGTTCCCCTAGGACGGTGTCTGGCGTTTCGGCTGACGATTGCCGCGGGCCGAGATCTCTTTCGACTCACCGGTCGCCAGCAAGGCCGGAGGCTCGTTCTGACCCTGAATGACGAGGTGCTTGGCGCGCGACGGATTGATCAGGCGATCGACGACGGACTCTTGCTGATTTTTCTCGAAGTGCCGGACGAACGCCTTCCGGCGCTCGCCCAGTCGCTGCGGTCCACCTCCACTGAAATCCAGCACCGACTGGCGCGTAAACAATGATTCGGAGGCTCGGGTGGTTCGGAGCCTTGACCGTCCTCGGGGTGGTCGGTGCGGTGGGTGCGGAGCGCATGGACCTGACGTGGCCCACTCCCAATCCCGCCTGGCGCGAAGGCCGCGCGCTCGCGTCCTTCGTCCAGCCCACGGCTTCGGGCGAACCCACGTCGGGCACGTTTGGCAGCGTGCGAAGCGGAGGGACGCAGTTTCATGAGGGGCTGGATCTAAAGCCGGTGGCGCTCAGCCGGCAGGGAGAACCGACGGACTCTGTCTTTGCCGCTTTGCCCGGGATTGTGCGCCACATTGCGTCGCGGGCCGGGGACAGCGGGTACGGCCGGTACGTGGTGCTTGAGCATCCCGAGGCAACTCCCGCGGTGTATTCCCTTTATGCCCACCTGGCCGCGATAGCCCCGGGACTTCAACCCGGGGTCCGGGTGAACGCAGGTCAGACGCTTGGGACCATGGGTCGGAGCGCCGGCGGATACACGATCCCAAAGGAACGGGCTCACCTGCATTTTGAGCTGGGCCTGATGATAACGGAGGAGTTCCAGTCTTGGTACGCAGCGCGCAAGTTTGGCAGCCGGAATGAACATGGGCTCTGGAACGGCATGAATCTCATGGGAATCGATCCCCTCGACTTCTTCACGGCATTTCGCGCCCGGAAGGTCGACAGCTTCGCCGACTATTTCAGTCTTCAGGTCCCCGCGGTCCGGATCCGCGTGGCCACGCGCCGAATCCCTGACTTCACTCGACGGTACCCGGCGCTGGTCACACAGGGAACGGAGGAGTTGCTGGCGGGATGGGAAGTGTGCTTCACCTCGACCGGGCTGCCCTTTCGCTGGACGCCGCTTGGCATCGCCGGGGTCATGGGATTTCGACCCAACGAAGTGAGAATCCTCGAGGTGGACGACGCGGCGCTCAGGGGCATGCGCGGAAAATCGCTCGTGATTCGGCGCCAGGGCAGTCCAGCGCCAGGCAAGGATCTGCAGACGGTCCTGCAGCAGTTGTTTGGATTGCCATGAACCCACGCGTAGGGCGCGAGCAAACGGTTTGAGGTTTGCTTCGGCCTCCGCGTCTCGTCATCACCTGACGCCTTCGCCGTGTCCCACGCTCCCTCCACCTCTGCCGCCTCAGTTCGGATGGTGCTGCTGTTCGCCTGGCTGACGATTTTCGGAGGCAAATTAACCACCATCGGATCGTTCGGCACCGACCTGCCCTATTGGGACCAATGGGCCAAGGAAGGGGAGCACATCCTGATTCCCTGGTTCAAGGACCAGCCGTTTCTGAAGGCGCTTTTCTCGCCTCACAATGAACATCGGATTGTACCGACGCTCTTGCTCAACCTGGGCCTGGTCGTTGGCGGCGGACAATGGGACGCCCGGGTGCAGTGCCTGGCCAGCGCTGCTGTTCACGCCACCTTGCTGGTCGGGGTTGCGGCTTGGCTGTGGCGGCGGACACAGCTGCCCTGGCGTCTGGGCGGGGTGCTGATCGCCGTGACGATTGGGGCGCTGCCGCTGGCGTGGGACAACGTACTCGGCGGATTTCAGTCCCAGTACTATTTTCTCGCGGGCGCATCCCTGCTCGCCGTGGAACGCCTGCTGGAGGCGCGACCGTTCAGTGTAGGCTGGTGGCTGGGCGTGGGCGCGGCGTTCCTTGCGCTGGTCTGCATGGGCTCCGGACTGCTGGTTTCGATGCCCGTCCTCCTGCTGCTGGCCGTTCGCTGGCTGCGCGGTGAGGGACGTCGACGCGATCACCTCTGCACGGCTGCGGCGGCGCTGTCGGTGCTGGCCGTGGGACTCTGGCTTCACACCGCGGCGCCCTGGCATGAGACGCTCCACGCCAAGAGTCTGATGGAGCTGACGTCGTACCTTCTACGGAGCATGGCCTGGCCGCTGCCTGAGCACCCGGGGTTCGGGCTCCTGGTTTGGGGTCCCTGGGCGGCGGTGGCGGTTCGGCGGATGCTGGGAATCCGGGTGGCGGGAGATGACGTGCTCGTGGCGGGTGGACTCTGGATCCTTTCGCAGGCAGCGGCGGTGGCCTATTCGCGGGCTGGAGCCTCCGCGATGCCCGCCTCCCGCTACGGCGACATTTCCTCGCTGGGTCTGCTGGTGTGCTATTGTTCCCTGGCGCAACTCACCGCTGCGCGATCCGTCCGACTGCGACTCGGAGCGGCCGTGGTGGCGGCCTTGGGTGCGGTCGCGGCGATGGTCGTGGCGGTGGGTCCCGTCTGGCGCACGGATCTTCCGATCCGGAAGGGACAGTATTGGACGTTTGAGGACTCCGTGCGACGGTTCATCGCCGATGACAATTTTGCGGTGTTTGAGAAAAGCCCGCTGCCGTTTCCGCTGGCCGACTGGCTCGCGCGCATCCTGCGCGATCCAGGTATCCGGGCCGCGATGCCGGCGAGCGCGGGTGCCTCCCTCGCTCAAGCCGATCAGATTACCCTGGGGCGAACGTCCGGCACGCCGCTGTCAAATGGCGACTGGACCAGCGGTCCTCTCCCGCCGGTTGCGCCCTACTGGCGGCTCGAAGTGGCGGGACGATTCAACCCGGCTTCCACCTCCATGAGACTGCTGGCCGGGGACGGTCGGGTGCTTCGGGAGGTTCCGCTGCCCGAGAAAATCGATCAGCGGCGTGCTGAGATCGTGCTGGCGGCGCCGGGTGAGTCCAGCCGCATCCAATTGCACCTGGGGGCGGACGACGAGGTGATTCTGGTGCTTCCCCGCGCGATGAGCCGGTGGTCCTGGTGGGCCTGGCAACTGGCCTCCGTGGGACGCCCCTGGTTCTGCGTTGCGGCTATCGCGCTGATCCTCGGAGGCGTTTGGAGCGTCTACGGTCGGGAGGCACTGGATACAGCCGATGTGCCCTCTCCCTCATAGGGCGAGGCAGACCCTTCGTTATCGCAACAATTGACGAAGGTCGGCCAGGGAGAGCCTGGCCGCGGCCGCGTCACTGGCCTCGAATACGTCGGCAAGGAGCGCGCGCTTCTCCTCTTGAAGCGACAGCACCTTTTCCTCGACCGTTCCCGTGCAGATCAACTTGTAGCTGGTGACGACCTTCTGTTGCCCGATGCGGTGGGCGCGATCGGTGGCCTGGGCCTCGGCGGCGGGATTCCACCACGGATCGAAGTGAACCACCGTGTCGGCCGCGGTCAGGTTCAATCCCGTGCCGCCTGCCTTGAGTGAAAGCAGGAAGACGGGCAGGTCGCGCTCGGACTGAAAACGGTCCACCTCGCTTTGTCGCTGACGGGTGTTCATGGTGCCATCGAGATAGGCGTAAGGAACACCCTGTGCATCGAGCTCCGCCTTGAGCAGGGCGAGCAAGGAGGTGAACTGGGAAAAGACCAGCAGGCGATGTCCGTCGTCAAGCGCCTCCGAAAGCAGTTCTCGGAACGCTTCCAGCTTGGCGGAGTCGGCCGCGGGGGCGGCGGCAGGCGCCTCGTCGGGGGATGACGGAGAGGAAAGCAGGCGCGGATCGCAGCAGACCTGGCGCAGGCGGAGGAGCTGGGTCAGTGTGGCCAGCCGGATTGACTGTTCGCTCGCTCCCCCTGCCTCGAGCTCCAGCAGCGCGCGCTCCGTTTGCTCCTGAACCGCGCGATAAAGCGCGGACTGGGCGGGAGAGAGTTCGCACCACAGGACTTGTTCGATCTTGGAAGGCAACTCCGGGGCGACCGCTTGTTTGGTGCGTCGCAGGATGTAGGGAGCGGTTTGGGCGCGGAGCCGTTCATCGTACCAGCCCCTTTCATCGCCGCGGGTGCCGGCCGGCACGGCCGGCAGGAATCCCGGCAGGAGAAAGGCGAACAGGGAGCGCAGATCGTCCAGCGAGTTCTCCAGCGGTGTGCCGGTGAGGAGACAGCGTCCCCGGCTGCGCAGCGAGCGCAGGGCCTGAGCGTTCTGGGACCGGCGGTTTTTTGCGTGCTGGGCCTCGTCGCCCACGATGCAGGAGAATTCGATTCCACCCAGCCATTCGTGGTCGCGCACCAGCGTGCCGTAGGAGGTGATGACCAGGTCGTATCCGAGCAGGGACGACGTGGATTCTCCCCGTCGCTGTCCGTGGTGCACGCAGACGCGAAGGTGGGGGGTGAAGCGGGCCGCCTCCCGGCGCCAGTTCTCGAGCAGCGACGCCGGGCAGACGACCAGCGCCGTGCCGCCTCCGTCCGCCTGGGTGGCACTGAGCAGCCCGAGGGCCTGCAGCGTCTTGCCCAAACCCATCTCGTCGGCGAGGATGCCGGCCAGCTGGTGACGGTGCAGGTGTCGCAGCCAGGCCACGCCCAGACGCTGGTAGGGGCGCAGGGCGCTGGCCAGCGGTTCGGCGAGCGACACGGGTTGCAGTGCCGTGAGGGTCCGGAGGGCCTCGCTGCGGGCTTTCCAGGTTGCGGGCAACTGAAAGTGAGGCGCGACTTCGGCGAGGATGTCCTGCGCTTCGACCAGACGCGCCGCGGACAGTCGGTGGACGCGTCGCGACGAGAGTCCCTGGCTGGCGGCGTCGCCCGCGAGTGCCCGCTGGGCATCGGTCAGTCGCTGGAGCTGTCGCGGGTCGATGAGATAGATCTTCCCCTGGTCCTCGATGTAGCCGCGATTGGAGGCTACGGCGGCACTCACGGCCGCATCGTCGGCCTTCCCTGCCCGCAGCCCGAGTGACAGGGTGAATCCATCGCGGGCCTCGACGGCATCGGCCGACACCTCGACCGCACGAAGGTGGGCGGTGTTCTTTTCGAAGTTTGGGGAGAACTCGGCCCGGAAGTCGGAGCGGAGCAGCGCACCGTGGGTGGCTAGAAAGTTGAGGACGCGATGCCGGTCGCGCAGCCACCAGCGTCGGTTGGATGGTTCGAGGACGAACCCGCTGGTCCTCAGAAGTTCGTGCGCTGCAGCGTACGAGGCGTGTTCCCGCGACGGCAGCAAGATCGACAGGAAATGCTCCGACCCGTCGACTTGCATTGGGGTCGCAACGGGAGCACCGCCCCTGGGGGCAGGCCGTGGCGAGACAGTTCCGCGAGGTGGGTTTCGATCAATGGACGGGGGCGTCGCGGGAGGCGAACCGGCCGACGGTTCGTTGGTTTCAAGCAACTCGCTGACGCCTCGGAGGAGATGACCCACCCAAAGCAGTGGTCGACGCGGTTCGTTCACCCAGTGAAAGGCGGGAAGGCCTTTCAGGTGGACCACCAATTCCCGCAGTTGCACCCGGGTGAGCTGCAGAAAGACGACTGGAGCCGGTTGCGCTCCAAAACGCTGCAGGGCGGCCAGGGCGGGCAGCCAGGCGGCTTCGGGAGGCCGGGTCAGGTCGAGCTCCACCTTGACGGCGATGGCATCCCGAAGTGCCGCGGCCGCGAGATTGGGAGGACGAAGAATCCGGAGCATGACGGGGAAACGTCCATCGTCGCACCCGCAGGCGATCGTGATCGCGATGCGGAGTATTCGTGGAAGTAGGACGTTAGGCGAAATCGTTCCCCTCGGGCTGCGTCACGAAAGGTACGGTGGCCAGCAGCAGTCCGGCGCTGATCCAGCCGAGGAGTTTTGCCTGAGAGGCGAGGCGCCACGACCAATAGGAGCCGGTTGCCATGCCAACCGGAGCCGAAAATGCCATCCAGGCGTCGGGGTCGGAGTCACGCGCCACGACGCGAAAGTCCTCCCGCGGAGCACGCACATATGCCGCCCGCCACTGGTCGGGCACGGTCTTGGTTGGACGAACGGTTCCGAGACGCCGGGTCAGGTCGGCGGACCAGAGCTCGAGCGCAACTTTGCCCTGACCGAGGTCTCCAACCGTCTCAAACACGAGATAGCCGAACTCGGGCGGCGGCAGCACCGCGCTGCGCCACTCGCCCGTGGAACGAACGCCGTCACTGCTCGAATAGGAACCCCACGTCGGAGCAAAAATGAGGTCGGCCGTGGCTGGAGAGCCGCCGCCGCGCTGAAAGCCGGTGTTATGGTCCGCGATCAGCGGCATGGAGGCGCGCACGGTGGCGGGGAGGAGACGCCGGAGTTCGGGGTGCGCGGCCCGCTCGATGAACAGCTCGACACTCGGGTAGGGGATTTCGCCTTCTTTCAGCCAGACCGGATCGTCCGTGCCGAAATAGAGGCGCGCGTGGGTTGTGCTGCGCTTGTACCACTTGCCCATTTCCACGAGATCAAACGTGAACAGTCCGTAGGCGTGTTTGTAAAGTCCGTGTCCCACGGCCAGGGTCCAGGCGGCAAAGACCAGGGTGGCGCCGGCTCGCACGGGGGGAGTCGCCCTCAAGCGGTTGAGGAGGACGAAGAGTGAGCCGAGATTGACGAGGAGTCCGGCGGTATTCGTGTCAAAGTACCGCGATGCGGGCCAGAGCCCACCGGCGCCGCGAGCATAGGCCGCGGCGAGAAACTGGAGAATCACCCAGCCCCCGATGGCGACCATGACGCGCTCCTTGGGATCGAAATCGGGCCGCGATTGGATGATGAGAACCCGAAAGGACAACACGATCCAGGGGAGGTAAGTCAGGGCGCCGAAGGGGGTGAATGACGTCACCGGCCACTGCAGCGATCGCCACAAGGTCCAGCCGAATTCGGCCAAAGTGTGCGCCTTGAGCGGTTCGTGGCCGCTGAACTCGACATGGAGGGAAATGCCCACGGCCATGATCACGGCGCAGGCAGCCAAGGTGATGACGTGCTGCCGGGCCGAGCGCCACGGGGCGCCGAACAGGACGAGCAAGGAGGCAAAGACCATGCCCGCCGCCGCAGGACCAGATGCCATGCTGAAGAGCACGAGTGCCAGGCAGACCACGCCGAGCCACCAGCCGCCGGAAAGGGGTCGGCAACGAAGACAGCGGTCGATGCCGATAAAGGAGAATCCGAGAAGGAAATACTGTTGGGAATGAAAGCCTCCCAACGTATTCTGCCAGGCATGCGGTGGAGCGAACGTCGCCAAGAGGGCCACCAGCCACAGAATCCGCTGCCAGCGTTTCACCAGCAGGGGCTGGAACCAAAACCACAGGGTCACCGCCAGGGCACTGTGCAGCGCTGAATTGAAGAAGATCTGGATGCGAGCGTCCCACTGACCATCTGCAAGCACGATCGCGAGTGCGACGAGTTTGGTCAGTACGACCCGGTGTTCGTTGTGGGGTTTGAACAGGTCGGCGAAGTGCAGCGTTCCCTGATACCATGGGACCAGCAGATTGACCCCTTCCGCATCCCACTGATCCCAGTTGGGTACGTCACTCCCGTAGTTCTCCACCACCCACAGTTTGGTGAAGAACAGGGTGAAAAACAGGGCGAGCGCGAAAACAACGCGAGGCGAGGATCGAGCGACGGAATTGAGCACAGTTTGCGGGAGTCTGAAAAAGGACCAGCAAAGCGACATTGAACCCCGCCTTGCGAACTGAAAACGAAGAAACGAGGGGAGGGGGAGCGGAATTTGCAGGCAAAATGCAAGACCTGGACGGACTATTGCAGGCGCGCATGACCCAGACTCGTAAAGCCTTCACCTCCCGAGTGCGGGAACGCATTCAGGAGGGGCCTCACGCCCACGCGTGGGCAAAGAGGTTGTAGTGCAGCGGTGTTCCTTCGGGGGTCCTGAGGGGGTGCTCCGTGTGAAGTCCGACCTCAACGTTCGGATAGAGATCCCGGAGCGCCGCCGTCAGACTCCAGCGCGTGAAGAAGTTCTTGTGGTCGGCCTCGAGCATGTGCCAAGGCACCGCCAGGTAGCGCCGGAGGTAGGGGAG
>JAEUGZ010000333.1 GCA_016794725.1 Opitutaceae bacterium | reverse complement strand
GGCCCCGTGCGACTGCGCTGCGTCCTCCAATACCAGGATGTTCCTTGCGTCTGCCAGCTGGCGCAAGGCGACCATGTCGGCCGTTTGACCGTAAAGGTGGACGGGCAGTATGCAGCGGGTTCTCGACGTGAGGTGCGCTTCGACCCGACTCGGGTCGAGATTCATGGTAGCGCGATCTGGCTCGCACGGGACCAGTTTTGCTCCGACTTGGGACACCGCCAGCCACGTGGCAATGTAGGTGTTTGAGGGCACGATGACCTCGTCACCCGGTCCGACTCCCGCGGCAAGGAGCGCCAGGTGCATCGCCTCCAGGCCGTTCGCCACTGCTAGACAATGCCGGACGCCAATGCTGTCAGCGTACGCTTGCTCGAACGCCTCCATTTCCCCTCCAAAGAGGAACCATCCCGACTCCATGACCCGATGGTAGGCTGAATCCATGTCCTCACGCAGCGCATCATAGGTTGGCTTCAACTCAAGAAACGGCACCTTCATGTCTCCCAAGAGGGAAAGCTTGGCCCGCGAAACGCAAGCCGTGTCCCCGGCGATTCTCGGGGATTCATTCCCACTGAGTCTGCAGGCCCGATCCCTGCCTTGGACGGTCGACTCTAAGCAACGCCGACCTCGGTCCAGAACGCCTTGGATCGGGGCACGCACGCCACCCGGCGGAGAGACCGGATAATTATATCGAGATTTTGATAATGTTGTAATATGTTATACTGCAATATATTATACTTGAAAATTCGGCATCCAGGTGCTGGTGACGCCGAAGTGCTTCCTGGCCGGCGAGTTGTGTCGATGAGTGCGGCAACCATGATTGCCACTCAACTACCCTCTGATCGCGTCGTGCACCTGGCTCAAACCCTGCCTGCTGCGCCGCGGGTTTTAGCTCAGTTGAATCAGCTGTTGCTCGACATGGGTGCAGGGCTGGGGGACATGGGTGTCCTCCTGCGTCGGGATGCCCTGCTCGCAAGTCGGATCATTCGGGTGGTCAATAGCCCGGCATTTCGCGGCTCCGGGGTAAGTTCGGTCGAACAGGCGCTCCACCGCGTGGGATTCAGCGAGGTCTATCGACTCGTGGGGATTGCCACGATCAGCCAGTTGTCGGAGTCGCCGCTCACCGCCTACGGCTACACGCCCCGTTTGGTGAGCGAAAATGCTCTGCTCTGCGCTTTGGCGGGCGAAAGCCTGGCCCGCCGCGGGGGAGCCGAGCCTCGCTTTGCCTATTCCGCGGGTCTATTGCGTTCACTTGGAAAGGTGATCCTGGATCGGGCGGCGCCCGAGGTTCCGGGTCCCGATTTTCGTGAGTCAGGCAATTTGAGCCTGGCGACTTGGGAGGAAGCCCGTTTCGGCGTTACTTCGACCGAAACCGGGGCTCGGGTTTTGGCCCATCTGGGGTTCCCCGATGCGGTGGTGGCCGGTGTAGCCGGACAGAGTGTCGATCGTGGCCATGCTGTTCTGCATCCATTGTCCTGCATCGTCAGCCTGGCGGTGTTCATCGCCCAGGAGCATGGACGCGGCCTCACCGGTGAATGCGTGGAGGAGAGCCCCTCACGCGAGACGCTGGCCTGCGCCCGCATCAATCTGCGCGACCTGCAGGAAATCAGTGATGAGGTCTACACGACGTTTGTGGCCTTCAGGACCGCGTTGAGCTGATCCGACAGCAGGGCGCGCGGGTGCGCCCGGTTCTCCAGTTGCGCTTTGGTCCGGGTGTAGGTTTGCTGTTTGGACGCCTGTGTCGAACCACCACCTTACCCACACTATTCCCGAAGGAGCCCGTCGGGTCCGCGCTGACAAGGCGTTGGCAATGGCATTTCCCGAGTACAGTCGGGTTGCGCTCCAACGGGCCTTTGACGCCGGTCATGTCAAGGTCAACGACGTCGTGGTGACGCGGGACCACACGGCCCGACCCGGCGACCACATTGCTTTCGAGTTTCCAGAAGTCCGTCCCGCGGAACTCAAGCCCGTGGACATCCCGCTGGATGTGCTCTTCGAGGACAAGCACCTGCTGGCTGTGAACAAACCGGCTGGGATGGTGGTTCATCCGGGTGCTGGTACCACGGAGGACACCCTTGTACACGCGCTCCTTTCCCATTGTCATGGGTCATTAAGCGGTATCGGTGGAGTGGAACGTCCGGGAATTGTACACCGGCTTGATCGCGAAACCTCCGGACTGATCATCATCGCCAAGTCGGATGCCGCCCATCGTGGCTTGAGCAGTCAGTTTTCCGAGCGCACGTTGCAGAAGGAGTACCTCACCTTGGTGCAGGGAGTGCCGTCGCTCCTCAGTGGAAGCATTCGCAAACCGATCGGCCGGAACCTGCAGCACCGGCACAAGATGGCGGTGGTGGAAACTGAAAGCGGAGGGCGCGATGCCCACACCGACTGGCAGGTGGAGGAAGTATTTGGCCGTCAGGCGGCGCTGATTCGCTGCACGATCCACACAGGACGGACCCATCAGATCCGGGTGCATATGAAGTCCCTGGGGCATGTGATTTTGGGGGACGACGTTTACGGCTGGAAGCCGGACGCTTCGCTTTCGGTGAATCCCGTCCGTGTCATGCTGCATGCTGAGCATCTGGTGGTGAAACATCCAATCACGGGCAAGACATTGGACCTCCGTGCCCCACTGCCCCGTGACTTCCAGCAGGTCCTCACGGCCTTGCGTCCTCCGAAACCAGCGGTGAAAGCGCGGGTCAGGCGAGTCAAATCAGCCCCGCCGAAACCGAGCAAATCGGTGAAGAAGTCTTCCCCTCGTTCGGCTTCCACCTCCAAGTCCCGGTCGAAGCGCAAATCCGCATTGCGGACTTGAGTTGGGCTGGCTAGAGCGCCTCTGCGGCGAGTCCCCAGCGGAGATTGTAGAGGGAGTGGCGATACTCCGTGATGTCTCCGGCATCGGCAATGGCCAGGATGGTGGTGAGTGCGGCTGGAAAGACATCGGCCCGCGACGCGGGCAGACCAGGGACCGTCTGGCGTGACTTGAGATCGAGGGCTCCGACGTCGTCGAGAAGTGCCCGAATGTCGCTCACGCGAAGGATGGGATCGGCTTCGAGCAGGGTCTGTCCGTTTCGCGCTGCAAAGATGGCACGCACCGTGGTCATGGATCCACCGGCAAACACGGCGGTGGGAGGAACAGGGAGGCCAAAGACATAGCCACTGCGCGTGAGCATCTCGCGCGTTGCTTCCGTCACCGCATGACGGGCGACCGACCCGAACGGCGCAGTGGGGTCGGGGACGTAACGCTCGGTCATGCGCACACAGCCAAGGGGAAGGCTGATGGCGGCGATCCCGCACCGGTTGCGGAAAGTGAGGCACTCCAAGCTACCCCCGCCCAAATCAAACAGGTAGAAGTCATTGATGCCGTCCAGGGCGGGATCCGACGTCAGTCCCCGCCCGATCAATCCCGCTTCCTCATCGCCTGTCAGAGTCCGGATTTCGTGACCGGTGCGCTCCGCCACTTTGCGACGAAAGACATCGCCATTTTCCGCATCACGCACGGCGCTCGTCGCCACCAGGACGGTGCGTGCTGGCGAGAAGGGGGCGGCCGTGGCAAGCAGCGATTCGATGGCGGCAATTCCGACCGTCATGCCGGACTCGCTCAATTGCGGTGGCACCTGGCTGATGCCGGCGCTGATCCTCGCGTCGACTGTGTGTGAGCGCAATCCCACCAAGTGTCCATGATCGTCCCGGTGGGCGACCAGCAGCTTGATTGAATTGCTCCCGATATCGATGATCGCGACGGAAGGAGATGGCATGCAGTTACCGAATAGGACGACGCCACCTGAGCCAAGGCGGATTGTTTGCGCTTTCTTATTTTCCTAGCCCTCACCTTCATCGGTTGCGTGACCGGCTAAAGGGTGTAGGACTCGGAGGCAATCAGCACAACGAATTCGCCCTTCAGGTTGGCCTTGGCGAGTCGGTCGCGGACGTCCGCTGAACGACCCACCCAGAAGGTCTCATGGAGTTTGGTCAGCTCCTTGGCGATGCACACCACTCGATCCGGGCCGAGAAGTTCTGCGATTTCATCGGCGAATTTTGCGATGCGGTGGCAGCTTTCGTAAAGTGCCAGCGTGAATTCAAACGTTCGATACTTCTCGAGAAAGGCAATGCGGGCTGAGGACTTGGGAGGGAGAAATCCGACAAAAAGAAACCCATGGGTGGGCAGTCCGGCGGCGCAAAGCGCGGCCGTGAGGGCGCAAGGCCCGGGAATGGGCACCACCGGCAGCCCGCGTCGACGGCACGCACGCACCACTCGGAATCCCGGATCGCTCAGGGCCGGCGTGCCCGCGTCACTCACCAATCCGACGGAACGTCCTTGGGAGATGAGTTCGGCGAGTCGTTCCGCGGCTTCGACTTCGTTGTGCTCATGGTAGGCCACCAGATCTCTCCGCAGGGAGAGGCGGTTGAGCATTGCACCGGTGGTACGGGTATCCTCACACGCGAGAATGTCGACGCTCCCCAGAAGGGCCCGGGCGCGGTCCGTCAGGTCGTTCAGATTGCCGATCGGGGTGGCGATGACGTAGAGGTGGCCGGGCAGGGCGACGAGAGAGCCGGGAACGGGTGAGTCAGACATGCACAAAAAATCCGGCGAGTTCCGCCGGATGAAAGGGAGTCGCCTGCGCTGACGGCTCAGCGGCCGCTGCCGGGTGTCGCGCCCATGCCGGGGACCTGTCCTTCCCAATTGGCGGGGCGGCTCCAGGGAATGGAGGTGTCGCGTTGGCTGGTGCAGCCAGTCGCGGCCATCAGGCCGACGAGGCTCAACACGACGAAGAGGAGGCGGGCAAAGATTTTCATGGCGGTCTTGGGAGCATGGGCGGTAATCCGCCCGGGCGCAAGCGAGGTTGCTGAGATTTAAGGGGTGAAGCGGACTCGTTGTGGGACGGCGGGTGTCACCGTTGGTTCCCTGGCCCGCGCCGTAAAGCGCCGCGGCTCAAGCGCTGTAGGAGCTGGCGTGCCAAGGAGTTTGCAGTGTTTTGCGTGCTGCGCCGTTGGCCGCCAGATGCTCGAGAACCTTGTACACAAGTTCGGTTTGGTCCGGGGTTCCAAGATGGACCGCGAGCGCCTCGGCGGTGAATGCCTGGCCAGGCGCGGACGCGAGCGCCTTCGCGACCTTGAGTTTGAGCGTGATGACCCCGCCCGCCGCCTTCTTCCCTGCTTCAACCCCCGGTTGGTGATAGGCGTTGATGCCAATCAGCGAAGCGTAGAGTCCCACCACCCGTTCATAAATGGCGATCAGCAGGCCGAGTGACCGTGGAGATACGTCATTGATGGTCAATGTGATCGATGCTCGATCCTTTTCGGTGAGAGCGTCGCGAGTGCCCAGATAGAAGCCCTGCAGGAAGTCGCCGCTGGTCACCCCTGGTTCAACGTCGCCCGAGGCTCCGGTCCGGTCCTTCAGGACTTCGATGAAGGTGACAAAGAAGTTGTTCACGCCT
>JAEUGZ010000307.1 GCA_016794725.1 Opitutaceae bacterium | reverse complement strand
GTTGGCGTCCTTGGTCGTCTGCTCGAGGATGGGAGCGTCGACCGAGTTGGTGAAGGTTTTGGATGGGACTTCAAAATTCGATCCATTGATCGCGCGGGCAAAACGGTCACTGGGCAGCAGCGGCTGATACCGCAGGTCCAGTTCCCCCCCGTTGTCGGTGGGCAGCATGATGGGCGGGCGCCGCGTCGTCCCTCCATTGCCAAACGGCAGAGCGGACGCGTTGCCGTTGCGGCTGTAGAGCACGCCGTTGGCCAGCAGCGGCGTCCGGTTGGTTTCGTCACCACGCCGCGTGAACGCCGTGTTCTGATAGTTCATCAGCGTGCCCGTGGACGGGTCCCAGATGTAGTATCCGCCCGCCTGACGGTTCACGCCCTGGGGTTCACCATTGAAGGTCAGTCCGTACGTGGCCCCGGGCGTCGCGGTGCTGGAGAATTGATTGTTGAGCAGCGGTCCGTTGACCACGGTCACTCCATCCCAACCCGATACATTGTCGAAGAGATTGAACTGGGGGTTGTTCCGGGCGGTGACATCATAGACCCCCTCGAGACGGAGCTCGGTCTTCGGGGTGAGCAGGTAGGAGCCGCTCACGGTGACTCCCTTGGTTTTCTCAAACTCGTTCATGCGCCAGCCGCCGCGATCGTACCAGACTGCGTTGGCGCGCACCGCGAGCCGTTCGCTCAGGGGAAGATTGTAGTCGAGCGTCGCCCGCTTGTAGTCCCACGACCCAAAGGTCAGGGCCGCGGTGTAGAGCTCCCGGTCGTACCGCGCCCGCTTGGTCTGGCCACCGACGTTTCCGCCCAGCGCGGTGTTCGTGCCAATGCTGAACAGGCCGGCGTTCGGTCCGCGGCTGAAGTCGTACCGTTCCAAGTTGTAGCTGTCGAGCGTGCCGGCCGAGAGGTAGTTGTTGCGATTCTGTCCGCTGCTGAGTGCAACGCCCCGCATGTTGGCGAGAAACGTGATGTTGAATACGTCCTGGCCGTTCCCGTCGACGATGCTGCCGCCATTGGTCGTCCAGGTCGTCGCCTCCTGGATGTTGGTGATGCCCATGGCATCGATGAAATCCCGGGTCATCACCGTGTAGGGCGCTGGTACATCCCGCATGTCGAGCGCAAGACGCGTCGCGGTCCCCGCATTGGCGGCGGTGAAACCGTCATCCTTGTCCGTATTGACAACGAAAGGGGACAACTCGACCAGATCGGACGGTGAAGCCTTGGCGGCGACCTTCTCGGCTTTGGCCGCCGCTTCCAGTTCTTTCGCCGTGGGCGCTGCGACCGGGTTCGCGGGTGTCGACGGCGCCGGAGCGGAACGCGGGGTCTGCTGGGCGACGAGGACCGATCCGACCAGGAGGGAGAGTCCCAGCCAACGCGCAGGGGTGCACAGAAGGCGTAAGCTGTGTTGGGTGTCTGATTTCATGAAGGGGATCCGCTCGGCAGCGGGCAGCAGAGACGGGGTCTAGGACTTGAGGGTGAGCTTGGGGAGCCGGCAAAGAGCGAAGCGCGTTGGGGAACACGTCCGTCGTATCGGGGCCCAGCCGTATACCACCGCCATCCACCTGCGAAGCCCGCTGCATGATTTCACTGGTAAGCAGGGGGCATGAATCCGAGCGCCACTACGTGCGGAGGCAACGCCATCCTTCAGGTCCGCGTGTAGCCGAACATGGGGGGCTTGCTCGATTCGCTTACCACTGAAAGCAGGGGGCGCGTTGTGACGCTTCACAATCCCGGTCAAGCACTCGTCCCGGTCGCCCGTGCGTCCAACCCTGTGCCAGCGCACCACTTCGCCATCCGTCACCTTTGGAGTTCCGCCCGCGAAGCCGGCTCGGGACGCTCGTGCTGACCCGCCGCCCCGCCTCGGACCCCTCTTGCAATGAAGCTCACCGCGCTCGCGATCCTGGAAGACGACTCCGCTTCGGAGGTATTCGGACCCAAGGCCATGGCGGCGCTGGCCGATCGCGTGACGCTGGTCGCCCCCCGCCTGGCTCCTCCCGCCCTCGACCGCACCGCGCTCCCGCTTGAGACGGTGGAATTGTTGTTCACTGGCTGGGGTTTCCCGAAGCTTGAGGTCGCGATCCTCGATCGCTTCCCGCGCCTGCAGGCGGTGTTCCACGCGGCCGGATCGGTGAAGCACCTGGTTTCGCCTGCGTTCTGGGAACGAGGGATCAGGATCACGAGTGCCGCCCGCATGAATGCGATCCCCGTCGCGGAGTTCACCTTCGCTCAAATCATCTTCTGCCTCAAGCACGGCTGGCAGAGGACCTTCGAGGTGAGGGCGGGCACACACTTTCGCAAGGAGACTCCCCTGATGCCCGGCGCCTACGGCAGCACGGTGGGTTTGATCTCGCTCGGACACACGGGTCGCCTCGTCGCCAAACGGCTCCGCACGCTGGACGTCGAGGTCATCGGCTTCGATCCACACCTGCGACCGGCGGAAGCCCATGCCCTGGGCATCCAGTTGTGTTCGCTGGACGACGTCTTCCGCCACGCTCATGTCGTGTCCTGTCACACCCCGCTGCTGACGGAGACGGCGGGCATGATCACCGGCCGGCACTTTTCCGCCATGCGTCCGGGTGCTTCTTTCATCAATACCGCTCGTGGCGCGGTGGTGCGGGAGTCGGAGATGGTTGCCGTCCTCCGGGAGCGGCCGGACCTCTTCGCCGTGCTCGACGTCACGGATCCCGAGCCTCCCCTTCCCGACTCACTGGTCCTTCGACTGCCCAATGTCGTCGTGACACCCCACATCGCCGGCAGCCTGGGACGCGAGTGTCAACGCATGGGCCAAATGATGATCGACGAACTCGATCGGTACCTCGCCGGGGTTCCCCTCGAAGGGGAGATTCGTCCGGTCCAGCTGCCGTTTGTTGCCTGAGTGCCGGCGCTCCGTGCTCAGGTTCGGGCGGGGCCCGCCTGTTTCCATCGACGCAAGGCGCGGCCGGTCAGGGACGCGTCGACGGCATCGATTTCCTCGCGCGGCCCGGCGAAGACCAGTCCGCCACCCGCCTTCCCTCCCCCGGGACCAAGGTCCACAATCCAATCCGCGAGGTGGATGACATCGAGGTTGTGCTCAATGATGATCACGGTGTTTCCGGCGTCGCGCAGCTTGAACAGGAGGTCCATCAGGCGCTGGATGTCGACCCAGTGCAGGCCGGTGGTCGGCTCATCGAGAATATAGAGCGTCTCGCCCTGCTGGCGTTTGCTCAATTCCAGCGACAGTTTCAATCGTTGCGCCTCGCCCCCTGAGAGCGTCGTCGCCGACTGACCGAGCGCCAGGTAGCCAAGACCCACGGCTTCGAGCGTGGCCAGCTTGTCCATGACCCGGGGGATGTTCCGAAAAAGGCCAATCGCATCCCGCACGCTCATGTCCAGCACGTCGGCAATCGACTTGCCGTGAAACAGGACCTCGAGGGTCTCGCGGTTGAAGCGCCGCCCGCCGCAGCTCGGACAGGGAGCATAGGCGTCGGCCATGAAGAGCATGTCCAGCTTGATGACGCCATCGCCCTGGCACCGTTCACAACGCCCTCCGCGCACGTTGAAGGAAAACCGGCTCGCCTTGTATCCACGCACCTTGGCCAGCGGCACCTGGGCGAACAGGTCGCGCAGCAGGTCGAGCAATCCGACAACCGTGGCCGGGTTGGAACGCGGACTCCGCCCGATGGGTTCCTGGTCGACCTGGACCAGTTTTTCGAAGGAATCGAGATTCTCAATGTGCCGATGCCGGCCCGGCAGCGTGCGGGCGCCGTTGAGTTTGCGGGCCGCCGCAGCTGCCAGCACGTCGTTGACCAGGGTGCTCTTGCCTGAACCCGAAACTCCGGTCACGCACGTGAGCAGGCCGATGGGAAACCGGACATCGATCCCCCGGAGGTTGTTCTCGCGGGCCTCCCGCACCGTCAGCCAGGCGCCGTCCGGAACCTTGCGAGCCGCGTCCCGCACGACCGACAGGGTTCGGGCAAGATAAGGGCCGGTCCGCGACAGCTTGAACGGAAGCTTCATGCACGCCTCGGGCGTTCCTTGAAAGAGCAGATAACCGCCTTCGGATCCCGCCTCCGGTCCGAGCTCGATCAGTTCGTCGGCCGCCCGGAGGGTGTCCTCGTCATGCTCGACCACGATCACCGTGTTTCCCCGGTCACGCAGGGCCCGCAGGGTTTCGAGGAGCTTTTCGTTGTCGTGCGGGTGCAGTCCGATGCTCGGCTCGTCGAGCACGTAGATCACACCGATCAGCCCCATGCCCAGTTGGGTGGCGAGCCGGACGCGTTGCGCTTCTCCGCCGGAAAGCGTGGAGGAGTCGCGGTCGAGGGAGAGATAGCCAAGCCCCGTTTCCAGGAGAAAATGAAGCCGCTGGTCGATGCCGACCACCACATCACGGATCGCGTCCCTCGTCCCGGCCTGCTCCACCCAAACGGTCGCCAGCTGCGCCGCGGCACCGACGTCGAGGGCGAGGAACTCGGTGAAGGTGAGAGGACCGCCCCCGAGTTTCAGCTGCACCGCGTTACTGCGGGGGTTGAGGCGCTTGCCCCGGCAGGTGGGACACGGTCCGCTCACCATGAAGGTGCTGAGACGGGCGCGGAACCCATCGCTGTCGGTTTCGCGGTAGCTCTGCTCGAGGTCGGCAATCACCCCGGCAAACGGCATGGCCCGCGCCTCGCGCATCCGCTTCAATTTGAAGGCAAACATCCGCTCCCCGGCCCCCCGCAGGAGCAGCGTCCGGATTTCCTCCGGCAGGTCGTTCCACGGCTTGTCGGGATCGAACGGCAGCTGCTCGGCCAGCTGCTTGAGCTGGGCATTGTGCTTGATGATGAGATTCTTCCCCCCGATCCGCCAGGGCTTGATCGCGCCCTCCCGGATGGATTTGGCGGGATCGGGCACGATCAGCTCGGGCACGAAGCGGGGCTTGCGACCGAGACCACCACAGTCCGCGCAGGCACCGTCCGCGTGATTGAAGGAAAAGTGGCGGGGTGTCAGCTTCTCAAATACATCTCCACAGATCTCGCAGGCCAGGGACTGGCTGAGCGGCACCTCGCGCCAGGGGTCCGACGCGGCGCGCTGGGCCAGCACGACAACCCGGTCCCGTCCCTCGCGAAACGCCAGCTCCAGGGAGTCCGCCAGACGGCTGCGCTGGTCGGCCGACGCCACGAGTCGGTCGATCACGAGGTCAACCGTCACTTCCGCGGTCCCGGTGGGGACGAGTTGCGGCTCGTCGAGGTTGCGGACGACACCGTCGATGCGCACCCGTTGAAATCCCCGCTGACGCAATCGCGGCAGCTCCTCGCGCAACACCGACGGTTTCGCCCGGAGGGCCGGGGCCAGGAGCATGATCCGCTCGCCGGCACACACAGTCAGCAGCCGTTGTACGTTGTCGTCGAGCGACCGTTGCACGACGCGGCCTCCGTCCTTGGGACAGCGCTGCTCGCCAATCAACGCCCAGAGCAGCTGGGCATAGTCGGCGATCTCAGTCGTAGTCGCAATCGTGGACCGCGGGGAGGATCCGCCAGTCCGCTGTTCGATGGCCAGGACGGGTGACAGCCCGTGGATGAAATCGACATCCGGACGCTTCAGCTGGTCCAACATCTGTCGCGCCTGCGCCGACAAAGATTCCATGTACTTGCGATATCCCTCGGCATAAAGGGTATCGAACGCCAGGGACGATTTGCCCGAGCCGGAAGGCCCCGTGACCACCACCAACTTACCGCGGGGAATCCGCAGCTCCAGATTCTTGAGATTGTGCTCCCGGGCGCCCTTGATGTGGAGATGCGTCGCAGCCTGCATGGTGAAACCGGAAGCCTACCCGGATTTCTCCCGAAGCAAACGCGATAAAGCTCAATTTGCCGGCGCTTTTTCCAGACTTGCCCCAATTCGTCCGCCCGCTAAGGTGCCGCAGCCGCGCTCCTAACCCCCACGAGGATGCGCGGCCCGGCTTCAGCTCGGGTGAGTGCCGGCTTCACCTTTACCCTGAATGAAACGACTCCTGCTCCCCAGGCGAACGGCGGCGTTCACGCACCTTCGTCGTGCCTTGATTGGATTGTTGGTGTTCGGCGGGCTCAACTCGACCCAGGCCGCCTCCTTTAGCCGAGGCGCCCTCAAGGGCAGCTTTGACTCGACCTTGTCGATAGGAGGCATCTACCGCCTCCATAATCCGGATCCGGATTTCTACGGAGTAGCCAATGGCGGCCGGCAGAACTCCGTCAATACAGACGACGGCAATCTCAACTATCGCCAGGGCTGGGCCTCCTGGGTCGCCAAAGGCACCCATGACCTCGAACTGCAATATGGCGAACACCTAGGCGCCTTTGCCCGGGTCACCTATTTCTACGATTTCGTGAACGAACGCGAGGACCGGGCCCGCGTCGCGCTGAGCTCCGCCGCCCTCGATCGAGTCGGGAGCCGTCTGGACTACCTTGACTTCTACGGACTGTGGCGGGGCGAACTAGCCGGTCGTCCAGTCGACCTTCGTTTCGGCCGCCAGGTGCTGAACCTGGGCGAAAGCACCTTCATTCCGAACGGCATCAACATCGTCAATCCGGTGGATGTATCCAAGTTGCGGACGCCGGGAGCCGAGTTGCGCGAGGCGCTGCTGCCGGTGAACCTGCTGAAGGCCAGCATCGGGCTCACTCCCAATCTTACGATTGAGCCGTACTGGCTGCTTGAGTTCCGTCGGGTCGAGATTGACCCCGCGGGCAGTTATTTTTCCACCAACGATTTCGCCACCCGGGGTGGATCGAACGTCTATCTCGGATTTGGCGCCTTGAGCGACCGCACGCCCCTCGGGGCGATTCCGCGCGACCTGGACCGCGAGGGCAATAACTTCAGCCAATTCGGGGTCACCGCCCGGTTGCTCGCCCCCAACCTCAATGACACGGAGTTCGGTTTTTATCTCGCACGGTATCACAGCCGTCTCCCGGTGATCAGCGCCCGCACCCCCAGGGTCGCGGTCAATACCGACCTGACGGGGCCGCTCACCCAGGTCTTCATCCGCGCGGGGCTTCCCGACGCCACCGCCGCGGCCCAGGCGGCGGGCCTGTTCCAGCTGATCGTGCTTTCCCAGACCAACCCGGCGGCTCTGACCGCAGCGCAGCTGGCCACGCTCCAATCGGCCCAATCCCAGCAGGCCATCGCCGGAGCACGCCAGATCGCCCTGCTGACGGCCGCAGGAACCGGCCGGTACTTCATCGAGTATCCAGAGGACCTGACCCTGCTCGGGGTCAGTTTCAACACCGATCTCGCATCGACCGGCATTTCCCTGCAGGGGGAGGTCTCCTACAAGCAGGATGTCCCGCTGCAGGTCGACGACGTCGAGCTCCTTTTCGCGGCGCTCTCGACCCTGGCGCCGCAGTTCGGCGCCAACAACCAGCTGGGCAACTACCTCGGCCAATACGGCGTGGAGGTGCCCGGTTTCCGGCGCAACGATGTCTGGACTGCCCAGTCGACCGCCACCAAGATCTTCGGCCCGATGCTGGGAGCGAGCCAGCTCACCCTGCTCGGCGAGGTGGGCGGAGTCTGGGTGCCGGACCTGCCGGACAAGAATCAGCTCCGCTTCGACGTGAATGGGACCTTCACCAGCGGCAATCAGGCCGCCATGGTCGGCACCGGAAGCACGTTGCCGGGCACCCCCGAGGACCAGTTTGCCGACTCTTTCTCCTGGGGCTATCAGGCCCTGGCGAAACTCGACTACAACAACCTTTTCGCCGGCGTGAACGTGTCGCCTTCGGTCGCCTTTGTCCACGACGTGAAAGGCAACACTCCGAATCCGCTCGGCAACTTCATCGAGGGGAGGCAGAGCCTCAACCTCGCCGTCGAATTCGTCTGGCAGAACCGCTGGTCTGCCGAGGTGCGCTACGTGAACTTTTTCGGAGCCGGCCCCCAAAACCTTCTGGCTGACCGCGACTACGTCGCGACCACCGTGAAACTCTCCTTCTGATCCAACGCTCCGTCATGATCTCCAACCTTATTCACACCGCCCGCTGGGCGGTCGTTGCCCTGGTTGCCCTTCCCTTGTCCGCCGCCCCGAGCGAGGCCGACCGCGCTCGTCTGGGCAAGGATCTCACGCCCATCGGAGCGGAACGGGCCGGCAACGCCGACGGGTCCATCCCGGCCTGGACCGGTGGCATCACCACTCCGCCAGCCGGGTACAAACCGGGCGACCACCATCCCGACCCTTACGCCGGCGATGCCCCGCTCTACACCGTCACCGCCGCCTCCCTGGCCGGCCATGAGGGCAAACTGACGGCCGGACATGTGGCCCTGTTGAAGGCCTATCCGGATTATGCGATCTCCGTCTATCCGACGCATCGCAGCGCCGCCTACCCGGCCCGCATCTATGAAGCCACGGCTGCGATCGCCGGCACCGCCCGCGTCGCCAACGAAGGGGCCAACGTCGAGGGCGCCCTTGTGGGTATTCCCTTCCCGATTCCCACCACCGGCATCGAAGTGATCTGGAATCACCTGCTCCGCTACCGGGGCGAGGCCGCCGTCCGCCTCATCGGACAGGCCGCACCCCAGCGCAATGGCAGCTACTCCATCGTCGAATTCGAGGATGAGTTTCTTTTCAACTACACCCGGCCGAATGTGACCGCCGCGGACCTCGACAACGTGCTCCTGTTTTTCAAGCAAGCCGTCACCGCCCCCGCCCGCCTGGCTGGTTCCATCCTCCTGGTCCACGAGACGATGGACCAGGTCAAGGAGCCACGGCGGGCCTGGGTCTACAACGCCGGCCAGCGACGCGTCCGGCGCGCGCCCAACATCGCGTACGACGCGCCGGGCACCGCCGCGGACGGCATGCGCACGACGGACCAGTTCGACATGTTCAACGGGGCCCCGGACCGGTACCAGTGGCAGTTGGTCGGCAAGCGCGAGCTGATCGTGCCGTACAACAGCTACCGGCTGCACAGCGGCTCGGTGAAGTACTCCGACATCCTCAAGCCTCTGCACATCAATCAGAGTCTGGCCCGGTACGAGGTCCATCGTGTCTGGGTGGTCGACGCCACCCTCAAGCCCGGCGCCTCGCACCTGTACCCGCGTCGCACCTTCTACATCGACGAGGACTCCTGGCAGATTCTGGCCGTCGACCAGTACGATTCCCGGGGACAGCTCTGGCGCGTTTCCGAGGCGCATTGCATCGTCTACTACGAGGTGCCGCTGTTCTGGAGCACCCTTGAGGTCCACACCGATCTGCTGGCAGGACGCTACCTGGCCATCGGCCTGGACAACGAGGGGAAGACCTACGACTACAGCATCAAACGGGTGCCCTCGGACTACGTCCCGGACAGCCTGCGCCGCGAGGGAGTGCGCTAAGGCCGCCGCATGGTCCGCGCAGCTCACGTCGCAGCCATTTTACCCTTCTGGGTGCGACTGGCCCTGGTCTGTAGTTGGGCCGTCACCTCCCTCGCCCGGACGGCGGCTGGGCCGGCTCCACGCATGCTGCTGCTCGACGGCACCCGCGCGGGTGCCGAATCCATTGTGGTCGTGGGCGAACGGGGCACGATTTCGCTCAGCAAGGACGAGGGTGAAACCTGGACCGCGGCAACCAGCGGCACGCCCGAGACCCTGACCGGGGTCTCCTTCGCCGACTCCCGCACCGGCTGGGTCGTCGGCCATGGGGGTGTCGTTCTTGTGACGCACGACGGCGGCTCCTCCTGGGCCCGCTCCCTCACCGACGAGCCGGTGGAAACCTCCTTCCTCGACGTCGCGGTCCTCGACGCACGCACCGTCATTGCGGTGGGCGCCTTCGGGACCCTTCGGACCAGCCATGACGGAGGTGCGACCTGGACCCGCCCCGCGGTCCCGGAGAACGAGCCCCACCTCAATCGCATTCTGGTCGACCCCAAAGGGATCGTGGTGGTGGTCGGAGAGGCGGGGACGGTGCTGGTCTCGACGGATCGCGGGATCACGTGGTCGCCGCGATTGAACATCGCATCGCAGGTCTCGTTTTACGGCGGGCTCGCGCTGCCGGACGGCGGACTCATCGTCCACGGGCTGCGCGGCCATGTCTTCCGGCAGTCGCGCGCAGGCGCACCCTGGGAACCCGTGCCGCTCTCCCATCCGGTCATGCTCGCGACGTCGTGCCGGCTGGACTCCGGCGAACTGCTCTTCGCCGGGGCGGCCCGTTGGGTCTTTGTGAGTCATGATCAGGGCAAGAGCCTGCAGCGGCTCGAACTTCCACTGGCCACCGCCGTGGCGGAACTGATTCCGCTCAGCCACCGCCAGGTGTTGGTGCTCGGGGAGGCGGGTGTGACGCGGATCTCCCTGCCGGAAAGGGTGACACCGTGAATACACTACTTTCCGCCCTGGAGCGGCTCCTCTTCCGCCGGCGCGGGCTCTTTCTGGCCGGATTTGGTCTGCTCACTCTATTCATGACTTGGAAGGCCCTGGCGATCCGGGTCGACGCAAGCTTCAACAAGTCACTCCCCAAGGAACACCCCTACATCCAGACCTTCACGAAGTACCAGGCTGAATTCGGCGGGGCGAACCGGGTGCTGGTCGCGTTGCTGGCCCGCGACGGCAACATGTTCACACCCGAGTTCTTTGCGGCGCTGAAGTCGGCAACCGACGAGGTGTTTTTCTGCCCGGGAGTGGATCGCGCACAGGTGCAGTCCCTCTTTACCCCCAATGTCCGCTACATCGAGGTGGTCGAGGACGGATTAAGCGGCGGAACGGTCATTCCTGCCGACTTCGCCCCGACCCCGGAGGGGTTCGCCCGCGTGCGTGAGTCCATCATCAAGTCCGGTCGCCTCGGCCAGCTGGTGGCCAATGATTTCTCCGGCGCCATCATCAGCGCCCAGCTGCTGGAGATCGATCCTTCGAGTGGCAAGAAACTCGATTATCGGCAGGTGGCCGACGCCCTCGAGTCGCGGGTGCGGGCTCGTTTCTCCAACGAACGGCTCTCCGTGCACATCATTGGGTTCGCGAAGGTCATGGGTGATGTCTCCGACGGAGCCAGGGGGGTATTGATGTTCTTCGTCGCCTCCTTTGCCGTCACTGCGCTCCTGGTCTGGAACTACGCGGGACGCTGGAAACTGGCCGCCGCACCGATCGGCTGCTCGCTGATCGCCGTGATCTGGCAGCTGGGCAGCCTCTCGCTGCTGGACTTTGGCATCGACCCGCTCTCGATTCTGGTGCCTTTCCTCATTTTCGCGATCGGCGTGAGCCATGGGGTGCAGATGGTCCGTGCCTACCGGGAGGAGGTGTTCGAGGGCAAGGGAGGCGTGGGTGCCGCCCGCAGTGCATTTCGACAGCTTCTGATTCCGGGTGGAGTCGCACTGCTCACCGACACCATTGGGTTCATCACCATGCTGGTGATCAAGATCGCCTCCGTGCAGGAACTCGCGATCAGCGCCAGCCTGGGCGTGGCTGTCATCATCATCACGAATCTCTTTCTGCTTCCCATCACTCTGTCGTACATCCCGCTTCCCACCAGCTACGCGGCATGGGTTCGCGACCGACGGGCCAAGACCGACCGGTTCTGGGCCCGGTTTTCGGGGGAGATGAAGCCCCGTCCGTCGCTGGTGATCATTGCGCTGGCCCTGGGGCTGGGTGTCTGGGGTTGGTGGCGGTCGCAGGACGTGAAAATCGGCGATCTGCACATCGGCGTGCCTGAGCTCCGCCAGGACTCACGGTACAATCTGGATACGCGGGCGATCATCGAGCACTTCAGCATCGGGGTCGACCAGCTCACCGTGTTTGTGGAGACGGTGCCCAACGGGTGCGTGGACCACGAGGTGGTCACACTGATGGATCAGTTCGAGGGAGCGATGCGAAACCTCAGCGGCGTGCAGTCCGTCATCAGCCTGAGCACCCTGGCCAAGGGCGTGAACGCGGCCTGGAACGAGGGCTCGCTGAAGTGGCGCATCCTGCCCCGA
>JAEUGZ010000260.1 GCA_016794725.1 Opitutaceae bacterium | reverse complement strand
GCACAAACAGCGCGACGCCAAAGCCTGCGGGGTCGGCGACCCCACCTCCAACGGAAAGGGTGGGGTCATGCGAAGCGCAACCGGCGCCGACGGAGCGACGCCCTCCAGGAGAGAACCCTGCGGGTGACCGGGTGGAGGTGGCCCGTTGGAGGTGGCCTCGGTGAGGCCGCGACGGGACCAGCCGGTCCCGCCTGCGCTCGGGCTTGGGCATCGCGATGCCAATCCCTGCGGGGTCGGCGACCCCACCTCCAACGGAAAGGGTGGGGTCATGCGAAGCGCAACCGGCGCCGACGGTGCAGCGCCATCCAGGGAAGAACCCTGCGGGTGACCGGGTGGAGGTGGCCTCGTTGAGGCCGCGGGATCGCCCTCGAGTCACCGCGTACCGAACACCTCCGGACCGGGGTGAGGGGAAGGTCATCATGTCAGCGGAGGGATTTCGAAAACAGGGCATAACGTCGGATCGTGCGCGCGTAGTGGGCGCTTAGGGCGCGCGAGCGGTTGGACTCGTGCATGAGCGCGTGGATCGCCCGGCGGAAGCCGAGGGCCCGCGCCGCCTGGTGCACCTCCGCGAGCAGCCAGGCGCCGAGGCCGGCGCAGGCGCGGCCGGGGCGGACGGCGAGGGTTTTGACGATGAACGTATCCACCGTTTCTCCGCGCGCAGCCTGGGCGAAGTCCGGGACGGCAAAAACGTACCCCATCGGACGCGACTCCTTTTCCGCCAGAAGCACGAGTTCGGGCACGACCCGCGACTGGAGCGGGAGGTACTGACCGAGGAACGCCTCGGCGGGCAAGGGCGTGTAGAGGTAGTTCTCCTGAAAGGACTCGATCGACACGTCGTAGATCCGGGTCAGTTCGTCGCGGAAGACCGCGAGTGACAGCGGACGGATCGCCAGGCCCCCGGCGCGGAGCCGCTCCGCCACGGCCGCGACGCGCGGGTCCTGTCGCCGCAGGTCGTCGGCGACGGTCGAGGTGTACGTCGCGAGGGTCGCGTATCCAGCCGCCTGCCACCACTGCGGCCACTCCGGCGGGTTTGTCGGTTCGAGGAAAAAAGCCGGGTCCGTCCCGGGCTCGGTGACCAACCGGTACCGGCGCCAGGTGTTGCCGTCCATCGGGCCGACCGCGAGCGTGCAACCCTGCCCGGCAAGCTCTCTCGCGGCCTGATCGAGCACGGCGGCGGCGGCGGCAGGTCCGCTGGCTGAGAACGATCCGATCACCCCAAGTTTCTCACCGGGGAGGGTGGGGACCTCCCGCCACCACAACCCCGCCTCCGCCGACTGGCCGGCGTGACGGTGCTCAAGGATCCGGTCGGGTCCGGCGGAAAGGGCGGCGGGTGCGGTCACAGGTGAAACAGCAGCCAGCCGCCTCCGGACGCGAGCGCGGCGGCGGCGCCCTGGCGCCACCAGCGGAGGGTCAGGTTGTCGGGCGCCTGCAGCCGGGGTTCGACGAGGACGAATGCCGCCGTGGCTGCGGCCACGCAGGCGGCGCCGACGGCGAGGGTCACTGGTAAGCCGGGCTCGCCCCAGACGAGGAGCGCATAGGCCAGCCCCTGGACGATCACGGCCTGGGCCACGCCCGCGGCCCACCAGGCCAGCCGTGTCCAGCGGGGACGCGCCTGCGAATAGCGCACGGTTCCGATCATGGCCTGGTGGGTGGCGGTGCCGAGGGTGAAGAGCGCGAGCCAGGAAGGATGCGACGCGAAGGCTTCGGCCACCCCCCAGATGAGGCTGGCCGAGCTGACGCAGAGGACTGCGACGAGGTTGTGACGCGGCACACCGCCAGGCACGGTGGGCATGAGACGCACGTAGCTGGCGATAAGCACGAGCGGCGACAGCAGCCACTCGGGTCCGCCGACGCTCCAAAAAAAGTAGAGGGCCAGCGCACAGCCGAGCCGCGCGCTCTCGTCGACCACCTGCCCGTGCCGCCAAAGCAGGGCCACGGTGGTGAGTACAAACAAGACCGACAAATTCGCGGCGAGCAGGGTCAGCGGAGTATCCAGGTACACGCTGACCTGCGCATAGGCCGCGAGCGGCAGGAAGATGTTGTCGAGCCCGTGCCAGGACACCGCCTCGAGGTTGAGCGCAAACAGGCCGATGGCCGCGCCCATGATCAGCGACACTGCCCAGCCGTGTCCCGCCAGCATCAGGGGCACCACCGTGGCCAGCATCCCCGTGACACCCACCGCGATCGAGCCCTCCACGCTCTTGGTGCCCTCGAGCGTGGCGAACTTGTGGCGTCCCCAGCGTGTGCCGATCATCGCCCCGGCCGCGTCGGCGAAGGTCAGCAGTGCGACCGGGATCACGAAGGGCAGCGGATCGGATTGCGCCAGGGTGAAAACCAGAGCCACTCCAAGTGGAAAACAGAACTCGCCCAGTGAGGCGCGATTGACGTCGTGGAGCACGCCGCCGACCCCGCGCTTGAGGCCCGGCACGACGCGCACGCCCCCGAGCATGAGCAAGGCGAGCCCGGCGAGGATCCACACCGGCCAGGCTTCGTGGAAGATCCAGGGAAAACTCAGGCAGAGCGTACCCATGCCGATATGGACGCACTTCCGCGCCGTCTCGGGTTGCACGAGCGCGCGTAGCTGCAGGACCTTCACCGCTGCCATCAGCGCGCCGAGTGCGGTCAGGATGAACGCGATGCCGGCAAAGGGAGTCATCGTCGTTCCTCCACGATGAACGCGCTGTAGAAAAACGCCTTGTCCTGCGCAAAAAGCGGGGCGGCGAGGTCCGGGCGCGGGTGCAGGTGTGACGCCAGCGACTCCGGCCGGGAGCGTGGGGCCAGCATGTTCCAATAGGCGAAGCGCGCGCCCGGCCGGCTCGCCTCGGCCAGGCGCGTCAACAGCGCTGCGGTGTTGGCCTCGGACATGTATTCGAAGATGTCACTGAGGTTCAGTTTGTCGATCCACGCTCCGGGCCGGGCGGCCTGCTCGCGGGCAAGGAAGGCCTCGAGGGTCGACTCGTGCCATTCAAGGCGATCAAGACGGTCGCGTATCCGGCCAAAGTTTTCCTCCCGCAGCGCCCAGGGCAGGGCGTCGCCATGCGTGCCGGTGAGGATCCAGTGGAGGTAGGGATTGTCGGCCGGATTGAGCGCGGTCAGGGCATGCTCGACCCGGGCGAGAATGCGGTTTGCGACCGAGCCTTCCACGTATTTGAAAAAGGCGGGATCGCGTCCCAGGCGTCCCATCATGAACCGCGAAAAGAAAAACCGGAAGAGCAGCCGCCAGCGCCAGGTGTTCCAGTGCTGGGTGTAGAAAGGGGCGCGTTCCTGCGGCGGGCCGCCCTGAAGCAGGCGGGCGATGGTCCGGCGGCCGTGGACCAGCGGGAGCAGGCGCGAACGGAACAGGCGGAAGTAGTTTTCGAACTTTCCGCCGCCGCCAATGCCTTGGGCGACCGTTTCGGCGTGAGCATCCCAGTAGGCCGCGACCCGCGGACTCAGCGCCGGCCGGCAGCGCCGGTAGAGGTCGAGACGCTCGGCGGCGCCGCCCGGTCGCGATCCGACGAGCACGAGCAGGTC
>JAEUGZ010000255.1 GCA_016794725.1 Opitutaceae bacterium | reverse complement strand
TCGCGCCGGTGAAATAGCCCGAGACGCGGCCGCCGCCCTCGACGACGCCGGACACCACTCCGCCGACACGCCAGCGGGTGCGGACGATGCGCCAGGGTTCGTCCGGACTGATGCGAAACACCTCCGCCGCGCCACCGTCCGCCGCGATGCTGGTGCGGGGTGAAGGCAGGGGGTAGGCCGAGTCGGACGAGACCAGGGTATCATCATAAACAAAGAACTGAAGGTGATCGCTGTTGCTGCAGGCGAAGCGCCGCCCCCACGAGTCGAAGTTCATGCCGTACTGCGCGCCCCCCGCATCGACACCGAATTCGCGAGTGCGGGGATCGAACCAGAAATCTTTGCCCGCCAGTTCAATTCCTGGCAGGTCCGGGCGCGTCGGACAGGTGATGACGCCCCGGTTGCCTCCTCCGGTTTGCAGGTGAATCCGATTGTCCAGTCCCCAGGTCGCCGAGTTGGGCAGCGTCTGCACGTTGAGCCGTTTCAATCCGGTGCCGAAGCCCGTGAAGGCCACCTCACGGCGGTCCGCCCGGCCATCATCATCGGTATCGGCGAAGAACCAGACATCGGGGGTCGCCACGACATAGACGCCGCCACCCGCGCAGATCAGCCCCGTCGGCCAGGCGAGGTTGTCGGCAAACACCGTGCTGGTCTCATACACACCGTCTCCATCCCGATCCTCCAAACGCGACACCCGCCCGAGGTGCGGAACCACATCGCGCTGCTCGGAGTAGTCGACCATCTCGCAGACAAACATCCGTCCGCGTTCGTCAAAGGCCACGGCAATGGGCGACCGCACCTGTGGCTCATGGGCCGCCAGTTGCAGCGCAAAGCCGGGACGCACGCGCCAGGTGGACAGCGCGGCGGCCGGTTCCGTTGGGGCCACCCGCGGCAGGTCCTTGGCCGGATCCACTTGCGGTTCCGCCTTGGCGGTGGCGGGCCCGGACGACGGTTGGGCGGGCAGCCGCGCCAACGCGCCCATCAACAGGAACAGCCCCAGGCAAAAAAACAGTCGTGTCATAAGGTCCGGCAATCGCAAGGTTCGGGCCGGGACGTCCGGTCCCGCCATCCCAGGGACCCTAACCGTCCCATCGAAACCGGCCAAGACCCGAATCGCATCCAAGATCCGAACCGTTCAGCCTGTCACTCAATCCACCATGCTCATGGTCCTCGGCGGGGAAAGGTCGCCGAGCGTGCACGCTCCCCTTTCCTTTCCCGAAAAGTCGCGTACGGTACGGACCACCGATGTTCGCCAATCTCCTCCACCTCATCACGGGCTCCTCTCCGGCGAGCCCCGAGTACAACCGCGCGTTTGTGCAGGATGTGGCCGTGCAGTCGGTCGAACCGCGCAGCCGCCGGGTGGAGCGGGCGTTGATCCTTGGCTGGGTGCTGATTATCATGAAGTGCGTGCTGATCGCCTGGGCCATTTCGCACTATCGCATCCCCATCCATGCGACGTGGATCGTTGCGCCCACCCTCGCAATGGCGGCGATCTGCACGGTCATCTACGTGCGGCGACGCTAAGGTATAGCCAGTCGATCCAACCCGGATCCCGCAGTCGCGCCGTTGCTTCGACCGAGGCCCGATCCAAGGACAGCGCCCGTTGGAGGTAGGGTCGCCGACCCTGCGGGGATTGGTATCGCGTGAAGAAATCGGACCACGGAGGCGGTACCGGTCGGTCCCGTCGCTGCTCACTGAGGCCACCTCCAACGGAAACGCAGGACGTTCCAATGGCCAATCGTCAAGGTGGCGCGCATCCGCACTTTCACCGGTTGAGGGGTGACGGCCCCACCCAATTTGACGCTCCGGCACCGCGGGGGCGAACATTGCAAACTGCAACGCTGACAACAGAAAATTCCATGCTCAGCGTTTCCTTCTCCCGGGTCTCTACACCCCGTGCCTGCCACCAACGGTCGATCCTGCTTTTCGTTTCACCTCCATGTCCTCCACGCCCTCTCCTTCCAAACGCCGCATCCGGACGCTCGGAATCGCCTTCTGTGTGGTGGTCATTGTCATTCTGGGTGTCGTCGCATGGGCGTGGAACCGCTTCCAGTCCAGTTTGCCCCAGCTGGACGGCAACGTTGCCCTGCCCGGTCTGACCGGCATCACCACGATTGAGCGGGATCCGCTGGGTATTCCCACCGTGAAGGGGGCGACGCGGGTCGATGTCGCCCGCGCCCTCGGTTATGCGCACGCGCAGGACCGGTACTTCCAGATGGACCTCTCGCGGCGGCGCGCCGGCGGAGAACTCGCCGAACTCTTTGGCCCGGGAGCCCTGCCCCTCGATCGGGGCGCGCGGATGCACGACCTGCGGTCACTGGCCCGCCAGGTGATGCAACAAACCACGCCCGAGGAACGCGCGGTGATTGAGGCCTACGCCGCAGGGGTCAACGCCGCGCTTCTGTCTCACCCACGGCCCTGGGAATACGATGTCCTTCGCGTCGATCCCCGTCCCTGGCTGCCCGAGGACACGGCGCTTTGCCTCTACGCCATGGCCTTGGACCTCCAGGATGAAACCGGTTCATATGAGCGGCACCTCGTGACCGTCCGCGACGTCCTCGGGCCATCGGCGCTGGCCTTTTTCGCGCCACTGGTCGGACCAGAGGACGCCGCCCTTGACGGTTCCACCGCGCCCCTCGCGCCACTGCCCACCGCACGTGCGATCAATCTACGCAACCGGTCGGCTTCGTCGACGCTGGCAATCGCTCCGGAACTCGTGCTTTACCCACCCGAGTCGTTCCGGCCCTGGCATCTCGCCGGGGAGTTCCCCGACATCCGTCCCGGCTCCAACAGTTTCGGTCTGGCCGGCGGCCCCGCCGGTCGCCCCGCCCTCCTGGAGAACGATATGCACCTCGGTCACAGCGTTCCCACGGTGTGGTACCGCGCGCGGCTGCTTTGGCCCCGGGCGGACGATCCGAAACAGTTTCACGAGTTGAATGGCGTCACCCTGCCCGGAGCCCCCGCCCTCGTCGTCGGCTCCAACGGCTCCATCGCCTGGGGATTCACCAATAGCAACACCGACACCGGTGATCTGGTGCTGGTACAGCCGGACATCGCCCTGCCCGACCGCCTGTATGGCTACGGCACCGGTCCCACGGAATACGAGACCCGGACGCAGACGATCAAAGTCAAGGGACAGGCCGATGAAGTCCTCACCACGCAGTGGACAGTCTGGGGTCCCATCGTGGGCGAAACCACCCGCAAACGCCCGCTTGCCTTCAAGTGGACGCTGCACGATCCGTCCGCGGCCAATTTTCGCCTGATGAAGCTGGAAACGGCCGCCACCGTGTCCGAGGCCATCGCGATTGCGCATGAGATGGGAATTCCCGCACAGAACTTCCTGGTCGCCGACCGCGAGGGCCGGCTCGCCTGGACGATCGCGGGCAAACTGCCCAGACGCGTCGGCCACGACGGCCGGCTGCCGGTGCCCTGGGCCTACGGCGACCGCGGCTGGGACGGCACGCTTCCCAGCGTCGAGGTCCCGGTGGTGCAGGCCGCGCCGGGCGCCGCACTCTGGACCGCGAATCAGCGCATGCTCGGCGGGGCCGGGCTGGAAAAACTGGGCGACGGCGGCTACGAGCCCGCCCCGCGCGCCGCCCGTATCCGAAATCTCATGTCGGAGCTGGCCGCCCGTCCCGCCGACCGCGCCCCCACCCCCGCCGACCTGATCGGCGTCGCTCTCGACGACCGCGGGCTCATGCTCGACCGGTGGCAGAAGCGGTTGCTCGACACCCTGACCCCCGAGGCGGTCGCCCAGCAGCCGGGACGCGCCGCCCTGCGCCGCCAGGTGGAATCGTGGCAGGGTCGCGCCGAGGTCGGCAGCGTCAGCTACCTCCTCGTGCGAACCTGGCGTCTGCGCGTGGCGGAACGCGCCCTGTTTCCCCTCTTCGCCCCCTGCATCGAAGCGTGGTCGGGTTTCAACTACCGCGCCCTGCCCTACGAGCACCCGCTCTGGACCCTGCTCGACGAAAAACCGCTCCACCTGCTCGCCCCCGCCTACGCCTCGTGGGAGGCCTTGCTGCTCGCCTCCGCCGACGACGTGATCGCCGATCTGGAAAAGCGCAAGATCCCCCTCGACCAGGCCACCTGGGGACATCGCAACACACTCCACATGCGCCACCCATTCAGCCGGATCCTGCCGGCCTGGATCGGCACCTACCTCGACATGCCGGAACAGCCCATGCCGGGCGACTCGCACCTGCCCCGCGCCCAGTCACCCACGGATGGAGCCAGCGAACGTTTTGCCATCTCTCCCGGCCGCGAAGGCGAAGCCATCCTCCACATGCCCGGCGGACAGAGCGGGCATCCGCTCTCGCCCTACTATCGCGCCGGACACGACGCATGGGTCACCGGCAAGCCAACACCCCTGCTCCCCGGCAAGACCGAGCACACCCTGACCCTGACACCGGCGCCGCAATCCAAATAAGGGCGGCGGCCGCGCTCACCACGAACTCAGCCGGACTGATGCCGAGGGACAACCACGAAGGAACACGAATCCGGAGTGGGATACGAGGATTCGAGCACATGAATTTACCTCACCCAAGTGTGAGACAATCCCTCGCAACGCTCGGTCCCTGCCTTCATTCGTGTCGATTCGTGTCAATTCGTGGTTCAATTGAATTGTTGCGGCTCGGTACCGGTCGGCCGCGCCTTGCCCTTGCCCTGCGCGCCTCCGTCGTTCTGGATCGTTCCACCGCGCGCCACCCGGCGCGCCGCCGTTCCGGATGAAAACCAAGCACAAGAGCTACTCGGTCTACTTTGCCAGCGAGCTCTTCAGCATCAAACACCTGATCGGAAACGCCTACCTGGCCGAAGCCATCTACGAGCGATCGCACGGCCGGTTTCTCTGCCGTTTGCCGCAGGACTTTGAACTGCACGGCAAACACCCGAAGACCATTCGCGATCAGGACATCCGGGCGCTGCTCGACTGCGACCTCGCGGTCTTCAATTTCGACGGCACCGAATTGGACAGCGGCACGGTCGTCGAATTCATGTTCGCCAAGTTTGCCGACATCCCTGCCGTAATTCTGCGCAGCGATCTGCGCAAAGCCGGAAGCCAGCGTCGGGGCAATCCCTGGAACCTCATGGCCAGCTACTATCCGCGCACGGCCATCGTCTCGGTCGAGAGCCTGCTGCAGTATCGAACGCTGCGCACCCGCCGGGGACAGGACAAGCCGGCCGACCCGGTGGTGCACCTGGCCGGCCAGCACGCCACCGCGACCGCGGCGGTGATTTGCGACCAGCTGGCGGAGGGTGTCGTGCGCGCCCTCAACAAGGTGCTCGCCCTCGAACCCGTGATGCCGCGTCACCTGCAGGAAGAGGTCTATCACTGGCTCTCCCGCATGCCCGGCCTGCGCGGAAAGGAGAAGGCGCTGCGCAAGGAACTCGAACGGGCGTTGGAAAGAAAGGTCGACCGCGGTCTCCTCTAGGCTGAACGCGAGGGGAATAAACCACGGATGGACACGGATGAACACGGATCAGGATCGGCGCTCTCCTCACTTTCACTCACGACTCCCGCTTTCCATGCTTCACATCCTCAGTCATCCCCTCGGCTCGCACTGCATCACGCACCTGCGCGATCAAACGACGAAACCCGCGCTGTTCCGCACGCTCGCCTACCAGATCAGCCTGTTGCTTGCGCTCGAAGCAACCCGGGACCTGCCGACGCGCACCCTGGCGGTGCAGACGCCCCTCGAGCCGGTGGCCAGCCCGGTCCTTGACCAACCCCTGGTGGTGGTGCCGATCCTGCGCGCCGGGCTCGGCATGGTGCAGCCGTTCACCGACCTGTTTCCCGATGTCAGCGTCGGCTACATCGGCTTGGAACGCGACCACGCCACCGCCGTCGCCCGGAGCTACTACTGCAAGCTGCCCGCGCTCCACGGGCGGCGCATCCTGGTCGTCGATCCCATGCTGGCCACGGGGGGCAGCGCGGTGCAGGCCCTCACGGTCATCAAGGAGCGCGGGGGACGCGAACTGCGTCTCGTCTGCATTGTCAGTTCTCCCGAAGGCGTCGCCGCGGTAGAACAGGCGCACCCGGACGTACCCATCTACACCGCGGCGCACGACCGCGAATTGAATTCGCGCAAGTACATCCTCCCCGGCCTCGGTGATTTTGGCGACCGGCTCTATGGCACGTGAGGCGGCGATGCGGCGCGGTACGCGCCGAAGAGCGAAGGGTGAAGAGTGAAGAGTGAAAATCGGAAAACGACCTCCCGCTTAAGGTGCGGAAGCCGGAACGGCTTTCGTTGCTTTCCTGCGCCCCGCCCCCAACCCAGAAACGCGTTCCGCGTTCCTCTACCTCCTGACTTGCCGACTCCTCTCCGTTCCTACGTAGCGGAAGCCGGAACGGCTTTCGTTGCTTTCCTTCGCCCCGCCCCCAACCCAGAAACGCATTCCGCGTTCCTCTACCCCCTGACTTTCCGACTCCTCTCCGTTCCTACGTAGCGGAAGCCGGAACGGCTTTCGTGTCTTACTCAGCGCGATTCTGCCCTCCCCT
>JAEUGZ010000225.1 GCA_016794725.1 Opitutaceae bacterium | reverse complement strand
GGTCGGGCGGCTCACGGACATCTCGGATCGACGGGCAGCGGAAGAGAAACTCGCCGAGCAGGCGGCGCTGCTCGACCAGACTCGCGATGGCATCCTCGTCCTGGGATTGGATCACACGATCCAGTATTGGAATCGCGGCGCACAAATCATCTACGGCTGGACAGAAGCGGAGGCGGTGGGTCAGAAGCACCACGAATTGCTGGCCACGGATACTGGCGCACCCGCGGAGATTGCCCTGCAGAAAGGGGAGTGGAAGGGAACCCTGAACAAGCGCACCAAGGCGGGCGTGGTCCTGACGTTGGATTGCCGGTGGACCCTCCTGCGCGACGGAAAAGGCGTGCCTCAATCGATTCTCACGCTCGACAGCGACATCACGGAACGCCGGCAGATGGAGGCCAAGTTCCTGCGGGCCCAGCGTCTGGAGAGCATTGGCACGCTCGCGGGTGGCATCGCCCACGATTTCAACAATCTGCTTTCGCCCATTCTCATCGGTGTGGAGGTGTTGAAGCGTACCACCCAGGGAACCGAGGCGAAGAAGATCATCGGCATGATCGAGGAGAGTTCACTTCGGGCGGCGAGCCTCGTGAAACAAATCCTTTCCTTTGCCCGAGGCGAGGAAGGGGCGCGCGTCTCGGTGCTTCTGTCCTATGTCGTACGGGAGGTGGAGGCGATCGCGCTAAGGACGTTTCCGAGAAACATCGCGGTGCGTCTCAATGTCGAAAAGGACCTGTGGCTGGTTCATGCCGATCCAACGCAGATGAACCAGATTTTGATGAACCTGTGCGTCAATGCCCGGGATGCGATGCCCGCCGGCGGACGCCTGACGCTTTCCGTTCGTAACGTCATGGTGGATGAAACCATGGTGGAACTGAACCGCGGTGCCGCCCTGGGACCGCACGTGGTGATTGAAATTTCCGATACGGGAATGGGGATCAGTCCCGCGAATCTCGAGCGCATTTTTGAGCCCTTCTTCACCACGAAGGAGCTGGGCAAGGGCACGGGTCTGGGGCTGTCGACCGTGATCGGAATCGTGCGCAGCCACGGGGGCTTCGTCAATGTGTACAGTGAAGAAGGGAACGGAAGCGTATTTCGGGTGTATCTGCCGGCGAGCGGTGCAAAGGTCGCGGCGGTGGAGGGTCCGGCCAGCAGCCGATTGCCCGACCTGGGTCATGGCGAACTCGTGCTGCTCGTCGACGATGATGCCGTGGCGCTGGGGGTGACGCGGCATGTGCTCGAGGTCTCAGGCTATCGCGTGATCACCGCGACCGACGGGGCCAACGCGCTCTCCATTTATCACTCCCACCGTGCCCGCATATCGGTGGTGGTGACGGACATGATGATGCCGGTCATGGATGGTCCCGCGCTCGTGTTGGCGATCCGGCGGATCGATCCCAACATGTCGTTCGTCGGCGTCAGCGGTCTCGGCGACAACCACAACCAGATCAAGGCGGAGGAACTGGCGATGAAACACTTCCTCTGCAAGCCCTTCACCACGGCCGCACTGCTGGCGACTCTCCGTTCGTCTCTGGCCGATCGTGTCACTTTTCCCCACCGCGCACTGGAGTCGCCGTTGGCCATGACCGATCCGAGTCCGACACCCGCCAACCCCCTTTGATCCTCACTCACTCGCAGTAAACCCTGCCTTAGGATACGTTATGCATGCCTCGACTGTAACCATCAGAGCGCGATTGCGCTTTCTCGTCGGAATGAGCATGGCCCTCTCGGCCACCATTGCGGCTTTCTCCTATTATGCACTCCACCAGGCGCAGGACATCGCCGGGAACCAGCTGAAGGAGCGCTTGATCGAGGGCGAAAAGGCGCGGCTGGAGCTCACGACGCGCAACCTCGCCCAGTCGCTGGCCTCGCTGATCGCGGATGAATCGGGTCATGACGCACAACTGGCGGTGATACGAAAGGCGATGGGTGGCATTCGCTACCAGGAGGACAAGTCGGGGTATTTTTTCCTTTACGAAGGGACCGTGGTTCGAGTCATGGGGCCAAATCCGGCGATGGAAGGCACGGATTTGGGCGAAAAGACGGATACGAACGGAGTCCCGTTCATCCGGCTTCTGGCACAGCAATCGGCGGCCGGCGGTGGATTCGTCGAGTATGTCTTCGCGAAACCCGGCGCCGGGGACCAGCCCAAGCTCTCGTTTGCCGCTCCGGTCCCGGGCACGCACTTCTGGGTGGGAACGGGGGTCTATGTCGATCACCTCGCCCAGCTGCAGGCGGCGGGTGTGCGCTCGATGCGGGAGGCGTTGACGGTGATCATCCGGGTGGTGATGGCGGTGGGCGTCACGGCCTTCATCCTGCTGGCGGTCACCTCGGTCGTGGCCGAGCGACGGATCACCACCCCGCTTCGCCGGGTGATGACCGCGCTGGGGGCGAGTTCTGCCGAGACGACCACGGCCTCCGCGCAGGTGTCGAATGCGAGCAACGCGCTCGCCGCCGGCTCGAGCGAGCAGGCGGCCTCGCTCGAGGAAACCTCCTCCTCGCTGGAGGAGATGCGGAGCATGACCTCCCGCAGTTCGGAGAGTGCGGCCACCGCGAAGCAGAGTGCGGGGCAGGCTCGGGTCGCGGCCGAGAGCGGTGCCGAGCAAATGCAGCGCATGAAGGCGGCCATGGACCAGATTCAGGAGTCGAGCCAGGAGATCGCAAAGATCATCAAGACCATCGACGAGATCGCCTTTCAGACCAATTTGCTGGCCCTCAACGCGGCGGTGGAGGCCGCCCGGGCTGGGGAGGCGGGCGCCGGATTCGCCGTGGTCGCGGATGAGGTGCGAAGCCTGGCGCAGCGGAGTGCGCAGGCTTCCCGGGAAACGGCGGGCAAGATTGAGAACGCGTTGGACCGGAGTCGACAGGGAGCCGAGATTTCCCAATCCGTGGGCGAGAGTCTGGGCACGATCCTGCAGCACAGCCGCGACGTGGACCGATTGATCGGCGAAATCGCCAGTTCCGCCCAGGAGCAGAGCCAGGGCATCGGTGAGATTGCCAATGCCGTGTCACAGATGGACACCGTGGTGCAGCAGAATGCCGCCGGTGCCGAGGAGACCGCCAGCGCCGCCGAGGAGCTCAACGCCCAGGCCTTCGAGCTTCAGGAGGTGGTCCAGGAGCTGGGCGCGATGGTCGACGGCACGAGGGCCAAGGTCGCTGTGGGTTCGTCAGTAGCCGCGCCCGTTCCTGCCGCGCCCGTTGTCACCAAAAAGGCACGATTGAAGGTCCCTGTTTCGAAGTCCACTGAAGGTGACTTTTTTCGTTCAGTTGAACCGTCGACGCCGTCCTGAGGGCAGGCACTAGCGGTTGGAGGTGGACGCGATTGCTGCGGTCCCCGCGGCCACCGGTAAGGGTGAGGGCGTCAGAAAGGAGCGATCGTATTCTCTCCTATCAGATGTGGGAAGCATCGCTGACTCGCCGCTTTGCCTGGTGGGATCCGGTGAAGGCAGGGTCTGTGAGGCCGATTTGAACCCAGGCGCGCCTTGATCGTGCACACGGGGGCGGGTGCAGTGGGCGATATGAGGTGCAGCACCACCGCCACGGTGCCTTCGCACGGCGTCCGCGGTGATGGGCGAGCTTGCGCTCGCGTATTGCCCAATTTTCGCGTTGGATTGGGCAAGAGACGCACAGAGACCCCGCTCGAAACGCCTATACTGCAGCCGTCACTGCACCGACGTACCCCTCATCTTCGCTCCCAGGCAGTCCGGTCTCCGTCGCGAGGAGGCCGGAGCCACTCGTCCACCGCTGATCACTCCGTACACGCATGAAACTCACCCGACGCCAGTTCTTGAAAGGGTCAGCCGTCGTCTTCGGCATGCCCACCCTCATCCCCGCTTCCGCTCTGGGCATGAATGGGACGGTGGCCCCCAGCAACCGAATCGTGCTCGGCGGCATCGGCATCGGGCCGCGGGGTCGCGAGGATTTGGCCGCCTTTCTTAAGCAGCCGGATGTTCAATTTGTGATGATTGCCGATGTCCAGGCCGTGCGCCAGGAGGTGGTCCGCGTGATGGTCAACCGGCGCTACAACAATCAGGACTGCCTGAAGACGCGGGAGATGTTCGACGTGCTGGGCCGCCCCGACATTGACGCCGTGCTCATTGCCACTGGGGACCATTGGCATGCGCTGGCCACGATCCTGTCGGTCAAGGCGGGCAAGGACGTCTATTGTGAAAAGCCCTGCAGCATGACGATCCGGGAGAGCCAGGAGTTGGCTGGCGCCGTCAACCGCTATGGGCGGGTCTTTCAGGCCGGCACGCAGCGCCGCAACGTCGACAATTTCCGCTTTGCGGCTGAACTGGCCCGGAGCGGGCGGCTCGGCAAGATTCACACCGTGCACGCGAGCATCCTTCCGCTGGAGGAAAGCCACGAATGGCTGCCGGCTGAACCGGAGCCCGGAGTCGACAAGGTTGATTGGGACCGCTGGCTGGGACCGTCACCGTGGCGGCCCTACAACAAGGACTATGTGCAGGGGCGCTGGCGCGGGTACTACGATTTCCATGGCGGCGCGGCATTGCCCGAGTGGGGCGCCCACACCGTCGATCTCTGCCAGTGGGCCGCGAGTGCAGATGACACGACCCCGGTGGAGTTCGAGGCCGAGGGCCAGACGATTCACGCGCGCTATGCGAACGGGGTGAAGCTCATCATGCGCCTGGCGGGCTTCAAAGGGGAGGGGAACTGGGTCGTACCGGGGACCTGCCCGGTGCGATTCGAGGGCGACGAGGGGTGGGTCGAGGCCGCGGATACCGGAAAGATCGCGGTGTCCAACCCTGCGCTGCTCCAGAGTGGGGCACCCAAGGAAATGGCGGGAACGGATCCGACCACGCACGTTCGCGACTTTCTCGATTGTGTGAAGTCTCGCGCGAAGCCGGCGGCCAATGCCGACGTCACGCGTCGCGGGCACATTGTCTCCCATGCCGCCTCCATTGGCTGGCGGCTCGGCCGCAAGGTGCAGTTCGATCCCGTTGCCGAGGCCTTCGTCAACGACGCTGATGCCAACCGCATGTGCAGTCGCGCGCGTCGGGCGCCATGGCACGTGTAATCTCACGTTTTGGGGACACACCTATGATCGCTTCTCGTCTTTTGGTTCTCTCCCTCGTCGCTCTCGCCCTCGCGGGTTGCACGACCCCTGCCCGGAATCCTGCGTCGACGGCCGCCCTGGCCGTGCTGGCGTCTGAGGCTGGCGTGCACGAGAAGGCGCGTGCCTGTCAGGAACTCGGTGTATTCGGCGGACCGGAGTCGGTTCCGGCTCTGGCCAGGCTCCTCAATCACGAGGTCCTGGCTGACTACGCCCGCAGCGGTCTGGAAGGCATTTCTGATCCGTCTGCAGGGCAGGCGTTGCGGCAGGCTTTGGGGTCGCTGGAGGGGCGCAACCTGGCCGGTGTGGTCAATTCACTCGGTGTGCGCCGGGAGCGTTCGGCCCTTCCGGAGTTGCAGGCTCTGGCCCTCGATCCCAAGCGTGGGGTGGCAGCCGAGGCGATGGCCTCGCTCGGCATGATCGGCACCGTTGATGCGTCGAAGACCTTGCAGCAGATTTTGAAAGGCGACTCTGCCAGCCAGCGCGTGCCAGCGGCCCACGCCGCACTGGTCGCTGCCGAACACCTGGTTCGGGCCGGAAATCCCGCGTTTGCCCGCGATCTTCTGAACGACGTGATTCACGCGCTCCCGGCCGGATCAGTCACGGTGGTGGCGCAGCGCCAGCTGGATGCCCTCAAGGGCAGGACGAACTAGGCCTGCGCCTCGTTGCTTCTGTTCCACTGGTGCACGGTTCCTAGGTTGTTTGCGTCCCGCTTAGCAGCAGACATTTACGAGGGAGTAACGTTGTCTTGGTCGGCCAACGAATTGGCGGTGACCTTGTTTCCCCCACGTTCCCCAAGGACTGTAACGCAGGGAAGCGCAGGATGGGTTAGTCTCTTGTTGGAAAAAACTGCACCGGCCGGTTAGCTCTCGACACCTCCTGTGTGCTTTCGGATCGTCACGCGACCCTTCGCGTTGCCGCCGCGACCCCACCCCAATGACACCGACCGAACAGGCCCGTTGGTTTTCCGCGCATGTTCAACCCTATGAACCGGCGCTTCGGGCGTATTTGCAGAAACGTTTCCCCGCGCTCCCCGATCACGACGATCTCGTTCAGGAAACGTACGTGCGAACGCTGCGCGCCTACGAAGGCGGACGCGTCACCCACGCGAAGGCCTTCCTCTTTACGACGGCGCGCAACGCAGCGATCGATCTCTTCCGGCGTCGACGGGGTCAGGAACACGAGGAGATCTCCGACGTTGTCGCGATGCCGGTCCTCGATGAGTCGCCCGGCGTGGGCGAAGCCTTGGAGCGCGAGCAACGCCTCGAAGCGCTCCTTGAGGCGATCCTCGCTCTGCCGGAACGCTGTCGTCAGGTGATGATGCTGCGTCACCTCGATGGCCTGGCCTACAAGGAGATCGCCGCGCGGCTCGGTATCTCTCCGGAGACCGTCAAGGTCCACATGATCAAGGGTGTCAAGGACTGCACCCGATTCTTCCATCAACGCGGACTGCTCGGCACGGATGCGCCCGCTGAACCGATTGCCCCATGAACACGTCGCCAGCCGACCATTCCGCCGAAGACGACGCCTTCGAGACAACCGCCGCCGAGTGGCTGGTTGAGCGCGAGGAAGGTTTTTCCCCCGGGCGCGCCGCGCTCTTCGCGACATGGCGTGCCGCTGATCCCCGTCATGAAGCCGCAGTGGTGCGCACGGAGCGTGCACTGTCCCTGCTCGCGGAGATGCCCGCGGTGCGCGAACCGCTCCATACGCGCCTGGCGGTCCCGAGCAACGCCATCCGTCCCCCCGCTTTTCGCTTGCCCGTGTGGGTCGCTGGACTTGCTGCGGCCCTCGTGATTGCAGCAGGTATCTGGTGGATGCTCCCCATGAGAGCCGCGCCGACCCAGCATTACGCCACGGCCGCGACGCGACAGCAGCAGATCGCGCTCAACGACGGATCGGTGCTGAACCTCAACGTCAGCACCCAGGTACAGGTCGCACTGACTCCTGAGGTGCGTCGCGTCACCTTGACCGCAGGCGAGGCGCACTTCGCGGTTGCGCACGACACCGCTCGGCCCTTCATCGTCTCCGCGGGTGGTGTCTCGGTCCGCGCGGTTGGAACCGCCTTCAGTGTCCGACTCGGTGACCAAGGTATCGAGGTCCTTGTGACCGAAGGCCGGGTAGAGATTGCGCGGGATGCGACCTCCGCCAACAGCTCCGACGCGCCGGCGCTGACGACGGAACGACCCTTGCTCGTCGCCGGCGAACGCACCCTCATCACCCGTGATGTCCCGGGCATCGGGGCCAGGGTCGAGCGCGTACCCGCCGACGTACTGCAGGCTGCGAACCGCTGGCACAGCCAGGTGATGACGTTCACCGATCTGCCCCTGCGGGATGCCATCACCCTCTTCAACCGGCGCAATCCCCAGCAACTGGTCCTTGGGGATGCCGAGGTGGGCGAGCGCAAGATTGGCGGCACCTTCGCGGCGGATCAGGTTGAATTGTTTGTTCGTCTGCTCGTGCAGGACGGGGACATCGTGGCGGAGCGAGGCGAAGACCAACGGATCCTGCTGCGTCACGCGCGGTAGTCGGCGTTCGCCGTGGCTGCCCGGGGACAATTCTTTGGACGGGCACTAACCCGTTTTGTCGTCGTCTGCGTTGTAGGAGTAACCCCGTTGCTCCGTTTGACCCAGCGTCTCGTTCCGTCTCCTGCCTTCGTCGCCAGCGCCCTGTGCTGTGCGGCTACGATTGGATACGCGGCGGATGCGTCCTCGGAGAAGCGGAGTTTCAACCTCCCCCGAGGCGACGCCACGACCACGCTCAATCAGTTTGCCGGCACCTCCGGCCGTCAGATCATCTACATGATGGACAAGGTGCGCGGCGAGCAGACCAATGCCGTGGCGGGCGCGTATTCGCCCCAGGAAGCCCTCGAACGCATGCTGGCAGGGACGCGACTGACCGCGTCACAGGACCGGTCCACCGGCGCGTTCGTGGTCAGCCGTAGGCGCAACTCGGGTGCCACCGATCCGGCCGGGGAGGGGAAGCCGGAATCCGACCCGCAACCGCCACCCAAACCTGAATCGAAACCCTTGAAATCGAAGACCCCCCTCGCTCGTGTCGCCCTCCTGCTCACGCTGCTGACCGGCACCGATGCGAATGCCCAGACTTCTCTGCCGACCTCTCCCACGACCAAGGATGTCGTATCCAACGAGGAGGCCATCACCCTCAGCCCCTTCACGGTCGACGCGGACCGGGAAAGTGGCTACCAAGCCACCTCCACATTGGCCGGAACGCGCATCAACACCTCGGTGAAGGACATCGGGGCCTCCATTTCGATCTACACCAAGGACCTGATCAACGATCTCGGTGTGACGAATATGAATGAACTGCTCATCTATGCCACGGGCATGGAGGCGGCCGGACCGGGGGGGAACTTCTCCGGTTCGGGCAACGACATCAATGCCCAGCAGACGACAGGTGACAGCGTTCGCACCAACCCGCAGGGAGGCTCGCGCACCCGTGGATTGGCCGGTCCCAACTACACCCGCAATTTCTTTACCTCGAGCATTCCGATTGACTCCTACAATACCGGGACCGTGACAGTCAGCCGCGGCCCCAATGCGGTGCTCTTTGGCGTCGGCAGCCCGGCCGGTGTGGTCGACACGGCGCTCCAGGCGGCCAATGTTGACCGGAACTCGACACAGGTGGAGTTCAGATACGGGAACAACGAAAGCCTGCGCAGCACCTTCAACCTCAACCGTGTGCTCATTCCGAAGAAACTGGCGCTTCGAATCGCCGCGCTGGACGACCAGGAGAAATACAACCAGCGACCTGCGTTTGAACACAAGGAGCGGGTCTATGGTGCACTCACCGCCAAACCCTTTCGCTCCACCACGGTGCGGGCCAATTTCGAGTCCGGACGCAGCAAGGCGAACCGGCCGATCACCCTGCTGCCGTTCAACAGCATCAACCAGCAGTGGATCGACGCCGGCCGGCCGGGATTTGACTGGACGTTCTATGACGATCCCGACCGCAATCCCAACGCCCGCACGCAGAACGCCTCCACGTTCGTTCCACTGTCCATGGGGCAGAACCAGATTTTTGACCAGATCGCGTTCATCTACAACCAGCCGAACCAAGCCGCCCCAAGCTTTGGCTTTCGCGCCACCACGCCGAGCGGGAACGCCGCCAACCAGGTGCGGGCGGGTGTGCTGCATCCCACGGTGAATCGTGATCTCGTCGCCGACAATATTACGTTTGTCAATACGCGCAATATCGGCGAAATTCCCGGAGCCGCGTTTCCGGGTGGACTCGTTCCGG
>JAEUGZ010000211.1 GCA_016794725.1 Opitutaceae bacterium | reverse complement strand
GATCGACGAACTTGCCCATCAGCAGCCAGGCCAGTAGTCCCGCTCCCACCATTCCCTTGTCAATCGGCTGCGCCGGCAGCGGCGCGATGGCAAACTGTTCTTTGCGCACATAGCGCGGTCTCACGATCTCATGCCGGAAGAGCAGGCCCGGCCGGTAATCCAGCTGCACCGTCCGCTCTTCGCCGATCTTCGTCCAACCGGTCCGGTCCGCCACCACCTCCTCGGGCTCGATCACCGTCACGCGCCGCTCCAGGCGCTCGTCATCCAGTGCCCGGCGGGGACTCCGTTCGCACGTCGGTCGTTCGGGTTTTTCCAAGGGGATCGCGGGCCCGACGGGTGCCTGTTCCAGCACCGCAGGCAGTCCTTGAAGCGCCAGCTCCATCTGCCCAGGTGTCAGGCCTTCGTTCTTTGTTCCACCGAAGTAGAGCCGGATGAACTTGTCCAGCCGCCGGCGCAGCTCCCGGTTCTCACGCTCCAGGCGCTCAATCTTCGCGTCGTCGCGTTTGGACTTCTCCCGCAGCGCCTGATTTTCCTTCTCCAACTCCTCCAACCGACGTGCCAGCGCATCGAGTCTCTCGGCGAGTGAGTCTGGCGCGGGCACGCTTTCACTCACCACATCTCACACACTGACATCAAGCGGAAACTCACTCACGGTACCAATTCATTTTCGCGCTCACTTCCAGCCCGTTGACAAGGGCCCCGAACTCCTCGTTGCGAAGGCTCAGCGAGGCGCGATCCGCCACCGGCCAGGAGAATTTGCCGGCCTCCAGCCGTTTGAGCCACGCAACACAATGCCCCCCGAATTCATGTTGTTCATAGATAAGGCATTAGAGTTTGACCGTCTTCCCTTCGCGGAACCCGATTGTTCATCCGGGCCCGTTCGACTGAGCGTTTCACCTCGTCGCGCCGCAGATCCACCCGTTGGATGATCCAGGGAGACCCCCTTACGACCTGTTTCGCGGGAAGAGTGCCGCGATCCACCATGGCTTTAACTAACCAGGTACTGACTTTCAACTCAGCGGCTGCTTCCGCCATGGTTATCCAGGTACGGTCATGACTCCGGTCGTGTACTGGGATCTTGTGGTACCCCCGGAAATTTTTGACGCGGGTTTCATTCCAACCGTTTCCAGGCCCCGTATGATGACCCAGCCGATTCAACATGGTCGCGATCTCGGCGTCAGGCCACGATTTAGCCAGGTCCCGGACCAGTTCCACCACGTCCTTGCTGATCGCATTGCCGTTGCAGCCGGTTTTGTTTTTCGGGACGTGTAACGAAGTATGAGTGCCCCCAGCCCAATGAATCTTCATCTCGACGAATCCGGACGCGTCGTTCACGTCGACGATGATTTCATTGATTAGCGTCCGAATGATCCGCTTCTTCAGTTCAACGGGCGCCGCGGGATCATCCCATAACGCCTGAAGATCGGAACCCAAAGTCAGCATGCGCTGCCTCTGTTCCTCGGTAATGGGTGCTGCACCGTGTTGCGCTCCGCGTAGCCGCTCCTCGGCTTCGGCGACGCCGGCGAGCGCAGTGTTCCATCGATTTTCCAGTTCCCCGGCGACGAGTCGGTTCGCCGGATCGGCGGCATCGAATTGACGTTGGGCCCTGTCGGCTTCGTAACGCGCCCGCTGGAGGGCCAATTCCAATGCTTTGCGTTTCCGATCTTGGTCAGCCCTATTCCCTTTAAGGGCCTCTAGCGACGCCTCGATCCCCAATGGTTGGCAAGCCTCCAACACCGCCGCCACAACTGCCGCGTCAGCCCGGATCGCAGCGAACGTCAAGCAGGATGGTTCGCCCACCTGCCTACTTCCCGTCATGCAATAATACCTCGCTGCCCGCCCGTCACGTCCTCTATAGGCTACCCGCAGCTTATTGCCACAGCAGGCACACCGCAGCAAACCAGCCAGCAAGGCACGTCCTTCTCTGGGTGCTCCGCAGCTCACCGCATGATGCTTGGTTCGATTCGAGCTCAAGATCCGGATGTTCTCCAGATACCGATCCCAGGAAATGTAGGCCGCATGGTGATCTCGGATCAAGACTCCCCACTTGTCCATGGGCAGACGGTGGTTACCCGTTTTGTGCGATCGCCCATCCACCACGTGAGAGCGGCAGCAACTGCGTCCCCACGCGAAGGCGCCAGCATAGGTCGGTGACTTGAGGATCCGCAAAAGCTGCTGATAGTCGGGAAGGCACCAGACCACGGATTCAACACCGTTGACCAAGTGAAGCCTCGGGATTTGGATCTTCTCGCGATGGTACCTGAGCAACACTTGGCGGAGCGTCCCCAAGCGTTCGAACTCGTGGAAGATCCCTCGAATGGCTTCTTGAATCTCCAGGTTGGGAGTCATTTCAATGCCTATCTCTCCGATGCGGACGTATCCAATCGGCACCCTCGTCAATACCTCCCCTCGCAGGACTTTCTGGCGATACGCTTCCTGGGCTCGCTGTCGGAGAATGCCCAATTCAAATTCACTCATCGTCCCCTTGAGACCCAGCAACAGCCGATCATTGACTAATCGGGGGTCATAGACTCCCTCGGCGTCGACGACGAGGGTTTCCGTGAGGACGCAGAGATCGATGAGGTGATGCCAGTCGCGATTGTTGCGTGCCAATCGCGAGGCTTCGAGCGCGAAGACACCACCAACCTCTCCGGCGCACACAGCGCTCAGTAGTCGGGCAAACCCAGGCCTCTCTCGGTGCCCACTCCCGGAAATACCGAGATCGTCGTCAATCACTACCACGCTCTTGAAGCCAAGTTCCCGCGCGCGCTCTTGAAGAGCGTATTGTCGTCGGTGGCTTTCGACGTTGTGCCGCACCTGCTGCAGCGTGGACTGCCGTACGTAAACATACCCGGCGCGTGCGAGGTGCTTGGCCGTGATCTTATCGTTCATCGGCTCCTCCTTTGTCCGCGGGGCCTAGAAGGATGACGGCTTCGAGAAGTTCGCGCAGCAGCTGCACGCACCGCGACCGATTTGGTTCTGGTATTCGGGCGCTTGACCTTGGCCCGTCGAGCGGGAGGATTGGCTGGATTGCTCGGGGTCGGTCGGATCTCAACGGTTGGACGGGAGGCGGAAGGGTCATGCTCCTCAGTACGCTCGGCAGGCCTCGCGGAATCAAGTAGTTGGCGAACCTGAACCAGAGCGCCACACTCAATCACCGGAGAATCTGCGATCCTGATGCTCGCGCAAACACCTTCATCGAACATCCATCCAGGAATCCCACGAGTAGCATTGTTCGGTAACAAGATGTAAACGAGATCTCTTTGGCCGCCCGCGGAGCCAAATACCTTCACAGTCTTGTCGTACAGTGGATGGTAAGGATAGAGAACCTTCGCGAATCTAGCATTGCGAGCATTGTGGTGCGTGTCTGTTGGCCAGGACCCACGCCCCGGTGCCGTCGAACACGAAAATCTTGATGCGCGTTTTCCGCTTGTTGGTGAATACGAACCAGTGGCCGGACCTCGGGTTCTCGTGCAGCACTTCCCCAACGAGGCCATAGAGACGGTTGAAACTGCCGCGCAAGTCCACCGGTTGGATCGCCAGGAACACGCGTGTGGTGCCGCCGATGCTCAGCATCG
>JAEUGZ010000152.1 GCA_016794725.1 Opitutaceae bacterium | reverse complement strand
GGACCCGGCGCATCGATCAATGGCAAACCCGGCCGTGTGCGAATCTGTTTGCCGCACCCGAGCCGCGGAATTTGCCTCATCGCCTTCCGCCGGTCGCCTCCCTCCGACGATTGACTCCATGGACTTCAAAACCTCCGCCCTCACTGCGCTGCGCGCCCGAGCCTCCCTCCTGCCCTCCAAGCAGGCCTTGGTGGGTCTCGACGGGTTCGTCGATACGATCGTGACCCCGGTGGGGTTAAGATCGGGACAGGGCGAGGCCTTTACGCCGATTTCAACCCTGACGGAGTTCGGTGGGCGGATCGCCAACGCGGCGGGCAAGAGCACCAATATCGAGCTCTATCCACGTCTCGACAAACTGGGCGGCAACGGTCCGATCATGGCCAATGCGCTTCTCGCACACGGCAACCAGCTCACCTACATCGGCGCGCTCGGGCTTCCCTCGGTCCATCCCGTGTTCGCCGATCTGGCGAAGCGGGCCCGGGTGATCTCGCTCACTTCACCGGCCCACACCACCGCGGTGGAGTTTGCCGACGGTAAACTCATGCTCGGGCAGATGCGTTCGTTGGATGACATCACGTTCGAGTGCATCCGGACTCGGCTCGGAGAAGAGGGGCTGGTCAAGGAATTGGCCGCGGCCGACCTGGTGGCTCTCGTCAACTGGACCATGATCCCAAACATGACCTCCATCTTCAAGGAGTTGGTCGATCGGATCTTGCCGGGGATTCCCCAACTCAAGGCCCGGTTTTTCTTTGATCTCGCTGATCCGGAAAAACGTTCGGCTGACGATCTCCGCCAGGCTTTGACCACGCTGGCACGATTCGAAACCTTCGGACGCGTCACCCTGGGCCTGAACTACAAGGAAGCGCAGCAGGTGTGCGAGGCTCTGGGGATTCCGTGCGGAGGCGAAGATGGCGCCTCGTTGCAGGCGACCGCCACGGCGGTGCGACGTCACCTGCGGATCGACACGGTGGTGGTCCATCCCCGGGCCTCGGCCGCCTGCGCCACGCCTGCGGGCAGTGCCTGGATTCCGGGTCCCTACACGGAAAAGCCACTCATCACCACCGGGGCGGGCGATCATTTTAACGCCGGTTTTTCGACGGGACAGCTGCTCGGCCTGGATCCTGAATCCTGTCTTGCCACCGGAGTCTGCACCAGCGGTCACTATGTGCGGACGGGCGAGAGTCCCACCCTGCCGCAAATTGAAACCTTCCTCGCCAACTGGCGATAACTCCTTCATCCTCTCATCCATGCCTTTGAAACAGTCACGCTCCGGCAAACTCATCTCCTTCGAGGGCTCCGAAGGCAGCGGAAAATCCACCCAGATCGCTCGCCTCGCGGCGCGCCTGCAGAAGATTCCGCGGGATGTGGTGACCGTACGTGAACCCGGTGGCACCGAGATCGGCGAACAGATTCGCAACATCATCGTCCACAACTCACGCGGCGAAGAAATGTGCGCCGAGACCGAGCTGCTGCTCTTCGCTGCGGCCCGGGCCCAACTGGTGCGGGAAGTGATCGCGCCCGCTTTGCTGCGAGGCGCAACCGTGTTGAGCGATCGCTACCTCGACTCGTCCACGGTCTACCAAGGAGTAGCCCGGAACCTCTCAATGGATCCGGTCAACCAGATCAATCACTTCGCCGTCGGCAATGTCATGCCTGACATCACGGTGGTGATCGACGTGCCCACCGAGGTCAGCCTGACGCGCATCCGGCAGCGGGCTTCCGATCTTCCGGATCGGATGGAACGTGAAAACATCGATTTTTACACCAAGGTGCGCGAGGGTTACCTCGTTCTCGCCAAGGGCCTCCCGGAACGCTTTGTCGTGATCGATGGCACGCAAACCGAGGACGTGATCGACAAGAAGATCTGGGCGGCGGTGAAGGAACGGATTGGATGACAGAGCGGTCCCGGCCAGCGTCTTTCCCAGCGCAGCCTTCCTAAATCCATGGCGTCCCTCCATCCCGCGCCCTGGCCCGAGGCGCTCGCGGGCACTCCGGCCATCGTGGTGATCGATCAGGCGATCGAGCGTCGCCGGTTGTCACACAGCCTGCTGCTGACCGGGAGCGACCACGCTTCGCTGGAACGGGTCGCCTTCGGAATCGCCGACCGCCTGCTCAATGTGGAGGGCTCCACCGCATATTTTCGCCCGGAACAGCATCCGGACTGCTTCAGTCTCCGACCCGCTGGGAAGATGCGGCAGATTTCCGCCGAAGCCACCCGCACGCTGATCGGCAAGGTCCAGGTGTCGGCCACCGTCGCTCCGCGCAAGGTCGCCCTGCTCCACGAGGCCGACCGCATGAACCTGGCGGCGTCCAACATTTTCCTCAAGACGCTGGAGGAGCCTCCCTCCAACACCACCCTGCTGCTCCTGAGCACACGTCCCTACGCGCTGCTCCCCACGATCCGGAGTCGGGTGCTGCACTTTCGTTTCCCCTTCGCCGCAGCAGCAGTGGCGGCCGATGGTTGGACGGCTTGGCTGGCGGACTACCGGACCTGGATGGGCAAACTCGCCACCGGTGTGCCGGACAAGAAAGCAGCGGCCGACTCGGTGTTTGGACTCTACGGGCTGGTCGCTCGCTTTGGCACGGTGCTCGACTTTGCCACCGGCGAGGAGTGGAAACGCCAGAAGTCCACCCTGCCGCCCGAGCTCGAGGAGGACGAGCAGGTGGCGATTGAAACGGGAATCGCCAACGGGCTTCGCACCCGCCTCTTCGCGGAAATCGCAGCCGCCACCCGGTCCTACGCCTGGCCGCTCCTCCAGGCGGGTGATGAGGCCTCCCGGCGCGCCTTGATTGCCTCCGTCGACCGCCTGGAACACGCGGTGGGACTCCTGCGCGTGAACTTGAACGAGTCCGCGGCGCTCGAGCATTTCCTGCTCTCCAGCCTGCGCCTGTGGTCGCGACGCTAGCGCGAACCGTCAGAGCGTATCCAAGACGGTGCGGACAAACGTCTCGCGCGTTTCCATGTGCGGGTTGTGCCCTGCCTCGTCCATGACCACGAACTGCGCGCGCGGAAAGTGGGTGCGGATCGCAGCGTGGTCGGACTCCAGCACATAGCGGGACCGACCGCCGACCACAAATACCACCGGTCCGTTGAAACGATCACGGTCAGCCAGCGAGTTGGTCTCCAACACCGGGAGGGCCTCGGTCAGCAGGGCCAGCGGAATGGTCCAGCGCCATCCACCCTCGTCCGTTCGCTCAAGGTTGGTGGTGAGAAACTTTCGCATCGACCAATCCGGCACGCGCGCTTCAAACCGCAGCTCCGCCATGGCCCGGCTCTCCAGTGTGCCCAGATCGAGTTCCGTCATCGCCGCGAACTCGGCACGATGCGCGCGCGAAAGGTAGGCCTTGGGGGCGATGTCGACCACGATCAACCGCGACACGCGGGCCGGGTTCCGGCAGGCCAGGCGCATGGCGACCTTTCCTCCGAGGCTGTGGCCCAGCAGGGTCGCCTCCACGATTTCCTGCCGGTCCATCCAGGCGAGCACATCGGCCTCCAACGCGTCCCACTCCATGCCAGGAGAATGCGGCGACGATCCGTGGTTGCGCAGATCGAGGGCGAACACGTGAAATCGCGCCGCGAGGTCGCGTCCCGCGGTCTGCCAGTTGCGGGATGACCCCAGCAAACCGTGCAGGAGGATCAGCGGCGGCTGGCCCGCCCCCCCCAGCTCGCGATGGACCAAATCAACGGGCAATGGCATGAATGGAGTTCAGAGCAGCATGAATGCGAGGCCCATGATCACCGTCGGCAGCAGAGCGGCGAACAGCAGGTGCATCGCATTCACCCCACCCTGAAAGCACGAACCGAGGATGGACTGTCCGGCCGGATTCGGAGCATTCGCAATCACCGTCAAGCCCCCACCGGTAACAGCCCCTGCCATCACCGCGTACTTCATCTCGTCCGTGAACCCCGGTACGAGTGAGGCAAGATAGGTGATGGCGGCGTTGTCGTTGAAGGCCGTCAGCACGGTGGCACCCAGCATGAGCGGCACCGGGGAAAGACTGCCGAGCACGGGCGCGATCCACCACTGTTGCAGTCCCCCGTGCACGACCAGGCCCGCGAGGAAGAAGCCCACCAGGATGGGCCCGCGCAGCGCGATGGGGTTCTGGTGGTGCGCCGTCGCCTGGACGAAGGCGAGGAAGATGAGAAATCCACCGATGAACAACGCGGAGTAGTGGGCCGTGAGCACCGTCCAGGCGAGGGCGAGCACGTGCACCGCTGTGATCCAGGGAGGAATCCGATCCTGTCGGACCGCCCAGTGCGCCTCGGCGACATCCTCCTCGCTGGGCGCGGCTCCGGAGGGTGCAAGCGCCGCCAGTTCCCGGCGGAACAGGAGGTAATAGACGGCGTTGGCCATGATGATCCCCACCGCGGCCTTCCAGCCGAAGTTCGTCAGCATGTGCTCCAGCCCCCAGCCCCAGCGGCCCGCCACCATCAGCACCGGCGGCGCGGCAAAGTGGGTCAAGGTGCCCCCGACCGAGATGTTGACAAAAAGCAGGCCCAGCGTGGCGTAACGGAGTTTCAATGACGGATTGAACCGGTAGAAATTCTCCAGCAGGAGGAGCGCGGAGATGGTCATGGCCGCCGGTTCGGTGATGAACGACCCGAGGACCGGCCCGACCGTCAGGATTGTCAGCCACCAGGCGCCGGGCGTGCCCCGGCCCAGCGCCGCCACGCGACCCATCAGCGCCTCGGCGAGACGCAGGATCGGACGGCTGGCCGCGATGGCCATGATGACCACGACGAACAACGGCTCGGTGTAGTTGACCTGATGGCTCAGGTAGTGCTGGGTGACCTCCCAGCCCTTGGTCGCCACCAGCGAGATCATCAAGGGTATGACCCAGATGCCGAAGATCGCCTCGATTTCACCGAGAAAGTGCAGGATCTCGGCGCGAAAACTGACGGACTCCTTCTCCCCGGGCCGCGCGGGCTCCTTCGCACGACGGGCACGCAGGCGGGCTTCATGCTGCTCCTTGTAGTGATGCGCCAGATGCATCAGTTTCGGCGCGGCAAACGTGTGCAGGATGGCGCCGAGGAAGAGCAGCGTGGCCACGGCATTGATCGGTTCCGCGCGGACACGACTCAGCAGAATTTCGCCCAGCGACATCCCCTGCTCCCCGGCAGCGTAACTCTCCAGGGAGCGAGGAAACTCGCCGGCCGGGGCCGCTGCCGCGAAAGACACGACCGGCGTGGCGTTTCCAACCAGGAGCAGCCACAGGACAAAACGCAACGGAGACGGGAGTCGTGGTGAAAAAATCATGGGTCAAAATCAATTGGCGAATGCGGACTGAAACCGGTCCCGCCTCGATGGCAATCCTGCGCCTGCATCTTTCCAGGGACACCGGATCGAAGACCGTTCGGCACCGTTCGCGGGAACGGCCGGTCTATTCTAAACCCTGCAGGAGTGCAGGCAGCTGATCGAGCGACGTGATGAAATGCGCAGATTCACGGCGAACGCGCTCGCGCTGCACGTAGCGGCCAAATCCCACAAAAAGGTCCACCACCGGCTTTGTCTCCAGATCGCTGACACCATCCCCCACCATCACCACGCGAACCGGGTTCAGCTCCCGCCGCAGACGGGACACGATCTCCGGTTTGCCCCCCGAACGGGTCGTGGGAAAGTCACGATCAAAACCGAGGTAGGACCCATCCCGGTCAAATGTCAGATCGACCGCTTCGATGCGCTCGATCTCCAGCCGGTCCGCCAGGGGCCGGATGGCACCCCGAAACCCTCCACTGACGATCATCGGGGTCCAGCCTTCCCGTCGCACCTGACTCACGACCGCGCACGCGGTGGGTTCCATCGTCTCCAGGTAGCGCGCTCCGACCGCAAGCAGGTCCTCCGCCCGGGGCAGGATGATGTCCAGCCGGCGGCCGAAGACCGCCTCGACCGCGAGTCTCCCGTCCATGGCGTCGTTTGTCATGGCCTCGACTCGGCGAAAGACGTCGGGCCCCTTCAATCGTCCCAATTCGTCGATCCCCTCGAGGGCCGACAAGGTACTGTCACAATCGAAAAGGAGGAGCCGGGTCGAAGCCATGAGCGAAAAAGCAAAGGCGACGCTCCCAACGCGGGCAAGGCCGCATCGCCGTGCGCGAAGCATGGACCCTCTCCGGCACAAAAAAAGCCCTCCGCAGGCGGAGGGCTTGAAGGGAGTGTCAGCTCACCGGACCTTACTTCTTGGCCGTGGTGCGCTTGAACTTGGAGGTGAACTTCTCGACGCGACCCGCGGTGTCGACCAGGCGCTTTTCGCCGGTGTAGGCCGGATGCGAGTCCATGGTCACGTCACGCACGATGACGTGGTACTCGACGCCGTCGATCTGCTCTTTACGAGCCGATTTCAGCGTGGACTTGGTGAGGAAGCGTTTGCCGGTTCCGATGTCGAGGAAGCAAACGTGATTGAGAGAGGGATGGCCTTCGGGTTTCATGGCGCGGGAAAGAGGGAGGAGAACGCTCAACCTTGGCGGGCCTTGTAACGGGGCTCGACCTTGTTGATCACGTAGATCTTGCCACGGCGGCGAACCACTTGGCACGCCGGGTGACGCTTCTTCGCGGATTTGATAGAGGAAACGACTTTCATAAAAAGGTCGAAAACACGGATTGCCGGGAGCCTTGTCAACTCGATTGTCCAACCAACACATCCAGAATCAATTGGCGCTGGGGTCGTCGGGCTCGTCGACGAGGATTTTCCATTCCGGATCCAGCCCGCCCAGCAGGCCCCGCCAGAGTTTCTCATCTGCATCATACTCCAGCAGATCGGAGCCCACCGGGACCACCACCCAGGTGTGCTGACCGAGCTCCGTTTCGAGCTGCCCGGCGCTCCAGCCCGAGTACCCGAGAAAGGCGCGGATCTCCATGCCCTCATGACCGCGCAACTCGACCGCTTTCTCCAAATCGATGCCAAAGTAGAGGCGAAAGCCCTCCGCCCCCGCTTGGACCTGCCAGGCGCAGAGGATCACCTGCTCGCCTTGGACCGGGCCGCCGGTGTAGACCGGCACATCATCCAACGGACCCAGCGCAAACGTGGAATTCAAACTGCCCAAGGTGCGTCCGAGTGGCCGGTTGAGGACCACCCCCATCGCTCCTTCCTGATTGTGGGAAGACAACAGCACCACGGTCTTGCGAAAGGACGGATCCTTGAGCGACGGGTGTGCGAGGAGGAGGGAACCGGTCAGTTCCTTGTCCGACGTCGAGTCTTTGCCGCGGGAACGCATGCTCACGGCCTAAAGTTGGGTCACCTTGACCCCCGCTTCGGCCAACAAGGGCACCACAATCGGGTCGTTGTGGTAGTCTTCGCGGTACTTGATTTCAGCAATGCCCGCAGCCGCGAGGATTTTCGCGCAGTTGATGCAAGGAAAATGCGTGACATACGCAATGCAGCCTTCGACTCCACTGCCACGCCGGGCGGCATCCGCCACCGCGTTTTGCTCCGCGTGAACGGTCGCCTGTTCATGCCCTTCCCGCACCCGGGACACGTGGGGCGCGCACGGCAGAAACCCATTGTAGCCTGCCGCGACGAGGCGGTTCTTCCGCTCTCCGCCGCTCACGAGCACACACCCGACATGCAATCGCTCACAGGGCGACCGGGTCGAAATCAGCATGGCGGTGGCCATGAAGTACTCGTCCCAACTCGGCCGCTTGGCAAAGTTGGCCGTGGCCTGGGCGATCAGCTCGACCGGACTGCCCAGATCGAGAAGCGGGACTTCTTCACTCATGCGGGCAGTGAAACCACCTCGCCCGGGAGAGGCAAGCCGGGTGCAGACGTCTTGGCTTTTGTCACTCCGCCTCCCAGCCTGAACGGGCATGCCTTCCCTCGCCGATATCGCCACGTACTGCGACGAACGGACCCGTCTCAGCCTCTACAAGGACGCTCCCGCCGCCTTCAACGGCCTGCAGGTAGCCAAGACCGGCCCGGTGCGGTGCATTGGAGCGGCGGTGGACTCGGGCGTTGTGCCGTTTCGGGACGCCGTCGCCGCCGGGGTCGATTTTCTCATCGTGCACCACGGAATCTACTGGGACATGCCCCGCCCCCTGATCGGCCCCCTGTACGATCGGATCTCAATCCTCATGCAAGGTTCGTGTGCCCTCTACTCGAGTCACCTCCCCCTCGATGGACACCCTGAGCTGGGCAACAATGCCCTGCTCGCCCGCGAGCTCGGACTCGACCCTGCGACCCCGTTTGTCGTTCGCGACGGTGTGTCGGTCGGTTGGTCAGCGGCCCACGCCGGCTCCCGCGCCAGCCTGCGTGCCCGCCTTGAACACCGCTATGCCCGCGTGGTCGCGCTGGAGTTTGGCTCTCAAGCACCGGCAGCGGTCGCCTTTTGCAGCGGCAGCGGCAACAGCGCCGTGCCGGAGTTGATCCGCTCGGGCATCGACACCCTGGTCACGGGTGAACTCCGCGAAGAGTGGTTCACGGTCGCGCAGGAGCATCGGCTCAACCTTTATTTGTGCGGTCACTACGCGACCGAGGTCCACGGCGTGCGGGCGCTCGCGGCCGAGGTGGCGCGGCACTTCAATCTCCCCTGGAAATTCATTCCCTCCGCCAATCCCCTGTGAGCGCGGAGACGTCACCCGGCCCCTGCTGACCACCGACGTCGACGAGCGGTGCACGAAAGAATCGCTTTGCACTCGGCCCCGGTTCCGCCCTTGGCTCTCCTTCCTGCCCGATGAAAACCATCGCCATTCTCAACGGTCCCAATCTCGATCGGCTCGGCAAACGTGAGCCGGAAATCTACGGCCGCACCACGCTGGCGGACGTGGAGGCCTCCCTCCGCGCCGAGTTCGGCAGCCGGGCCCAGCTGGAGTTCTTCCAGTCGAATCACGAGGGGGCGCTGGTTGATCGCATCGGCGCGCTGGCCGATGCCCGGGTGGACGGCATTGTCATCAACCCGGGCGGCCTGACCCACACCAGCGTCGTGCTGCGCGACGCGCTCGCGGGTTCCGCCTTGCCGGTGGTGGAAGTGCACATTTCCAATATCTACAAACGAGAGGCCTTCCGCCACCACTCGTACACTGCGCCCACGGCCATCGGTGTGATCACCGGGCTTGGCATTGAGGGCTATTTCGCAGCCATTCGCTTTCTGCTGCAACGCTGAACCGGCGGGCTCGGATTTGAGGCGCGGGACGCGTTCAACCCAGCACCCGCCACAGGTGATAGGCGGCGTGGAGGACCAGGTTGGCATACAGAGCGGCCACGATATCGTCTGCGACCACGCCCCACCCACCCGGCAGGTGTTGGAGGGACCGGATGCCAAACGGTTTTGCAATGTCAAAGAGGCGAAAGAGCGCAAAACCGGCGAGCAGGACGGCCCACGCCGGCGCCACCCGCAGGAACTCGCTCCACCCCAGAAAGCAGAACGGCACCGCCACCAGCTCATCCAGAATGATCTCGCCCGGGTCGGTCCGACCCAGGCGCTTTTCGGCCTCGCCGCAAATCGCGACCGCGAACAGGGCCGCAGCCGCACTGCCCGCCGCAAGGACCAGCGTCGAGGCGGTCGAAAAGGCAAAGTAGAAGTACGCGAGGCCCACCGCCGTGCCCCAGGTGCCGGGGCCGGGACGGAAACGGCCAAACGGACCGACCCTCGCCAGACCGACAATCAGCCAGGTGGGACAGGCGCGCAGCCCGCCTGAATCATGCGCCGCCGCGGCCATGGTCAGATGTCACCTTCAGAAAACACCACATGCCGGTACTTCATCACGTAGCGATAGCCCGACCACACCGCGAAAAAGGTTCCCAGTACAAATCCAAACAGGCCGATCTTGTAGACCACTTCGGTGAACAGGCTCAGGTCGTACGGCAGGAAAAAGGCCCAGTCGTGCGCGGCCATCGGCGCGCCGAGCAAAAACCCGAGCGCAATCAGCTGGGTCAGGGTCTTGGTCTTGCCACCGCGATCCGCCGATACGATCACTCCCTTGGAGGCCGCAACCATGCGCATGCCCGTAATCAGGAATTCACGGCACAGGGTGATCAGCGCCAGCGCGACCGGGATTTCGTTCTTCGCCACAAACGCCACCACCAGGCCGACCACCATGATCTTGTCCGTCAACGCATCCATCAGCTTTCCAAAGGTCGAAACCAGGCCCTGCTTGCGAGCCAGGTAACCGTCCAGCCAGTCTCCGATCGCGCAAAGGATGAAAATCCAGAACGCCAGCGAGGCAGCACCCAGAAATTCACAGTACATGAGTCCCACAATGAGGAACATGCACGGGATGCGGGACAGGGTGATCAGATTGGGCAGATTCATCGCTGCTGAGACGCCGCACGACATCGCGACCCGCCTTCCATGGCAAGGGGAACCGCCGTTTCTCCCGTCGGTCGCGCCCAGCCCACGGCCAAACCAGGGGCGGAATCACCCGCTGCAACTCGTTCCGGGGCACTTTACGAGTCACGTAAACAACCCATCTCCAGCTGGTAAAGGAAGTATAGCCAAGGTCGGTCCCCAACGCAGTGCCTGATCAAGGCCTCCGTAATTCGCCAGTGGGACGGGCGCCGGCGCGAGTGAGCGGTCAGCGCCTGACGGCCTCGTGTTCAGCGTCGGCGTTGGTCAACGGAGTCACATCGGCGTTTGCCGTCGCCGACGCGGGGCGTGGAGCGCGGTGATCAGCGGCGCGACGTCCGCCAGCCCTGGCTTCGCCGCCTCGTCCTTGCGAGTCGTTCCGGCGCCGACCTCCGATCACCCCAAAGAGACTTCCGACGCTGGCCGTCAACTGCCTGGCCTGATCCGTGAGCTCTTCGGAGATGGCCGCATTCTCCTCGGCCGTGGCGGCCATTTTCTGGGTGGTGACATCGACGGACGCCACCGCCCGGTTGATCTGCAGAACGCCCTCGCTCTGTTCGCGGGACGCCGCGGCGATCTCAGACACCAGTGTATCCAGGCGTCGGACCTCTTGTTCAATGGCGGAGAAACTCTCGGCCGCTTCGGTGCAGAGCTTGGCACCGAGGTCGCTCTTGCTGGTCGACTCGTCCATCTTCAGCGCAGTTTCGCGCGCAGCCGTCGCGGAACGCTGCGCGAGAGCCCGCACTTCGTCCGCCACCACGGCAAATCCTGCTCCGGCTTCACCCGCCCGGGCCGCCTCCACGGCCGCGTTGAGTGCCAGAATGTTGGTTTGAAAGGCAATTTCGTCGATCGTCTTCAGGATCTTGGCGATGTCGCGCGCCGAGGATTGAATTTCAACCATGGCTTTCTGCATGGAGCGCATTTGCACCGCGCCTGATTCCGCCTGGGACCGGGCCTTCGCCGCCGCCGCCAGCGCCTCCTGTGAGCCCTCGGCATTGCGCTTCGTCATGCTGGCCATCTCCTCCATGGACGACGCGGTTTCCTCAAGCGCGGCCGCCTGGGTGGTCGCGCTCTCCGCCAGGCTCGTTCCCGACGTTGCCACCTGACGCGATGCGCCCGAAATCTCGTCG
>JAEUGZ010000147.1 GCA_016794725.1 Opitutaceae bacterium | reverse complement strand
GCTCCCTCTCCCATCGGTATTCAGCTCACCCCCCGTCTTTGCGTCTGTGTCTCCCCGTCGCTCTCTTTCCGCCTTCGCTCTTCTCGCCGACGCTCATTTTTGACCTGTCCCTTCTTTATTCCTCAAATTTGACCTGTCCCCGTTTTGGGCCTCTCAGATTTGACCTGTCCCTTCTTTTATTGGCATGTAGCGGGTTCGCCGCTCTCCACTCTTGCCCTGCGGCGGAGCGGAGTGATTGCAACAAGGCTCAGTCAATTTGTCGGCTGGGAACTGAGGCCGCTGGTTTCAACCACCAATTGGACAATCAAAACGGACTGCATGATTCGCCAATGGCCCGGAAACGTGCAAATGATCGGGTAACGTCCAGGTACCTTCGGCGCGATCATCAAAAGGTCAAAACTCTCCCCAGGGTTGACGAGGGGGATATGCGCCAGGATGTCTGAACTCTCCGGCACATAGTTCCGCGCCAGAGCCTTTGGGTCAGTCAACATCGCGTCAGCCAACGCACCGACCGCATCGATGGAGCCTGGACGCAAAATCAGTGCATTGTGCTGCATATGGTCGGAGTTCCGGAAAATCAGCCTGAGCTTCTCACCAGGTCGCGCAGTCAGTTCAGTCCGGTCATATTTCATCACATCCGGAATGACACCGAGCTGCACGATCGTCGCGTCACCGTCTGGATCCGGGCCTGTCGCGCGTGAGGACGTCTGATTGAGTATGTGGGCCAGTGTCACCGTAAGGGGATCGGTTACCCGATCATCCGCCGGACCAAGATCGTTTAGCGTAACATCGTCAAACCAAGCCGTTCCAGTCGCGAGCCCTCCACCTCCCAGGACACAAGCAATCGTCACTTCATCACGAGATCCTGAATCGAACGAAACGCGGCTCTGCGCCCAAACTGAGGTTCCCTTTGAGGCCAGCGTTACCACCGGCCTTGGTGTCGCGATTTCACCCACTTGAAGATAAGCTCCCAAAGCGTTTCCCTGCGTTTCCAGCTCCTCGGTCTTGATCCAGGCGCCGACATCATAGCGGGTGTTGGGCTTCACCTTGAACTTCCGCACGGCGCGTCCGTCTCCACCAGTCTGCGACGCTGCGACCTTGAGGCTCCGGTAGCTGGATCGACCGGAATCCACCACCATCGCTTCGAGTCCGCCAGACTGAATGGCAATTGCCCAATCCGACGGAGGCCCAATCGGGGATCGCTCGAAAGTCTCAACCGGTGGGTTGGCTTGCGGCAAAAGGCGGCGCGAGGCGGAATCCTGCAACCACCCTTTCGCTTTCTCTTGGCGGAGGGAGGTTGCAGCGGCGAGAAATCCGCGATGATGGCGCATGGCTGCCAGCGTGGCTGCATCCCAGGTCCAGCGATCAATCGAGAGTCCCGCCTGGTCCAACAGCGCATAAATCGCCTTGCCCGACTCGTCGTTTGGGGGCGTTTCCGCCAAAGCCAGGTAGGCGGCGAGCCGGACCTGGGCATCCTGATCGCTCAGGAGCCTGCCTTTGATCAGCGCGGCAGCGGTCGCAGGCGTTCGGGGCAATACCATGACTGCGCCTCGTCGCACGGACCCTGATGGATGCTGCAGTGCCGCAGTGACCGCAGCCAGTGCATCCGGGATCGCGTCCACCGCGTTGAGTCCCTGTAAGGTCCAAAGGGCATGGAGAGCACCGGGGTTCAGGCCCAGTTCGTCCACTCGCATGTCGCGAAGGAGTTCAATCAATGCCGGCACCACATCCTTGCGTGCGCGCTCCACCAGGAGTCGTTGCGCGTGCCGGCGCCACAGCAGGTTGTCGTGAGTCAAGGTTGTCACCCACTGAGCCGGACCTTTGCCCTGAAGCGTGAAGGGCGTTTCCGGCTGGGGTGGTTTGGCGGAATCCCCTTTCCACACCACGCGATAAATGCGGCCGAAGCGCTTGTCACGCAGATCATTGTCGTAGGCATTGCCAAGCCCCTTGGCAAAGCCCTTGGGCGTGGGGTTGTGCTGCACAATGTAGTTGTACCAGTCAATGATCCACACCGCCCCGTCCGGCCCCACTTCCGCCATGATGGGCGCAAACCACTCGTCATCACTGACGATCAGGTTGTCGGGGTTGCGGGCTCTGAAATCCGCCTCGGAGGATTCAATCTGCAGGTTGCCGACGAGATGGCCCGTTGGCTCGGCGACGAATGCAACCCTGTTCCAATAGGATTTTGGATACGACCGAGCCGTGTAAAACGCGTGTCCAGCCGCCGCGGTGTAGCCCCAATGCACGTCGACCTGGCGCACACGACCGGTCAGCGGGACAAATCGCGAGGTGTCGGCGATGGTCCCGAGGGTCTTCGCGTCGAGCCCACTTTGGGCGTAACTGCGCACGGGTATCGGCAGGTACACACTCGGGTTGTTGTTGGCGGTGGAGGCAAAGGCGATGCCGTCTTCGCGAAAACCGAGGCCCCACGTGTTGTTGTTCGTGCCACGAAGGAACTCGAGCTTGGCACCGTCCGGTCGGAATCGAAAGAAGCCTTGTCGAAATGACTGGGCCTCGCCACCGACGCTTCCGCTGAACGCGGCATAACCGACCACGCCCCAAATCCAATTGTCGGGGCCATAAATGAGGTTGCTGGGACCGGCATGCGTGTCGCTCCGCCCCCAACCGGTAAAAAGAATCTCCCGCACATCAGCTCGATCATCACCATCCGTGTCCTTGAGAAAAAGCGTGTGGGGAGCCTGCAGAACCACGACCCCGCCCTGGGAAAAAGTGAAACCGGTGGGGATGTTCAGCCCGTCCGCAAACACGGTGAACTTGTCCATCCGTCCATCACCGTTGGTGTCTTCACAGATGCTCAAGCGGTCACGCCCTGGCTGGCCGGGATCGAGCAGCGCGTTGGGATAGTCAAGTGTCTCAGCCAGCCACAAACGGCCGCGTTCGTCCCAGGACATCGCGATGGGCTTGCGGATGTCGGGCTCACTCGCGACCAACTCAACCACAAATCCCGCTGGCACCACCATGCGTTGCAGGGACTCAGACGGAGCAAGGGGTTTTTGCATCTGCGCCCATGTGCCGTCGCCCTGCGAGCGCTGGCCAGGTGCATAGTACGGAATCCCGGCTTGATCGACGCGCTCCAGCTTGGGAACGGGGGGACGGTTCGCGAGCGCGTCGGGTACAGACTGACCCGCGGCATAACGCAAGCCGCGCTCCACCAGATCATGGAATCCAGGGTTGGACCAGGTGCGATCATCGTGTCCCCAAGCCGTGTAGAAGATACGACCCTTGCCTTCGGTCCGCACCCAGGTCCAAGGCTCTTCCCCCCGCTGTTCCAGAACGGTGCGATTCACAGGGTTATGCCGATGGTGGACATAGGTTTCGTCCCAACTTTCAAATCCCGCGAACCCCCTCACCACAGGATGGTCGGGGGCGAGCAGCCGGGTCCGAATTGTCCCGGTGCCGTGACTCTTGAACTGGGCGCCAACGAGCGCGACATAGGCATCGGAATTCCGGAAGCAGTAGGAGGCGCAATGCAGAGCCGCAAGCCCCCCGCCTTGCCGAACATACTCGAGAACTGCCCGCTCCTGTTCCGCGGGAATCTGGTCGATATTCGCATAGATCGCCAGCGCATCATAGCGCTTGAGATTTTCTAGGCTCAGCGCGGCGAGATCCTCCGTGTAGACCAGCTGAATCCCCCGGTCCATCAAGACTGGGGCAAGTTGGCGGAGTCGCGATGCCGGCTGGTGGTGTCCATTGTCACCCAGAAAAAGAACCTTCAGCACCGGCGCGGCCGAACTGAGGGTGCAGGCAAGGGCGAATCCGAGGGCGATCAGGCAGCGGTGGAAGGGAGGCATGAGGCAAACGAACTCAACAGGGGTTTCGAAAGAGGCTCCACGGCGTCAAAGAGTTGCACTCGAAGACGTCCGGAACCGGCATTCAACGTCTGAGCAAAAGCGCTCGGCTTCCGAGCGACGAGCAGAATTCTCAGATGACTCGGCTTCCTTGATGCGAGCGCAGGCAACCCGTCCACCCGCCGAGGTGGACAAGGTCAGGTCGCGACACCGCCGATCGTCGCCGTCGCTCAGGAAGCGAGGCCGCCGGTGATGTAGTTCTTCAAGTGCTCCGCTTCGCTACGATGCGTGTCGGCCATCCACCGTGTGACGTCGCCAATCGAAATGACACCGATGAGACGATCCTCCCGCAGCACGGGAAGGTGACGGCACCGTTTCTCAGTGAAGAGATTCATGGTCTCCTCCACCGTCGCCTCCGGGTTGATGGTGTGCAGAGATCCGGTCATGACCTCGCTCAGGCGCGTGCGCGTCGGGTCAAGGCCTCCGCCCACGACGCGGCGAAGCACATCACGTTCGGTAAAGATACCAACCAGGCGACCTTCATCGGTGACGACGATGGCGCCGACGCGGTGGCGATTCATTTCGGCCACCGCTTCAAACACGGTCAGACGGGGGGAGACGGTGTACACGGCGGAGCCTTTGCGCTCCAGCAACGCAGCAATCGGGGTATTCATGGGTAACGGTGGGGTACCCCGAGTCTGCTCCCGCCTGGACCACGGGCAATCCGAAAGACCCGATGAATCCCTCCTTTTTTAGCTTCCGGGAAACTCCCATCCCCGACGATAGGAACGGCGCACGTGGCGATTTGCCTCCTTGACGTTCTCAAACTCCAGTTTGGCTGTGTTCCACGCGAGGGTGGTTCCAGGGAATCGCACCGCGATGCTGCCAAGCAGCACTGCTTCGGTCAGAGGTCCCGAATAGTCGAACGACGCCGAGGGTTTTGCCCCGGAAATGCAGGCTTCTGCCCACTGTGTCCAGTGATGGCCATCACTGACTTTAGGCAGGGCATAGTCTCGAAAGGTTGCGCTCGGATACAGCTTGGGCGTGTCGACATGCGGGACATGGAGGGATCCCTTGGTGCCGATGATGATCGACCCCTGATCAAGGCCATCGACGGCCCGTCCGGTGCGTTTCTGCTCCGACGTTTTTGCACCTTCGACCAGAGCCAGCACCTCGGCCGGCGGACGTTCATCGCCATCGTACCATGTCACCGGCACCATTTTCCCTTCGGTATAAGGAGTTCCCGGGAAGACGTAATGGATCCGAGCATTGATGGGCCAGTTCCATGCATCGGGAGCCGGGCCTTCTGAGCGAAGGGAAAGCGGGGAAGTCAGGGCCAGGGCCTCGAACACGGGGTCGAAAATGTGGCAGCCCATGTCACCGAACGTGCCGGTGCCAAAATCCAGGCGCTTCCGCCAATTGCTGGGATGGTAGTAGCCGTCACCCACAAATGGACGCTCGGCCGCGCCCCCGAGCCACAGATCCCAGTTGAAACCGCTGGGGATGGCCGAAGCCGATGACGGGGGCGAACCCGCATCGCCCCACTTCTTGTTGCTCCAGGTGTGCACCTCGCGAACCTTGCCGATCACACCACTTTGCACGATGGCCACGGCCTGACGGTACACTTTGTGCGAGTGGATCTGGATGCCCATCTGGGTGACCACCCCTTTCTTTCGCGCCGCCTCGGTCAGCACCCGGGTCTCATAGACGTCGTGAGCCAGTGGTTTCTGGCAATACACGTGTTTGCCGCGTTGGATGGCTCCCAGCGCGATGGGTGCGTGCATATGGTCAGGCGTCGATACGTTGACCGAGTCAATTTCGTTGGCCTCCTTTTCGAGCAACTCGCGCCAATCCTGATACACCCGCACATCAGGATGCCAGGCCTTCACCTCACCGAGGCGGTTGAGGTCGACTTCGGCGACAGCCACCAGCTTGACGAACGGATTGCTGCAGATTGACTGAATGTCCGCCCAAGCCATGCCCGACGCGCCGAAACTGGCGTGGCGCAGCATCTGGCTGGGAGGGGCAGACAGCAGGTTTCGTGTAAAGGAAGGTGCCGCAATGACGCCAGCGCCAAGGGCCTTAAGGAATGAACGGCGAGGGAAACGAGAGGAGAACGACATGGGAAAACGGGCGGGCAGGTGCGCCATGTCGTCACGGAACCGCACCCGTGGCAAGCCCGCTGCAGGGTTTGCGCGAGCCCCGGGTCGTGTGCGCCCGGTGGGTCTGACACGTGTGCCCGGGGCTCGCCTGACCGAGTTCCTGCTTCGCTCGGTTCAGGACGGGCGCTCGACCTGGAACTGCGAGGCCAGCCAGGCGATTTCGGGCGGAAAAACGGTGTGGGCCGAACCCGGGTAAATTTGCCGGGTGACCGCTGCCTTGGCCGCCGTCAAGGTGCGAACGCTGGCTTCCACGTGGTCGAGGGGAATGTGCGCGTCCCGCTCCGCGCATCCCAACAGCACCGGAGTTCCCTGGAGATCAATCGGTGGACGAGGTGTATCCAACGGGCCGATCAACGCTCCGCTCAGTCCGGCGACGAAGCCATAGCGTCGCGGGTTGCGTGCAGCGTAGTCGAGGGCCAGGCAGGCACCCTGGGAGAAACCGGCGAGGCCGATGTGATCGAACGGGATGCCGGCCGCCCGGACCTCGTTCACGAGTTGATCAATCACCGCCAACGCGCTCCCGAGCCAGGGCTCGTTCTGCGGGAGCGGAGCAAGAAACCGGTTCGGGTACCAGGTGTGGTGGGTGGCGTTCGGTGCAAGGAAGGCGAGGCCGGGAGCGGTGAAAACTGAACTCAGACCGGCGATTTCCTCCGCCGCCGACCCCCTTCCGTGAAGGAGAATGATCGCGGCGCGGGCACGGCCGAGAGGAGTTCCCAGCCTCAATGTGGAAGTGGTGTCGTGGAGTTGCATGGCCTGGCGGGAGTTTACTTTGCCGCCACTTTGGCGGCGATGCGTGCGGTATGGCGCCCCTGAAACCGGCCGATGGCCAGCTCATTGGCACTGGGCAGACGCTGGCCCTGACCCCCGGTGATGGTACTCGAACCGTAGGGCGAGCCGCCGCTGATTTCCGCGAGGGTCATCTGCTCCTGGGCGGCATAGGGGACCCCCACGACCACCAGACCCTGATGAAAGAGGAACGTTTGCATACTGATCAGTGTTGTCTCCTGCCCGCCGTGTTGGGTGGCAGTGGAGGTGAACACTCCGCCCACTTTCCCGACCAGTGCGCCGCTCCCCCAAAGCGAGCCGGTGGCGTCGAAGAAGGCCTGCATCTGCGCCGGCGCGCTGCCGAAGCGGGTGCCGGCTCCGAAGATCAGGCCGTCTGCTTCGCTCAGTGACTTGGGATCGGCCACCGGAATGTGGGCGAAGGCCTTTTTTGCTTCGAGTGCTCCCATCTTTGCAAGCACCGCGTCGGGCAGGGTCTCCGCCACTTGCAGAAGCTCGACCTCGACGTTGGGCACTTCACGGGCGCCGGCGGCAATCGCCTCGGCAAGCTGGTAGACATGGCCGTAGAGACTGTGAAAGATGACTTTGACTTTGGTTTTCATGATAGAGGGACACTGAGGATGTTGGATTGCGGATAGATGTGACGGACGAGACGGCGAATGACTCAGGTGAGCGAGGGCAAAGCGTGCTCAATTTCAGTTCGCGCTGATTCGAACTGCGGAGGCAATTTGAGCGCCTGCCCGAGGGTGGCAGCCGGTTCGTCGACCGCGAATCCGGGGACGTCCGTGGCGATTTCGAAGAGAATGCCACCCCGCTCCCGGTAGTAGATCGAGCGGAAATACTGGCGATCGCGCATGGGAGAAACCATGAAACCTGCTGCCATCAGCCGGGCCTGCATGCGCTGCTGCGATTCGTCATCGGCCACACGCCAGGCGATGTGATGGATGGTACCGACGCCGCCGGTACCGTTCGGGGCGGACGCATCAGCAAGTACGTCGGTCAGTCGTCCGGAACCGCCCGGACCTGCTTCGAAACGAGCTCGGTTTCCCTCCCTTCGCACCAGCCGGTAGCCCATGTCCTTGGTCAGGAGGGCCTCGGTGGGCGTGGCGTCGCGCACGGTCAACACCGCAGTGTGCAGTCCCCGGAGTGCCATTTCCGTCGGCACGTCGCCGCCGGTCCAGCCGGATCTCGTGTCATCGGAGACAGCAACCAGTTCGACCAGGATGCCATCGGGATCCCTGAGCGTCAGGACCTCTTCGCCAAATCGGATCGCGTGCTGGGAAGCGACGCCCTTTTCCTGAAGTCGCTTGGACCAGGCCCCGAGCGAACCGGCCGGGGCGGAGAAACTCAGCGCGGTCGTTTGACCCGCACCGACTCGGCCACGGCCGGAGAAGTCGGGCCAGTAGAAGAAGGTGACAATGCTGCCGGGAGTGCCCGAAGCATCGCCGTAGTAGAGATGATAGGCCGAAGGATCGTCGAAGTTGACGGTTTTCTTGACCAGCCGGAGTCCGAGCACACCGGAGTAGAAGGCGATGTTGCGACGTGGGTCGCTGGCCACCGCGGTGACGTGGTGGATGCCGGCGACCGGCGAAGTGACGAGGGACTCAGAGGTGGGGGAGGGAGTCGTGCTTTTCATGGCGACCAGCATACTCGCGAACCCCCGAAAGGGCCACTGCGCAGGACGGCTTGCAGTCATGCGCTCGACGCATACCATCCGCGCGTGAATCTCGACCTGATGCGTTCCTTTTTCGCCATCGCCGACCTTGGCAGCCTGAGCAAGGCGGCGGAGCGGTTGAGAGTGTCGCAGTCGACCCTGACCCGGCAGATGCAATCATTGGAGCACGACGTGGGTGGCCTGCTTTTTGAGCGAGGCCCGAGCGGAGTGGCGCTGACGGCGGCCGGACACGTGCTGCGCGAGGGCATGGGGCCGGTTCTCGAGTCCTTCGACCGCGTCGTGGCCGCCGCGCGCCGGCGTGCCCGCGGACAAAGCGTGGATCTGAGGATCGGATACATGCCCTCGGCGGCGCAGGATTTTCTCAACCCGGCGTTGTCCCTGCTGAGATCGCGACATTCCGAGATCAAGGTGCGCCTGCTCGATCTATCGCCGGGGGAGCAAATCACGGCCCTGCGCAAGGGGGAGGTGGACATTGCCCTGCTTGGCCACCCCGGGCCTTTTCTGTCGCGCGAATTCTATGTGCGCAAGATCGCCTCGGTGCCCGTTCGGGTCGTGCTGTCAGAGAGCCATCGCCGGGTCGGAGAAGAGTCGATCCATCTGAAGGACCTGAAGGAAGACGTGTTTGTCGGCGCGGCCGAAAGCGATCTTCCCGGACACAATCGCTGGGTCACGGCAATTTGCCGGAAAGCCGGTTTTCGTCCCCGCTTTGTGGCGGATGCCGAAAGCCTGACCCACGGACTTTCAACGGTGATCACGGAGAATGCCGTCAGTCTGCTGCCCATCTACGCAAGCAAGACCGGGGTGCCGGGAGTGGTTTTCAAGCCCCTGGCTGACTCTTCGGCTCACTGGGAGCTCGTGGTGGCCTGGCAGCGTGGCAAAGTGTCTTCAGCGGTCCAGGCTCTGCTGGAGGCGCTGCCGAAGCGACCCACCGCTTGATTTCGCTTCTCCCTGGCGCCGTTCGATCGCCGCAGCGACCGTCGTCAACCGTCGGTTGACACGCCTCGCCTGCCGGAGTGTCATTCCCGGGATGACCCTTCGGCCGGAATTGCCGGGCAGGTGGCGATGAATTCCCGCTTTCGGGTCCGCCGCGATTCGATTGCCCTGTCACACCGATCAACCATGCCTTCATCCCCTCCTGCCTCGCGACGGTTCTTCCACGGTGTCGCTTATTATCCGGAGCTCTGGCCGGAGGGGGATGTGACGCGGGACATAGCAGAGATGCGGCGCGCCGGCATTTCAGTCGTGCGCATGGGTGACTTTGCATGGTCGAAGATGGAGCCGGATGAGGGCAATCTGTCGTTCAGTTTTTTTCTCCAGGTGATGGATCGACTGCACGAGGCGGGGATTGGAGTCGTCTTTTGCACGCCGACGGCGGCGCCGCCGGTTTGGTTGACGGCGGGACATCCTGAGCGGTGCTTTGTCAATCAAGACGGTGTGGTCATGGGTCACGGAGCCAGACAGCACGCCTGCTACGACGACCCAACGGTTCGGTCGGCCTGCCTTCGACTTGTGCGAAATCTGGCGGTGGCGATTGGCCGGCATCCGGGGCTTCTCGCGTGGCAGATTGACAATGAACTCAAGTGTCACGTCGCCGAAGACTTCAATCCGGCCTCGGAGCGAGCCTGGCATGCGTGGCTGCTGCGTCGGTACGGCACGGTGGAGGCGCTGAACGATGCCTGGGGCACTGAAACATGGAGCGAACGCTATCAGCGGTTTCAACAGGTGCCCACCCCCCGGGCCACCCCATTTCTCCACAATCCATCACTGAGCACGGCGTATCGCCTCTTTTCCCGAGAAAGCATCGCCCTGTTCATGGATGCCCAGGCGGCGTTGATCCGCGAGCTATCGACAGCGCCGATCACGCACAATCTCCATCCCGGCTTCGCCGTGCATCTGGAGCGAATGTGCCAGAACCTCGATTTCATCTCGTATGACGACTACCCCAGCGCGGACCGGTGGTCGAGGTGGGTGTTTCTGGCCGACCTCTTTCGTCCGGCCAAGCCCGGCCGGCCCATCTGGTTGATGGAAACGAGTGTTTCGCACAACGGCTGGTTGGGCAACAACGGCGAGATCAGTCACCCGAGGGGATTCCTGGCGGCCGAAGCGGTGCTGAACTATGGGCTCGGAGCCGAGGCGGTGTGCTACTGGCTCTGGCGTCAACCGCGCGCCGGGTGCGAACTTCCGCACAGCGCCGTTTTCAGCGCCTGGTTCAAACCCTCCATTGGGCATGGCGCCGTATTGGGTGTGGAGCGGGCCCGTCGGATCTTGGAGCAGCACCTGCAGGGCGCGACGCCGGCACCGGCCGAGATCGGTCTCACATGGTCAGATCGTTCGCGCGCCATGCTCCAGACAGAGGCCTTGGGCAGTGGCCGCGGCCACACGGTCGACTACGCCGCCATCATGGCCACCTGGCATCGTCTGGTGCTGGAGGGAGGCTGGCATCGAGAACTTCGGTTTGAGGAGGCACCTTTGGAGGGACTTCGCCTGCTCTTCACTCCGGCCATGCTGGCAGTCACCGAGTCGTACCTGCAGCGGGTGGAATCGTGGGTGCGGGCCGGCGGCATCTGGATTTGCGGACCATTGACAGGCGCCCGCACGGCGGAGCACACCGTACCGATCGATGCTGCTTTGGGTGCAGTCGAGGCGCTGGCGGGCGTTGAAACCGTTTTTGCATTGCCGGTTCAAGGCACCGGATCCGAGGCCGAAGCCTTTGGATTGAAGGCTCCGCTTGCCGGGTGGTGTTCGGCCTTGCGTCCCGCGCTCCCGGACACGCGGGTGCGGGGCAGAGTGATCACTGGCTTGTCCGAGGAACCCCTCGCCTGGCTGACCGAGCGACCGCTCGGACACGGGCTGGTTGTGGTGATTGCCGCCGAACCGTCCGGTGAGGCTGGTTACTCCCTGCTTCAGGCACTGGTCGCGGCCTATGCCACGCAGGCAGGGGTGGCGCCACCGTGGGAAGTCACGCCAGGGACGGTGGTTTGTCCCTGGATCACCCACGGTGGGCGGAAACTTCACGTGGTGGTCAATATGGACGGCCGGGGCGGTGACTTCCGGGCCTACACCGCGCTGCGAGACCTGGGTGCTGGCGGCGTGATCCTGCCTGCCGGGCCGGTTTCCCTTGAACCGTTTGCCTACAAAGTGCTGGCGGAGTGACCATCTCTCCCCCCTGGTGATGCGGAGGATGGGGAGAGCAGCGTAGGACTCGTTCATTGCGGGCTGGCGCTTGTTCCGACGCGTCGTTTACTCGGTCCGGATGAAGATCGACGCCCATCATCACTTCTGGAAGTATTCTAAAGTTGAGTACGGTTGGATCAATGACGCCATGTCCACGATCCGTCGCGACTTCCTCCCCGCCGACCTGGAGCGCGAAATCAGGGCCACCGGCATTGACGGGGTGGTGAGCGTCCAGGCGCGCCAGACGGTGGAGGAGACCCGCTGGTTGCTTGCCCTTGCGTCCGGGGCTTCCTTCATCCGCGGGGTCGTAGGCTGGGTGCCGCTGGTGGATCCCAAGGTGGGTGAACTGCTCGGTGAGCTGTCAGGGCAACCACGGTTGCGTGGAGTGAGGCATGTGCTCCAGGGCGAGCCATCGTCCTATCTTGCGCGCACCGATTTCAACGAGGGGATCCGTCGATTGGGAGAATTTGGGCTGTGCTACGATTTACTCGTGCTGGAACACCAGTTGCCCGAGACCCTCGCGTTCGTTGACCGGCATCCGAATCAACCCATGATTCTCGATCACCTGGCAAAACCCCTGATCCGGGAGGGTGTGCTGGAACCCTGGACTCGCAATATCCGGGAACTTGCCAGGCGCCCCCAGGTGACGTGCAAGTTATCCGGGATGGTCACCGAGGCGGACTACCGCTATTGGAAACCGGAGCAGTTGCGACCCTACTTTGACGTGGCGCTGGAGGCGTTTGGCCCGCGGCGCCTGATGTTCGGCACAGACTGGCCGGTGTGTTTGGTGGCGGCCGGCTATTCCCGGTGGCACGACACGGTTGCCCGATGGATAGCGCCGCTTTCGCACTCGGAGCGTGAAGAGATCCTGGGCGGCACTGCCACCCGGGTCTACGGTCTCCTGCCCGACCGTGGCTGAGTTCGCGCGACTGAATTGCGGACCTGCGCGGTAGATGCCCGTAGGTATGCGGGAAACGCATGGCGGCGCACCGCCCTGCGCAGTAGGCGGTCCGGCCGAACGCAGGTAGAGTGGTGTCCATGAAATCACCCACCACTCTTCGTTCCTGGCTTCGCCGATCCGCCGGCCTGGTCGTCCTTGCAACCTTTGGAACCTGGTTTGTCACCGGCAGCCACTTCGGCTGGACACGGACGCGCACCCTTGAAATGCACCACGATGAGGTCACGGGTATCGACTATCCGGTGCAGCGGCCAACGTTCGTGGCTGGAGTCGAATTTCCCGCGGCAGGTATCGCGGCCGCCACGACGCTGCTGGCAGCGAGCCTGCTGACGGCGCGCCGCCAAACTCCTGGATCGACTCCGCTGGTGCGGGTGTAGTCCCAAAGACGCCCTCGGCCAAACTCACCGTCTCTTCTCTTTCCTATGAATACCAACTCGATTCGTTCATCCCTGCAATTCGCAGTCGCACTCGGCGCGACGGCTTTGAGCGCCTTTGCCGCTCCTCAGACGTTTGATTTCAAGGACCCGAAGGGGGTCAACAATGTACAGTTTCGCCTCGATGCTCCGCTGGAGGCCATCACCGGCACGGCCACGGGTATTGCGGGTGCCGTGACCTTCGATCCGGCAAACCCGGGCGCAACTCAGGGCCGCATCACTCTCGCGACCTCGTCGCTCACCGTGGGCAACCCGGTCATGGGTGATCACCTTCGAGGTGCAAATTGGCTCGACGTGGCGGTTCATCCCGAGATCACCTTTGAAGCCCAGCGTCTCGGAAATGTCCGTACCCAAGGAAATCGCACGGTGGCGGAGATCACGGGTCGGCTCACGATCAAGGGTATCTCCAAGGAAGTCACGGTTCCCGTGACCCTGACCTACCTGGCCGACAAACTTGGCG
>JAEUGZ010000135.1 GCA_016794725.1 Opitutaceae bacterium | reverse complement strand
GATCCTGATCCGCAATCACCAGCGAAAAAGGTTTCCCCACCGAGGCCGCGGTCCGCAGGGCGACCAACGCCGCGCGGCCTGACGCTGCGACAGCGATGTCTCCTTCGTCTGCGCCCAACTGCCGGGCAATCTGGTCCGACGTCGCCGCGTGCCCCACCGCCACCAAGGCGCGGACCCCGGCCGGATAGCTCCAGGTCGGCGCGCCCCCGGATGCGTCCTCGGCCAGTGGAAAATCCGCGGTGAACCAAAAGGTGGAGCCGCCGCCGCCCTGGCTTTGCACGCCAATCGATCCACCCATGTGGCTCACCAGCTGCTTGCTGATCGCCAGTCCGAGGCCGGTTCCTCCGTACTTTCGCGACGTGCTCTGGTCGGCCTGAACGAAGGGTTGGAAGAGATGCTCCTGCTGTTCGGGTGTCACACCAATGCCGGTGTCACGGACCGAAACCCGGAGCCGGGCGCGCGGTCCCTCCGCGGCCTCCCGCGTGACGCTGACCACCACCTCGCCCTGATCGGTGAACTTCACGGCATTGCCCACCAGGTTCAGCAGCACCTGGATCAAACGTCCGCTGTCGCCGACCAGCCGCTCGGGCACGTCACGATCAATCAAATACGCCAGGTCCACGCCCTTGCTCTGGGCGCGCTCGGCCAGCGAGGCGAGGCACGACTCGATCACGTCAACGAGCGCGAACGGAGCCGTTTCAAACTTGAGCTGCCCGGCCTCGATCTTGGAGAAGTCAAGGATGTCGTTGATGATGGTCAGCAACGCTTCCGCACTCTCCCGGGAGGTAGTGGCAAGCTGCCGCTGCTCCGCGGTCAGGTTGCTCTCCAGGAGCAGACCGTTCATGCCGATGACGCCGTTCAACGGCGTCCGGATTTCGTGACTCATGGTCGCGAGGAACGTGCTCTTGGCTGAGTTGGCCTTCTCGGACGCCAGGGCCAGCTGATTGGCGTGCGCGACCGCCGCCTGGAGTTTTTCATTGGCCCGCTCCAATTCGAGTCGGCTGACCCGGAGCGCCTCGGCCTGGCTGGCGATGCGGGCCATGGTGCGCCGCTGCCACCCAAACGCCGCGACAATCGCGGCAATGACCAGAATCGTGGGGAAGGTGTAAGGTCGCAGATCGGCCAACCGAATCCGGCGCGGCTCGATCGGGCCGATCCAGTGGGAGAATAGCTGGTCGTAGGTGCCGTTGTGCTTGAGGGTCGCCAGGGCCTCGTTGAGCACGCGCAGCTTCTCCGTCTCACCTTTCTGAACCGCAAAGTGGTAGTCATGAAAGATGTCCTCCACGAACTCCTTCCTCAGTCCGAGCTGGTCGACGACCTTGGTGCTGAGCAGGCTGGTGAAAAGCGCTCCGTCACATTCACCCCGATGGGTGGCCTCGAGTGCCTCCTGGAGCGTATCGAAGCGGACAATGCGAGCTCCCCATTCGGGATGGGCCATGGCATTGGAATAGGCGATGGTTCCGGAGAGTGTGCCAAGGACTTTGCCCTTGAAATCAGCGGTGCGGGACATGTCCGGATGCTCCGGCCGGGTGTAAATTACGCCATGCGTACGGGCGTGGAGGATGGAAAAGTCCATCTCCTCGCGGCGCGCGGCGCTGATGGTCACATCACTGAGCACATCCAGCTTCTTCTGCCGAAAGGCATCGAGGCTCGACTTCCACCATCCGGGTACGAATTCGATCTCGAATCCCCCCACTCGAGCCGCCTCACGCAACAGTTCTGGCGTAAACCCGGAAGGCTGCCCCTGGGCGTCCGTGAAGGATTGGGGCGCGGACGAAATATGCACTCCCACCCGCAAGCGCAGAGGTTCCGCCGCCAGTGCCCGCGCGTTCAGGAAGACCAAAACGATCCACCATGCGCCCGCAACCCACCAGCGGCGAGTCCACCCACCGCGATCAGCGGCCCAGGCAGCCCCTCCAGAACGTTGTCCACGGCCGTACACCTCCGAGGTACGCGCCGAAACGCAGGCAACGCGCGTCGCTCCAGCCGACACAATGTGGCCGTTCGCCGTACCACGGGGAGAACAGGTAAGCAGCATGCAAAAACAGATCGACAGGAACCTGCACCATCAATCGACGCCTGAGAACCGCGGTTAATGGCAATGCGTGGCCCCACGCCTAAGCGGCTCGCAAATCACGGCTTACTTGCGTCTTCGTTCAAACCCGGACCGGCCAGGCAGACCGTAGAGTCCATCCTGCAGCTCCCACGCGCGGCTGATTTTGCATGATTTTTGCCTTAACAGATAAAATCAGGCCTCACCTCCGCCAACCATGCCGTGGCGGAGTGGCGGGACTTCCGTTCCCATCACACTCCCCACTCCACTTGAATCCGTGCATCGATCGCAGTTCGACTCGCGCTCCGGATGGTGATCCGGTTTCGCAACGCCTCCCTTCGGCTTTCCCCCTCTCCCGTGTCCAAACCCGCCCTTCCTCCCCAGCCGAGCAATCTTCCCCGCGTCGCGCCGATCCATGGTCCCTCCAACCCCGCCCCCGGCGACGCGGCCCGGGCGTCCGTCCGGCACTACGCCGGCATCGTCGGTCTTTTGCCGGCCCGGGAACGCGAGTACCGCGACCTGCATGCCCGGGTCTGGCCCGAGGTGGTCGCCGCCATCCATCGGGCGAATATCCGGAATTTCAATATCTACGTGACCGAAATCGACGGGAAACGCTACCTGATCAGCCACTTCGACTACGTGGGCACCGACCCCGAGGCCGACTTCGCGTCGATCGCCCAGGACCCGACCACCCGCGAACGGTGGTGGCCCTTGACGGATGCCTGCCAGATCAGGCTGCCGGGAACTCCGGCCGGCGAGCAGTGGCGGCCGATGGAGCCGGTCATGCACCTTCCCTGAAGCCGTCAGGGCAGGGCGGCCCGATCCTGCGGTCAAGGGACTGGGGCGAGCGACTCGGTCCGCCGGTGTCTGCCGATCCCGCTGCCAGGCAAGGGCTTTACCTGTCCCGCAGGGACTTCCAGTGCCGATTCGCGCCCACGGAGACGGAAAATCGGACTTTGCGATACGGGGCTTTTCGTGAATGGTGAGGCCCCCTGTGAACCACCGTCCTTCCTCCACGTCCGTCTACTCCCATGAGCCGATCTGGGATCCCAACCGCTGGTTGCCGACCACAGCGGACGAGGTGCAGGCGCGCGGCTGGGACTACCTCGATGTCATCATCGTGTCGGGCGATGCCTACGTCGACCACCCGGCGTTCGGCACGGCGGTGGTGGGGCGACTGCTCGAATCCGAGGGACTGCGGGTCGCGATTCTGCCGCAACCGAACTGGCGGGACGACTTGCGCGATTTCAAGAAATTGGGCACGCCGCGCCTGTTCTTCGGAGTCACCGCGGGCTGCATGGACTCGATGGTCAACCGCTACACCGCCGCCAA
>JAEUGZ010000127.1 GCA_016794725.1 Opitutaceae bacterium | reverse complement strand
CGCGGGGTCGGCGACCCCACCTCCAACCGATACTGACTTTGAATCGCGCATAAGTTGACGCGCATCTTGCACGCGAGGCTACCTCCGCCTCCGTCATTCGTCATTCGGAATTCGTCATTCGTCATTCCAGCTCTCCCAGGGCTGTCCTGCCTTCTCACGTCTTCCAGACGTTGTCGCCGTACCGCCATCCTTTGCGCGTGGGCTCGCGCACGAGTCCTTCCAGCCCGCTGACATTGGTGACCTTCATCGTCGAAGCATCCCACTCGATATCCCGGTTCGTGCGTTGGGCCAGCACGCCCAGAAGGGCCACCTCGGTCAGTTCGGCCGCGTAGTCGAAGTTCGAACCCGGAGCCGGCCCTTCACCCTTGATCGCACGAATCCATTCTTGGAACGGTCCCCCTTGGATACGCGGAAGGGTCTTGGCCGGGGGACTCCGGCGAAACGCCTCCCATTCCGCTTCCGGCAGGAGCAAGCGAGGGCTGTCCGGCCGTCCGCCGGTCATCAGTGTGCACTTGCTTCCGACCATGATCATGCCAGAACCGGGCCAGGGCTGCGCGCGATTCCAGTCGAGCGGGACAGGGGGCTTCTGGCCTCCATCATACCAATGCAGCGTGACGGGGGGACGGTCGCCCCGGGCCGCGAATTCAAATTTAAGGTGCGACGAGCGGTGACTGAATCCGGGCGAGATCGGCTCCAGATTGACCACGGAAACCCGCGTCGGCAGACCCAGGCCGAGCGCCCAAAACGGCGCGTCCAGCGTATGACAGGCCCAGTCACCAAGGATGCTCGTGCCAAAGTCCCACCAACCGCGCCAGAGCAGGGGAACATACTCGGTGCTGAAGGGGCGGGCCTTGGCCGGCCCCAGCCAGACATCCCAATCCAGCGTGCGCGGGACCGCGCTGGAGGGAGGAGGAAACTGGCCCGGCATGCGAAAATAGACCGCCTTGGCGAAATCCGGCCCGCCCAGCCAGGCATGAACTTCCCGGACTTCACCCAGCGTTCCCGCCTCGTACCACTCCTTGATCAGTCGGATACCTTCGGTCGCATGGCCTTGATTGCCCATTTGCGTGACGACCTTGTAGCGATGAGCCGCACGACGCAGGGTCCGGGCCTGCCAGATGTCGTGCGTCAGGGGCTTCTGCACATAGACGTGTTTGCCCATTTCCATGGCGAGAATCGCCGCGGCAAAGTGGGTGTGATCCGGCGTGGAAACGACCACCGCATCAATCTCGCGGTGCATGGTCTCAAGCATCACACGAAAATCCCTGAACTGGGGCACCCCGGGATGCTTGGCGTAGTTGCCAGCAGCCCGCGCTTCGTCGACGTCGCAAAACGCGACGTAATGCTCCCCGTCGCAGCCCGACAGGGCCGACCCGCCGATTCCGCCCACGCCAATGAAGGCGAGTCTCAACTTCCGACCTGCCTGCGCTTCCCCTTGGGCAATCGAAAATCGCGGCAGCGACCAACACGCCGCGGCGGCCAGTCCTGACTTGAGTACGGCACGGCGGGTGAGGGCGGGAGGATTCATGGGGTGCCGGAAGCTGCCAGGTGTGTGCGGAGAAACGCGGCACACTGGCCCACTTCAGTCAGATTGTTCTCGGGATTTGATTCGTACTCGATCACGTACCAGCCGCTGAACGCCTGGCGTTTCAATTCGTGGATAATCTTCGCAATGTCATTCACCCCCGTTCCCAACACCTGATCCGGGGTGCGTTGACCGATGGCCGAACGATCCTTCAAGTGAACCGATTTGATGCGGTCGGCAAGGAGTTTCACCGCCTCCAGTGGCACCACATTCGAGGTCGCGTAGTGTCCCGTGTCCGCACACACCCCGATCCGGGGATCACGGCCGGCGAGTAGTTTTTGCATAAAAACCGGATCCGAGTTTCGATAGCCGGGTTTCTGTGGAGTCGCCGGATGATTGTGAAAGGCGACCGTGAGGTCATAGTCTCCAATGATCTTCTCAATGGTGTCGATCGCCTCCACCGAATCGGTGCCGAGGTTGGAGGCGCCCAGCTGCTTGACCGTTTGGAAAAACGCGCGCGCCTTCGCTTCGTCGACCGGGACGGCACCCATGCAGCTCACAATCCGGACGCCGTGGCGGGCCAAGTGCACGCGGAGGCGCTCCCGTTGCGCGTCGGACAGGGCGTAAATCCGGGTCGGATCGTCGGGACTCAGCGGCAGATTCGTGTAGGTTTCGAGGAAGGGAATACCACACTGCGCGGCCCGTTCCACCGCCTCGAACAAGGTCACTTTGCGGAACGTGTAGGCGGAGCAGACAATACCTGGGCGCGTCTCGCGGGACTCCGTCGGTCGGCGGTCCGCTTCCGCCGGACCTCTCCGGTCGGCGCCAAACCCTCCGGTGCTCATAGCGACCACCACCGCCAACACGTGGGAAAGCCGGATCATCATAAAAGGAAGGGAAAAGCCGGGGGCATGCGCTCTCATTCGAGCCCGATCCGCTGAAACCATTCCACGCGCACCGGTCCCAGCAACCCCGCCGGGACGAGCGGAGCATCGGCGCCGTAGTGTTTCCACGTGCTGAAGGTGGCCCGCTTGCGTTCGCTCCGCTTGGCCGGGTCATACAGCCATCCTGGCATCTCGAGGAGACGCCCATCGGTGAACTTGTTCCTGCCGGGCTCCTGGTAGGCAAAACCCGGGTCAATGGCCTCATCCCCGATCAGGCGGTTGATCCAACGATTGGCAACCTGCACCTCGATCAGATTCTCTCCGGCGCGAAGGTAGGGAGTGAGGTCGGCACGGAAGGGCGCCTTCCAGACCACACCCGCGTCACGACCATTCACGACAATCCGGGCGATGTCCGCCACCCGACCGAGGTCAAGCACCGCCACCTGGCCTTCCTGCTTCCGGCCCATGGTCCACTGCGTTCGGTACACGGCCGTCCCGGAGTAGTAGCGAATTCCCGGATCGGCATGTTCCGACCAGGACGTCAGCCGGGCAAACTCCACCTCGGGCGGCGCCCCCCGGCCGTCCTTGAATTGCACCCGCCACGGACCGGACAGCGTCTGCGTCTCCGGCACGGGTGCGGGATGGATCGCCCGGACCGCGCCATCGGAATAGACAAGGGTGACATCACCGGACCGGGTCAGAAGCGAACCGTCCTTGAACTCCATGCTCACCGGATCCGCCGACTTCACCCAGCGCGGGGGCAGCGGCCTCCGGAAGACGACGAACGCCGAGCCCCAGGGCTCGAAGTCAATCGGCACCGTGGCGCCGCGCGCGCTGGCTTCAAACATGGGGGCGGCGGCCCGCACCCCACTCACCGCATCCCAGATCTCCGGCTGCCGTCCGGGCTGGCGGAAGGTGAGATCAAGGCGGCACGCCTGTTCTGAATAGTTGAATACAAAATAGAGATCGGCATCGGGAAGACGACGGTGGATGAACCGAACTGACCCTCCCGAGGCACCCCACCCGACGTCGGGTGCGAGCCCTTCGGCACGAAGCACGTCCACGGGCCTCATCCCCGCATACACCCGCCCCTGTCCGACGGTCTTCACCTTGCCAGCGACGCGCCCTCCCCAGATTTCCGCCACGAGCCGGTCAAACTCCGCGCGACGTTCAAGGTCCTTCAACCCGGCCGGGGCCAAGGGCGGCTCGCCGGAGAGCCGTGCGCCGGCTTCCACCAGTTGACGGAGGTGGCGCAGGGTGGACAGTTCAGCGACCCAACCCTTGGAGGTCGAGGCCTCGGGGGTGACCAGCAGGTGGAAGCGTCCCCCGGCCGGATGCACCAGCACCCCGTCCCTGACCTCCAGCTCTCGCACCGACGCTGGAGAGGCCACGTCGTAATCGTATCCCGGAAGGGAGTCCGCCACTTTCGCCGGCAATCCGTAACCCAGGTCCTCATCGACCAGGAGGCAGACGTCAGCCACCGTACGACCCTGCTGCAGCAGAAACTGGCTCCGACCGAGATAGCTCATCCAAGCCCCGGCATAGGGCCACCAGGTGTTGAGCCGGCCAAAATGCACGCCATAGCGCCCCAGGGCGAACCCCGGCGCCGCATCCGTCACCGGCTGATGCGTGAAACTGTGCAAGGCGAAACGATTCAGCCCGAGACTGAACGCGTAGTCGCCCGAACGCTTCAGCGTTCCCGGCGTATTTTGATACCTGCCGTTTTCCGGAGTGGACGTGAACGCCTCGGCCGCCACGACGGCGCGTCCTTGGAAATTGGCTGAGGAAGTCGACATCTTGATGCGGGAAGCACGCCCGGCCGCGTCCGGCGTCCAGAACTCATTCATCGGCACATCCACGTGCCGGTTGGCCGACATGGGATTGATCGGTCCACCCTGAGACTCGGAGTAGAGTTTCAACCCGTGTTTCGCGGCCAGCCGGTGCATGGTGCCATAGTAATTTTCCGCAATCAGCTCATCGATGACCTGCCGGAAGTCCCACAACACCGCCTCCGCCTTCGCCGTCGAACCGATGACATGCCCGGCCACGAGCGGAAGCCACGGGATCAGATCGTAGCCCTTGAGCGCCTTGAACTGATCGGGAAACGTCGCGGTCCAGTTTTGAAATCCTCCTTCGAAACTGTCGAACAGCAGTCCATTGAAGGTCTTTCCCGCGAGAGGACCCGCCTCCTTGAGCAAGCGGCCAAGGGCCTGCTCGAACTGGAACGTCACCTCACCGGCATCGAGTTTGTCAATTTCCAGACCATGCCCCTCGGGCACGGCCGGATGGTTGGTCTTGCCGGTGGTGGTAAAGCCGAAACGCAACACCCTCCACTCCCCCGGCGGAAGCGAGGCCCGAAGGCGTCCTGCGCGGTCCATCCGCGACGAGAGGTCGATGACCTGGTCCAGGGGAATGCCCGGGCGATCCTCCGTCGGTGCGCGCGTCACTGGTTTGCTTTCCCAACCGATCTTGCGCGCCAGGTCCTCGATGCGCTCCATCGTAGCCGGCACCGCCAGCACGGCAATCTCCCGGTAGAAGGTCTCCTTCGGCACGCCCCGTCCACTGTAGATCGGCTTCAGGTCCGGCAGGGGCAGCAGTCGCTCGATTTCGGAGCCCCCCGTGACAGGTGTCTCCGTCCACACCAGCCGTTTCATGGAACGCTCGGGCGTGACCCAGGGACCACCGCTCGCCGACCAGCCGGGCGTATTCATCACGTGAAACTCGAGCCCGAGCTCGGCGGCCTTCTGCATCGCGAAGCGCACATGCTCATGCCAGCGGTCCGTCCCGTAGCGCACAGGTCCCGGAGGCAGGTAAATCTCGACATCGAACAGCTGCACACCGCCCATCCCCGTCTTCGCGGCGGCCTCAAGATCGGCGGCGATGCCCTCCTTGGTCACATTGCCATTGATCCAGTGCCACCAGCCCAACGGTCGCGCCGAAATGGGAGGCGTGGCAAAACCGGCCTCAAGCGACTGGGCGCGCACCTTCGACCCGACGGAGGCAGCCATCAGAAGTACAACGAAGAGGCGAATCAGGTTCATGAGGGTAGGAACCCCGGCGAGCCGAAAGGAGGGGGAGCAACCACCGGGGCGAAGGCCCTGAGTTCACCACCCTGGCCCGGCCAGCAAAAGCCTGAGTCCGGTCGACCGTTGAACAGCCCGCGTGCCTTACAACCATGCCGGGAGCTTTACCGTTGACCTGCGGGCGGGCGGCGTGCTGCGTTGAGGGCGCATGACCGACACTCCCCATGTCAGTATGCGAGAAATCGCGCAGGCCGCGGGCGTGTCGGTCTCGGCCGTCTCCCTCGCCCTCAAGAACAGCACGAAAATCTCCGCCTCGCGGCGCGATGCGATCGTCGCCCTGGCGGAGCGCATGGGATACCGGCGGGATCCCCGTCTGACCGAGTTGATGGAGCATCTGCGCACCTCCCGCCCCCACCGCTCCACCTCCACGATTGCCCTGATCATCCCGGAGCTCACGCGCGAACAGCTCAAGGATTACCCGCCCGTGCAGGGACTGATCGAGGGCGTGCAGGAAATCGCCGCGCTCGCCGGTTTCAACGTCTCGCTCTTTTATCTCAGCGACCCCGGCATCGGCACGCGACGGATCCGATCGATCCTGCTCGCCCGGAACATCAAGGGCGTGGTCATCGCCCCCTTCCCAAGCGGGGTGGCGCGCATCGACTTTGACTGCACGGGACTGTGCGTCGCCACCGCCGGCTACAGCATCGTCGAGCCCCGTCTGCACCGGGCGTGCCCCAACTACCTGCAGATGATGGACGAACTGCTGGCCGACAGCCAGGCCAAGGGCTACAAGCGTATCGGATTAATCATGACCTACGGCGAGGGTGGAATCGGTCACAAGCTGTTCACCTCGTCCTTCCTGTTCTACCAGTCGAAGATCCCGCCGGAGAATCGCATCCAGATGCTGCCCAAACCAATGATCTCCGCCGCCAATGTCGCCGAGTGGTTCCGCAGCCAGAAGCCGGACGCCATCATCAGCTCGGGCTCCGTCTACTCCCTGCTGCTCTCGATCGGTCTGCACGTGCCGCAGGACGTGGCGTTCGCCAGCATTGATGTGTCGGAGAACCCGCGGGACGCCGCCGGAGCCGATCACCGTTACAACCTGGTCGGACGGGAGGCGGTGAAACAGGTGCTGACGCTGCTCAATCTCAATCTGACCGGCATTCCCGAAAATCCGAAAACCGTGCTGGTCGACAGCCACCAGCGCGAGGGCTTCACCCTGCCCGGCAAGTCCCTCGCCCCGGCGCGCCACAAGCGCCGGCCCAAGTCCGTGAGCACCCGGTCCGTGCCATCGTTCCGCGGATTCCTCGACTGATCCCGCGCGGGACGGGCTGTAGGGGCCCCTCCAGGGATCAACCCTGCGGGTGGCCACGGGGTTTGGCGACCCGCAGTCGCCGTTTTCATCCATCGACCCCGACCGAAGGTCACACCCCTGGAGGGCGCTGCTCCGTCAGCGCCGGGGGACGGTGCACGAATCGCTGCGTCCGACCGTCTTGGTATCCGCGACGCACAACCGGCGTCGTCGGAGCGACGCCCTCCAGGGATCAACCCTGCGGGTGGCCATGGGGAAGCGGCGACCCGCAGTTGCCGTTTTTTCCGATCCACCCCGACCGTAGGTCACACCCCTGGAGGGCGCTGCTCCGTCAGCGCCGCGGGGACGGTGCACGATTCGCTGCGTCCGACCGTTTTGGTATCCGCGACGCGCAACCGGCGTCGACGGAGCGACGCCCTCCAGGGATCAACCCGGCCGGTGGCCACGGGGGTTGGCGACTCGCGGGCGCCGTGTTTATCACACAACAACGACCGAAGG
>JAEUGZ010000090.1 GCA_016794725.1 Opitutaceae bacterium | reverse complement strand
ACGCCGGCGGGGGCGAGGTAGGCGGCGAGCCAGGCGGTGAAGTTCACGATGCCCGCCTTGGCGGTGGCGTAGGCGGCGACCCGTGAAATCGGCCGGTAGCTGGTCATCGAGGCAAAGTTGAGAATCGACCCGCGGCCGAGGGCGGCCATGTCCCGGCCAAAGATCTGGGAGGGTACGACGGTGCCGAGGGTGTTGATCCGAATGACCTCCTCAAAGGTCTGCAGATTCAGATTGAAGAACCCACGCAGCTCGGCCGGGCGGTCGGGGGCGAGCTCGGCCGGGTCGAACTCGGTGGTGGTGGTGATGGCGGACGCCTGGTTGCCGCCGGCTCCGTTCAGGAGAAACCACGGGGCACCGAGGGTGCGGGAAATCTCCGCGCGCGCTCTCTCGACCTGGTCCACTTGGGTGACGTCGCAGGCGAGCGGAAGCGCGGTGCCGCCGGACGCGCGGATCTGCGCGGCGATCACGTCCAGAGACGCCAGCGTGCGTCCGAGGAGCGCCACACGCGCCCCTTCCTTGGCCAGCCGGAGGGCAATGGCCGAACACAGGGTGCCGCCGGCGCCAGTGATCACGGCGGTTTTGTCGGAAAAAAAGGAGGACGGTGCGGTCATGGTGAATACGGGAGAAGGGGCAGTCGCAACCAGGTGCGCGCGTTGTCGTAGGCGATCCGCCGGACGTAGTCGGCCAGGAGGTCGTAGTCGTCGGGAAAGCGCCCGGCCGCGACCTGTTCTCCGAGGTAGTCGCAGAGGATGCGACGGAAGTACTCGTGGCGGGTCATCGACAGCAGACTCCGCGAATCGGTGGTCATGCCCACGAACGTGGACAGGCAGCCATAGTGTGAAAGGGCGTCGAGGTGCTGGCGCATGCCGAGCAGGTGATCATTGAACCACCAGGCGGGGCCGCACTGCAGTTTACCGGCCACGCCTTCCTCGGTGAAGGAGCCGGTCAACGTGGCCAGGGGGGCGTAGTCACCGGGGTGGAGCGGGTAAAGCAGCATGCGTGGCAGCGCCTGCCGTCGCTCCAGGTCGTCCAGGAACCGGCAGAGCAGGGGAATGGGGGTGTGCTGGCCGATCGTGGCATAACCTCCCGCCGGACCGGTCTGATTGCGCAACCGCGAACTGGTCTCCCGTTGGGCGCCGAGATGCAGTTGCATGGCCCAGCCACGACGCGCGTAGGAGGCGCCGAGGGCGGCGAGCAGATAAGAGCGCAGGGCGCGGGATTCTCCGATGTCGAGGACCCCGCCTTCGAGGGCGCGCCGGAAGGGACGTTCGGCTTCCGGTTCCGACGTGGTCGCATAGTCAAATGTATCCAAACCGTGGTCGGAAAGCAGGCAGCCGTGCGCTGCGAAGGCATCGAGACGATCTTCCAGCGCGGCGAGGTAGTCGGCGAGACGGGAAATCCGGATGCCGGTCACTTCACCCAGGGCGCGCACCCAGGCGGGAAACTCCGGGCTCTGCACGGCGAGGGCATCGTCCGCCCGCAGCGAGGGCAACACACGCGGAACGTCCGACCGGCCGGCCAGTCGGCGGTGGTCGTCCAGCGGGTCGAGAAGGCGGTCCGACGTACAGACGCAGGCCACGGGGGTGGTGCCGAGGAGTCCGCGCGCGGAGTGTGTCGGCCGGGCGAGCAACTCGCGCGTCCGCCGCCAGATGTCCGGTGCGGAGGCCGCCGACAGCGGAGTGGTGATGTCAAAGTAGCGTGCAAGTTCGAGTGTGCTCCAGGGATGCAGCGGATGGCCGAGCAGGCGCGGCAGCGCCGCCGCCCAGACTTGAAATTTCTCCTCATCGGGTGCGTCGCCCGTGATCGCGCGCTCCGGCACGCCGAGCTGGCGCAGGGCGCGGTGCTTGTACGGATCCGGGGCAATCCACAACTCGGTCAGGTTGGCGAACACCCGGTCCGCAGCCAGATCGCGTGCACTTAGATGCGAGTGAAAATCAATGATCGGCAGCACCGCCGCCTGCTCGTGGTAGAGACGCCGGCTGAGGGGCGTCCGCAGGAGAGAATGGTCGTTCGGGTGGGTGCTCATGAGGAAAGGGCGGAGGCGGGGAGCCGCTCGACGCGTCCGAGGACAAAGACGAGGGCGGCGCAGGCCACCAGCGCGGTGGTGCCCACGGCCCAGAAGACCGGCCCGTATCCGGAAGTGCCGACGATCTGCCCGACCAGGTAGGTGAACGCCGCGCCGCTCAGGCTGGCGGCGGTGCCGGTGGCGCCGACGGCGGTGGCCATGCTTCCGGCCGGGAAAATGTCCGCATGCAGGGCGAGGATGTTGGCGCTCCAGCAGCCGAAACCGAAGGTGGCGACACAGACCCAGACAATGGCTGCCGCGGCGCTGTCGGCGCCCGCAACCTTCACGCCGCCGACCATGAGCAGGGCGCCAAACACCATGACGCTCTTGCGCGCCAGGGTCGCGCTGTGACCGCGAGCCAGCAGACGGTCGGAGACCGCGCCGCCGAGCATTTTTCCCAGGTCCACCGCGACATAGGGGATCCAGGCGTAGAGGCCGATGTCCTTGAGCGAGAATCCCCGGGACTGGCTCAGGTAGTCGGGAAGCCAGAACACATAAAACCACCAGACCGGGGTGGCGAGCAGCCGGGTCAGCATCAGTCCCCAGAGCGCCCGCGTGCGAAGCAGGCGCGCCAGTGCGCTCCCGAGGGGGGCGCGTGCGCCCGAGGCTCCTGCTTCTGTCGCCACCTGGTCCCGGTCCTCCGGGTTCAGCCAGCGATGACGATCTGGAGTTTCATAGACGACCAGCCAGGCGACAACCCAGATGAAACCGAGGATGCCCGTGGCGATGAAGGCCATCCTCCAGTTGAATTGCAGAGCCAGAAATGCCACCAGGGGTGGCGCGAGAATGGCGCCCGCCGCCGATCCCCCGTCGAAGACCGCCATGGCGAACGCCCGCCGCTTTTGAGGAAACCACTGTGCAATCGCCTTGGTGCCGGCCGGCCAGTTGCCCGCTTCGGTCAGACCGAGCAGAAGGCGGAAGGCGATGAGCGTGAGTACCCCGGCGGTGAACGCGTGCAGCACCGCGGCCAGGGACCACACGGCGGCGAACACCGCGAAACCCAGGCGGGTGCCAACGCGGTCGATCCATACCCCGGCGGCCAGCTGGCCCACGGTGTAGGCGAGCAGGAAGACCGTCGTGACCAGGCCGTAGTCGGTGGCGGACAGGCCCAGATCGGTCCGCAGCGTTGGAATCAGGACGGAGAGCGCCTGCCGGTCGACGTAGTTGATCACCGTCGACAGGAAGAGCAGGAGCAGCAGCAGCCACCGGAGTCGTTCCAGGCGCATCAAAAGTACCCGCCCCTCTCGGTGATCTGGCGCACGGTCGTACCCTCCGCCACCCAGGAGAAGATCGTCTTCTCGTTGGCGCGGATCTCCTCCGCCCGCACCAGCACTTCGAAAGCCAGGTCCCGCGGCACGACGACGACCCCGTCGATGTCACCGAGGATCACATCGCCCGGCTTGATCACGACGCCGCGGATGAGGATGGGGATCTGGTAGTGGGTGATCAGGCAGCGTCCGAGGCTGCCGTTCGGGATGCGATACTTGTAGAAAACGGGGAAGTTCTTCTCGAGGATCTGATGCGTGTCGCGGATGCCGCCGTCGATCAGCGCCCCCCGGATGCCCTTGGCTGCCGCGGTGGCGGTCATCACTCCGCCCCACAGGGTGGCCTTTTCGTCATTGCTGGTGTCCCAGACCACAAAGGAGCCGGGTTGCATGTCCTCCAGCATTTGAGTGCGGTAGGTCATCTCCCCGGTGATCTTTACGTTGGGCGCGCTCTTCACCGTGAACGCGATGCCGGCCACGGTGCGCTCCGGCCGCAGGGGGATGAGCTGGCCGATGGCCTGGTCGAGGAGGGCATGTTCGCGCAGGACATCGCTGATGGCGCCGGTGTAGAGCTGTTCGTATCGCGCCAGCAGCTCGGCCTCTGGGACGGGAAACGGGCGGGTGGAGATCGCCTCCCGGGCCGCGATCAGCCGTTCCAGCTTCATCATCTTTGCTTCCTTTTGGAGGAGGCCTTCATTTTCGGGCGAAGTGTGCATACGATTCGAATCAGTTCGGTTTCAACGGTAAGGGATGCGGGCGGAATCGAGGATGCCCTTCATGTAGCCAAGGGCGAAGAGCCGGCCGAGGTAGGCGTATCCGTGGGGCAGATCCTCCTCGCCGGCGAGTGAAGGCACGTGGTCGACCCGAATGGGACCGCGAAAGCCGATTTCGTGATAGTGACGCAGGAGGGCCGGCATGTCGGTCGGACCGGCATCGTGAAAGGTCTCGGTGAAATCGGTGGCGGTGCCGTCGACGTCGCGAAAGTGCACGAACGCCAGCCGGGGGGCCCACCGACGCGCGGTGGCAGCGAGGTCGGCGCCCATCAGGCGGAAGTTGGCCTGGCAGAAGGTCACGCCGTGCGCGGGTGAATCACTCAGCGCGAGCGCCCGGTCGAACCCGGCGACGCTGCTGAAGATGCGGGCGACGCCGCGAAGGGGTGAGAGGGGAGGGTCGTCGGGATGCAACCCGAGCCGCACCCCGGCGCGTTCTGCGGCCGGCAGGACGGCCCGGAGGAAGTAGGTGTAGTTTTCCCAGAGCTGTTCGGCTGAAATGCGATCGGGCTCCGCCACCGGATCCGGCGGGAGCGCCGAGAGTAGAAACCGGTTGGTGAGGGCGCCTCCCCGGGTGGGCACGTGCGTGTGGGTGCGGCACCACCCCAGGGTGGCCATGAAGTTGTAGCAGAGCAGGGGAATCCCCAATTCCCCCAGATGCTGCAGCATGCGTTGGTAACGTTCGAGGTCCTCATCGCGCCCCGGCCGGCCCAGCTTGATTCGCTGCATGTCGAATTCGTCACCTTCGAGTCCGTAAACCGTGATTCCCGCGTCGGCGAACCGTCTCTGGATGGTCCGGAGGGTGTCGATTTCATAGGGCGGGGGGAGGTCGGTGTCCCGGGGATGGCATCGCACGATGGCATGCGACACCCCGGCCTGGAGGGCATAGTCCCACGAGCGGTCGCGTCGCGCGGGCAAAAAGTCGGTCAGGATCATCGTGAGGGGAGACCGCCGGGGTCATTCGCCTTCAGCGTGCAAGGGCGGGCATCGGGAGAAGCGATCGCTCGGCGAGCAACAGGGGCGAGTCGTAGACCGGCACGTCACGGAGGTGGAGCCCCTTTGTGTCCTGGCTCCACTGGCTCTTTGGCAGTGCGTAGACCGTGCTGGTGCGGAGGTCCACCACCACCGGTTCGGTGAACTTCCCGGCCGGCAGGTGTAGTTGAATCTGACTGACTCCGTTGGCATCGGCCGGAGGAGCGTCGTTGAACCAGTAGGCCACGACCTGTCCGCCCGATGTCCGGTGACGGTAGCCGGTCAGGCTGAGTCCCCGCAGCGCGGACGAGGTGTGCGAGTACGAGGCGAGTCGTTCGAGGTCGGAGTCAAAGATCGAGAACACGCCCTGGACCGCGCTGTAGTCCGGTTTGACGAAGTCGACCGTCTGATCGGGGCGCGTGGCGAGGAGTCCCTTGTGGTTCATGCGGAGCACGCCGTCCGCCCCGCCCTGGTTGCTCTCCTGCGTGTAGTGCATGTCACACAGCGTGAAGAGATTCATGGGCACATCGCGCGAGCGATGCGCCAGCAGCCGGCGCAGGTCCCACTTGGCGTGGGTGGTTTCGGTGAAGGAGATCTGGCGCAGCGCAAAGTTGTCCTGGTAGCGGGACGGGGCTCCGGTTTCACCCTGACGCAGTTCGATCGGGCGTCCGTGTTTGGCGACGACGGCCTGGAGCTGGTCGAGTGTCCTCAGGTCATCGGGATTGCGGGGATAACCGTGGAAGGTGATGGCGTCGATCAGCTCCAGTTTGCCCTTGGCCTTCAGCCCGGCGAGGAAACGGTCCGCATAGGCGACGTCGTGGGCCAGGGCGAGGGCCCAAATTTTTCCCGCGGGCTGCGCCTGGCGGACGATCGTGGCGGTGCGGATGTAGAGGTCGACATACGCCTCCGAGGTGGCCGTGTCCTTGCGGTTGATGTCGGGTTCATTCCACACCTCCCACTGGTTCACCCTGTCGCGGTAGCGGACAACCAGGGCGCGGACCCAGGCATCCCAGGCGGCCAGGGCTTCCGGGGAAGACGGAAACCCGCCGCCCAGGCCCGTGTCACCCCCGCCGGGATAAACCGGATTGCCGTAGTTGAATTCCAGCCACGGTCTTACACCCTGCGCAGTGGCGTCGTTGACGATCGCGTCGAGCCACTCCCACGAGTAGACGCCCTTGACCTTCTCGCACTTGGCCCAGCCGGCCTGAAGGCGGACGCCCTTGGCGCCGAGCGGTCCGAGGTAACGTTTGAAGTGGTCATAGACCGTGAAGTCGCGATCGATGGTCTCCGCGCCGATCGACCACGGGGAGTCATGGATCTGGGCGGCCGGGCGCGGGACCAGCTTTCCCAGGACGGGCAGCGAGAGGCCGGTCGTCGGGGTGATTTCCTGGGCGGGGGACAGCGTGGCGAGTGCGCCGACGAGGCCTGCCAGACAGAATCGGTGGGAAAAATTGAATACGTTCATTTTGTGGTGGAAGACTGGGGGTGGGGGACCCGCAGGCGGGTGTCGGCGAGCGTGCGGACGTCACGGGTGCGTTGAAGCGCCCCCTGGAGATTGAGTTTGGTGCTGCCACGGTACCAGTGACGCCAGGGTCCCCAGCAGTACTCCTCGGCCTGGGTGAGGATCTGCAAAAGGGCAGCCTCGGCCCGAGCCAGGGCCTCGCGACTGACCGGCAGATTGCCTGTCTCGGCGGCTTCGGTGGCCAGGGTGACGTCCTCGAGCCAGGCGCTGAGCTGGAGCGCAAGACCGGTCTGGAAACCCAGGTTGTCCTGGAGAAAGCGAGCCTCCTCGGCCGGCAGTCGCGCGACGACGGAGTCGACGAGCCGTTGGACGCGGGTGAATCCGGCGCGCTGGGCTCCGGCTCCCTGAATGAGGCTTCCGCGCGAGCTCGTGGGGTGCAGGTCGCGAATCCCGGCCCAGAAGGCGTCTTGGCGAGCGTCCGTGGGAGAAGGGGTCGCGTGGGTTGAATCCACGGCAGAAACCGGGTTGGCGGAATCCGCCTGGAATCGCTGGGTGAGCTGCCGCAGCAGGCTGGTTCCGGTTTGGAGCATCTGACCGTCCATCAGGAACGGTACACCCTGGGTCGGGTGCACCTGCCAGGTTTCGAAGTAGGAGCGATAGGCGCGGGCGAGGGTGGCCTGCTCGGTGGAAAAGCGGGTGGCGATCCACTGGTCCAGCCAGCGCTCCGGATCGAAGTCGGCCAGGTTCCAGGTCATCTTGGCCGTGGCGTCGATGCCCAGGACAAACTCCCGGATGTTGGAGACATTGCAGATCACCAGGGAGGCGGCGCCGTGCGAAGCCGCGAGTTGCAGGCACTCATGGGTCTTCCGGGGCGAAGGCACCTGGGCGAGATGCGGTCCGGACCCAATCAGGGCGTGGTGATAATAAACCCCGTAGGCGTACCCGGGCTGACGCGGTGTCGTGAAGAAGTCGCGCTGCCATTTCCAGCCGGGGGAATTGTCCGAGAACACGACGATGGTGCCCTTCGGAAGCGTGAGCAGCTTCTGTTCGTTGAGCTGGGAGCCCTCCGCCCAGAGGGTGGCGGTCTGGTAGCGCGGCGCGGGTGCACCGACCTCGTCGAGGATTTTCACCTGGGCTGCCATTGCCGCCGAAATCAGTGCCCCACGGTCGGCGTCTGATTGCGGCGTGGCCGGGTCCGCCATCCACATTGGACGATCGGCGATGCCCCGGAGCCCGAGCTGCCAGATGACATTCGGGTAAGAGGACCACTTTTTTGCGTAGGCCCGCCAGACTTCCTCCACTTCGCGGGGATGACTGAAGTAAGAGTACTTGAGTTCGCGTCCACGTTGCTTCCAGTAGTTGAAAAACGAGAAGGCGCTGACGCCGAGTGGTTCAACGTGGTGCTGTGAGATGAAGACGCCCCGTCGTGCGCACTCCTGGACCAACGCTTCCTCCGGTGGATTGAGGATGTCGATGAAGCTGGCCGGGATGATCAGGTTGCACCGGCTGCGCACGAGCGACTCGGCGATGGCTTGCATCACCTCCCGGGGCACGACGTCGGCGTAGTAGGGGTAGTCGAGCTTGCGTTTTCCGCCCGACTCCTTCCATCCGGTGAGCAGGTCCTCGTCATTGATGAACCAGCCGCGAAACTTGAAGGTCGGTTCCCCCGAGCTCAGCTGGATGGAATCCCAGCTCAACGAGGTGCGGTGGGCGGGGGCCCGGGACGACCACCGGTAGAGGGGATCGACTCCGAGGTGGGATTCGATCAACGCGTACAGGCCGAACATGGTGCCGCGTTCGTCGCTGCCCGCGATCACCAGTTGATCTCCGTCACTTTCTACCCGATACGACTCCCACCGACCCTGGAGCGCTTCACTCACTCCCGGGGCGACGCGGGCGAGCAGGGCGCTGGAGTCCGGCACTCGGACGGTGGCGACCACCACCCGGTTGGGCCCGCCATCCTCCCAGCGCGGCACCACGGCCAGCGTCTGGCCTGTGATCTTGTACACGTCGCTGACGAAGTCCTGCACTGCCAGCCGGACACATTCGGGCTCGCCGGCGGGCACGACCAGCGTGGCGTTGGACTGAGGGGTGACCAGGCTGAAGGCGTGCACGGGCGTCCCGGGCAGTGCCTGGACGAGCACCAAGGCGGTGAACCAGAGACTCCTTGAGCCCTTCATGGTGCGGTGGAATGGCGGCTAGAACGAGAATTTCGCCGAAAGCGTGAATTTCCGGCCCTCGGCAATGGCCCATACGGGGATGCTGCCGTCGGGGTTGGCCACGGTCGGAACCAATTCGTCGTGGGTGAACAGGTTCCGAACATTGAGCTGGATCTTGAGCGGAATGCGATTCCGGAAGAGCTTGGTGGCATAGGACACCCACGCGTCGGCGCGCGTCTCCGTCGGTCCGAAGTAGGGGTTGCGCACGTCCGAGATGCGGAGGTCGCTGAACTCGGCGATGCCGTCGGACGGACTGAGGTCGGACTCGAACGTGGCCACCGGGAAACCGATGGCGGCCTTGTCCTGCCAGCGCAGGCCGCCCCCGACACCCCAGCCCTTGAGCCGGCCCTCCTGGAACTGGTAGCTGCCGACCAGGTTCACGCGCCACTCGCGCAACTCCTGCACCGGAGCTCCGTCGCCCGAGGCGGCGACATTGTAGCGATTGAGTGCATTGAGCAGGAAGTTGTTGCCGAGCAGGTTGATGTCGGTTGAGCCCTCCTTGCCCAGGGCGCCGGCGTTGAGAGCGATCTGGCGCGCCCAAGGCTTCTGCCACTCGGCCGCCAGCGAGGCGCCGGTGGCGGTCGGTGTATCGAACAAGAGACGACGCACGGCTGCGCCGGTGTTGCTGCGGACCGATTGCTGCTGGGCGATGTTGAGGATGAAGGAGAGTCCGCGCGTGGGCCGGAAGGAGAGCTCGATCTCCTTGCCCTCGGTGACAAAATCGCTGGTGTCGCGCACCCCCGGGTTGGTGGAGGTGATGAACCCGCTCGGCTGAATCTGGACGGCGAAGGTGCGGAGCAAGTCATCCGGGGGGGCGACGTAGCCCGCGGGAAAGCCATTGCCCCCGTCAGCGATCAATCCGGAGCGGACCATTCCGAAAACCGTGGTGTGCAGTCCCACGATGGTGGCGGGAATGCCGCCGACCGCGGAATTGAAGCTGCCGGTCTGGGTGGTCTTGAACGAGTTGAGACGCAGGGAGACGCGGCCGTTGAAGGCCTCCAGATACACCCCGCCCTCCTCGGTGAGCCCGCTCGGCGGGGGGATTTCGTTGCGGAAGGCGTCGACCGTGCGTGTCTCCGGCGGACTGAAGTTCTCCGACTCGCCATAGTAGAGGTTGAGCGCCGAGAGGACCGGCACGCGCCGCAGCCAGCGGTCGGGCGTCTTCGCCACCGCGCTCCAGGCAAAGAGCGTCTGCTCGAAGTCCTGGGGCACCAGGTCCGGGCGGTCGAGCGAGTAGCTCGGGCTGTCGACCAGCACGTAACCTTCACCCCCGGGCGCAAACGGAGCGTTGGTGCCGATGATCGAGGATTGTTCCTTGCGCCAGCCGACCGTCCCCACGACGAGGTCGCCGAGCAGGTAGCTCTGCAGCGAGAGGGCCTGGGAATCGAGCGTGCGCTGGTTGAGACTGGCAAAGCTGGCGGTGTTCGTGACCTCTCGGTTTTCGCGCAGGATGGTCAGGGGGCCGTAGGTCGGCTGGTACTGGGCCTGGCCGGCCACCGCCGCGGTGGGTGCGGGCACGCGCTGGAGGATGACGTTCTGGCTGGTCAAGGTATCCTGGAAGTTCAGGAGGTTCTGCTGCAGTCCGGGAAGCCGTGCCCCGCTGGGACTGCTGGCCGCGGCCAGCGACGGGCCGAGGTAGACCCAGGTTACGATTTGTTTGCTCTGGCCGGCGGTGCGGGCCTGGTTGTTGCCGTTGGCCCAGAAATCCGGCGTGTAGTGGGTGGATCCGCCCCCGCGATTCTCCGTGGTCAAGGTCTCCTGTTGCACCAGGCCCGAGACAATGTGCCGGCCGAGGAACCAGCCGAGCCGACGGCGTTCCCGTCCGCGAAGGTCGATTTCAACGAAGGCCTTGGCGCGAGCGGTCTCCGCCTCCACTTCGTTGTAGGTGGCGCGGCCGGCGGTCGAGACGAAGGGACGACCGAAATTGGGGTTGGCTTCTCCCGTCCAGAGGCGCGTGTTGACGTCGATTGAGATGTAGGGCGCCGACTGCGGCATCAAACTCTGCAGGCCCTCGTCCCACGTCTGCCGGCTAAAGGCGGCTTCAAAGCCTGCCTTGCGATTCCAGACCAGCTGTTCGAGCGAGAGATCGAGGGCCTTCAAATTGGCCAGACCCTCGGAGTTGGGACCGATCAGGGTGTTGTTGAAGAAGTCGAACACGCTGGGGTCGGTCAGGTTCTCGGAGGTGTAGAACGCGCCGTCCGGAAGGCCGTAGTCGGTCCGGAGCCGGCTCATTTCGCGGGTGTAGGCGGCGACGGCGATCCCGGTCAGCCCGGTGGAGGGAAAGAAGACATTGTTCGACACCATGGGGCGCCCGATGACCGTCTGGCCGGCGGCGTTGACCGGAACGTTGTCCCTGGGCGAGGTGGCAGTGACATCCTGAAAAAAGAGGGTGGGCGACCGATTGACGTTTTCAATCACGCCGATGCTGGCGTTCCGGTTGGCGACACTGAAGACATTGAAGGGACCTCGGGTGGGGTCGTAAGAGACCTTCTCCCGCGCCCCCAGCGCCTCCAGGTCGTCCGGCAGGGTCGAGGAAAACCAGGAGGACAGCCGGTCGGACGGGGTCAGGGTGCGGGGGCGATTGGAAGCGATTTCGCCCTGCTCGTAGGAGGCGCGAAGCGTCGTGGACGAGAGGAGGCCGCGGTTCCGCAGCGGCCGGACATCCCAGGCTCCGGCGACATACTGCCGGTCGGAGTCCGTGAAGGCGAATTTCTGCTGGAACTTCTCCCGCGCATGCACCGCGCCGATGCGAATGGCCAGTTCATTGGGCAGCAGCACGTGATTGTACTTGAGCACGCCGCGGTAGGTGCCGTTGCTGTCCGCGGACACATCGACGCTGCCCGCCTGCTTGCGCAGATCGGCCCCGGCGGTGGTGGTGTTGATGATGCCGGCCGGACTGCCCACGCCGAAGAGCAGGGCATTGGCCCCGCGGTTGATTTCCACGCGCTCCGTGTTGTAGCTGTCCATCGGAATGAAGCTGCGGAAAAAATTCCGGGCCTGAGTCGCCTCCGCGAGACCGCGGACGCGCGTTCCCGGAGAGCCGGCGCTCAGGCTGGGTTCGCCCGCCACCCCCCCGGGGGCGGCCTCGGCACCGGAGAGATTTCCGCCAAATCCGGTGGTTTCCATATTGGTCTGGTAGACCAGCAGCTCGCGCAGGTTGGTCGACCCGGTGTCTTCGAGGAACTTGGAGTTGATGACCGAGACCGACGCGCCGATGTCGGTCAGCTTGGTCTTGAGCCCCGTGCCCGCGAGCGACTCCGTGGCCTCGTAGCCAACATCGGCGCTGGCTCCCACCACGAAGGGCGAAAGTTCGATCGTGGGTTCACTCGAAACCGGGGCGGCCGGGTTCGCGACCACCGGCCCCGGGCCGCGTTCTTCCATTTTGGTTTGGGCGAGGCCGAGGTGAGCGCACAGGCCAAGTCCGGAGAGCACCAGGGCCCGGACAGGAAGGAGGGGGAGCGCAGAGGCGAGGAGCGACTTCATCGCCGAGGGCGAATACGTGACATTCATAGGGGCAACGTGAGGAGGTGAACGAACCCGCTTGCCTGAGATTGACCTGATAGGCTGCGGGGTGGGGCCAGGCTTGTCCTCGAGAATAAATCATCACGGGGGTACCGTCTATGGTTGCCTCTGACATTGTTTGTCTGAAATTGATTTGTTCATGGCGATGACGTTTCATTCCATCGAACGGCTGGGCGCGCCGTACGCCGCCGTCTCGGAGTTGGGATTTGTCATTCCCAAGGGAGGCGAGATCAACCTGACCAACGTCGAGCACAAGGTGGTGTTCTACCTCCAGGCGCGGTGCAGGCTGGTGATTGAAGGGGAGGGTGAGTTTGCGGTTGAGGCGGGGGATGTCGTGGTGGTGCCACGACAGTGTGTCCAGCGGTACCGGGTGGGACCGGGAGGGGCGGCCCAGTTGCACGCGCTGAAGATCCTCTTTTCCCTGCCGCCGCTGCCGGCGAAGGGAGT
>JAEUGZ010000070.1 GCA_016794725.1 Opitutaceae bacterium | reverse complement strand
CCACGCGACCGGCATTGCGGGAGAATTGACCGGCTGCTCTACCTTGTCGGTCGCCCGCTTCTTGACGGTGTCGGCCGGCATGTCCTGCGGTGACATTCCCTTCAACACCAGACCGCGCAGCAGGATGGTCGCATCCGCCGGAGGATATGCCTCATACACGTCGCTGTCGCCGAACACGTCGGCGACGCCCCTCAGCACCGGGTGGTCACCCGCGGCCTTCTCGATCACACCACGGGTGGCCTCAAACTTGTGTTTGCCCCAGTGGGAGACCCAGGTCTCGCCCAGCACCGCCTTGCCGAAGCCACCGGGAAAACGGCCGTCCTTCCGATTCCACGAATACTCGCTCCACGGGCTGCCTGCGGGAAAGTTGAAGGCGTGGGTCGAGGTGCGCAACGCGACCAGGGGCACACCGCGCTGGAAGGCCCGCGTGAAGCGGGTCATCGCCTCGTCCGGCCAGGCCCGGAAGCGCAGGGCCATGACAATCAAATCCGCGCTGTCGAGCGCTTCCGACCCGGGAAGCGACTTCTGGTTGTCGGGGTTGATGGTGCCGTCGGCATCCAGGGCGAACAAGACGGTGCACTTGAAGCCGTGCCGCTGGCTGAGAATCTTCGCCAGCATGGGGAGCGACTCTTCTCCGCGGTATTCTTCGTCGCCCGAAAGCAGCACGATGTGCGCCGTGGGTTTCGCGCCACCGGGAGGTAGCAATACCAGCGAGGTGGGCGCGGCCACAAGCGGCCAGCCGATGCCGAGGAAGACCAGGAGTGAAAGAATCCGAAACATTGCGAGGTTTGTGGGGGGTTAAGTCAAAAATGAGGGCCCGGCGGCACCGGAGCCCGGAGCGGAACAGGTGCCCGGAACTGGAACCGGCGGTCGGACTGTCAGGCTGCGGGTGGATTCAGGCGAATCGTCCGGCCCCGGGATTCAGGACCCGATCCGGAGTCGGATGCTGGTGGCATCTATGCACCGGACGGTGGTGGGGTCCTGATCAAACAAGGAAACAAGTGTCCCCAGCCATACACTCAGAGGAAGGACCACGAATTGACACGAACGGACACGAATTCAGAGGGAAACGGGAGGAGTCGGGAATCGAAATTTACTCACCCAAGAGCGGGCCGATCCTTCGCATCTCTCGCTGCCTGTGTTCATTCGTGTTCATTCGTGTCAATTCGTGGTTCAACTGAATGCAGCCGGCTTGGGAATGGACGCGGATCAGGCCTTGGACGACTTGACCTTGACCCAGCGGCCGCTGCGGGCGGAGGAAAGCACGGCGTCGGTCACCAGATCGGTTCCGAGGCCGTCGCGGAACGTGGGGGCCGCCGGTTTGCCATCCTGCAGTCCCTGCAGGAAGTCCGCCACCTGGTGGACGAACGAGTGCTCGTAGCCGATCTGCAGACCCGGGACCCACCAGTTCTTCATGTACGGCTGGTCGCCATCGCTCACGTGGATGGAACGCCACCCGCGGACAATCCCCGGGTCACGGTGATCGAACCACTGCAGCCGGTGAAGGTCGTGAAGGTCCCAGAAGATCGAGCCGTGCTCGCCGTTGATTTCGAACGTGTAGAGCGCCTTATGTCCCCGGGCGTAACGCGTGGCCTCGAAGGTGGCGAGAGACCCGTTGGTGAACCGGGCGAGGAAGGCGCTGGCATCGTCGATCTCGACCTTGGCCACCTTGCCGGTGGCCGCATGCTTGCGCTGCTTGACAAACGTTTCGGTCATGGCGCTGACGGTCGCGATCTCGCCGTTCAGCCACGTCGCGGTATCGATACAGTGAGCGAGCAGATCGCCGGTCACGCCGCTGCCCGCGATGGAAGCGTCCAGCCGCCAGGTGCCCGGACCTCCCTGCGGCACGTCGGCCGAGATCGTCCAGTCCTGGAGAAACTTCGCACGGTAGTGGAAAATCTTCCCCAGCTTGCCCTCATCAATCAATGCCTTGGCGAGGGTGACCGCCGGGATGCGGCGGTAGTTGTACCACACCATGTTCGGCACCTTGGCCTTTTCGACGGCCTTGACCATGCGCAACGCCTCGGCGGGGTTCATCGCGAGCGGTTTCTCGCAGAGGATCATCTTGCCCGCCTTGGCCGCGGCGAGCGCGATCTCGGCATGCACATTGTTCGGCGCGGCGATATCGATCACGTCGATGTCGTCGCGGGCGATGAGTTGCTTCCAGTCGGTCTCGACCGACTCGTAGCCCCACGTATCCGCAAAGGCCTTGGCCTTGGCGCCATCGCGGCCGCAGGCTGCCTTCAGTACGGGATGGTAGTCACCGGGAAAGAAATTGCGCACCTTGCGGAACGCATTCGAATGGGCCCGGCCCATGAAGCCGTAGCCGATCATGCCAACATTGAGAGGTTTCATACGTTTTGAGGAGTTTGGGTTCGCGGCTCACGACCGAAGTCCAAAACGCCCGCCGGCCGGCGTTTCCGACCACTTCGCGCGTTTGCGACTTCGCGTGAGCCAATAAATCCGAATCAATCTTTCTGATACCAGCCGTGGTTCTCGCGCACCTGGATCATGGCGGCAAGGATGTCGTTCCAGGTCTGCTGCTTCATCATGACCTCGTTCGGGAACATGCACCCATCCCAGCAGATGTGTTTGATCTTCTTGGTCACCTTGCCCTTGCCGTCGCGCAGCCAGTAGCCGGAGTCGCGGGCAATGTTGAGTTTGCCGCGGGGATCGGTGGCGACGCAGTGGCGTCCCGTCTTCTCGTGTTCGCCGGAGCCGTGCACCGTGCCGTCGTTCTGGGCGACGTGGAAGTCGATCGTCCAGGGCCGGAGCGCCGTGGTCAGTTTCTTCATCGCGGCGTGAAACGCCTCCGGCTCCCAGTGGTATTGCTTCGGGACGATGCGATGCGCCTCGGCGTTTTCACCCAGCGTGTAGAGAAGGGTGTGCGACATGTCGGCCTGGAAGCCCACGACCTTGGGCATGTCGACCGCCTCGAGGAGCTGCACCATCACCTTCCAGCTGTGCATGCCCCCCCAGCAAATCTCGCCCTCGGCGGCCAGGCGCTCGCCTTCGCCTTTGGCGATCTTGCCCGCCTCGCGAAAGGTCTGGGCGATGAGCTTGGTGTTGCCCTTGGGGTCCTTGTCCCAGTCCTTGACGGACGCGGCGCTGTCGATGCGCACGACGCCATAGGGACGCACCCCGAGATCGCGCAGCTTGGCGGCGATGCCGACCGCCTTGCGCACATGCGTCAGCCAGTTGGCGCGCTTGGTGGCATCACCCATCGCTGAAGCGTCGAACCAGACCGGCGCCACCACGGAACCGACATTAAAACCCTTTCCCTTGATCTTCTCGGCCAGCGCCTTGATGCCGTCGTCCTTGATGTCGATGTCCGTATGCGGGTTGTAGAGGAACAGATCGACTCCGTCGAATTTCACCCCGCCGACTTCGGCTTTCGCCGTGAGATCAAGCATGGTGTCGAGGTCAATGAAGGGCTCCGCGCCCGGGCTGCCCTTGCCGACCAGGCCGGGCCACATCGCATTGTGCAGTTTGGGGAAGTTATTTTGAGGCATAGGATGAACGAGGGTTGAGGGTGAAAGGGTTACCTGGAGCCGGCGCCATCGAGTCGCCCACGGCGGAACCGCCACTCCGGTGAGATGACCCCTCCCCGACCGGCATCCGGAACCAGGGAGGTCTCCATCATGAGCTGAAACGGGGTTTCGAGTTCGCGCCTTCGCGACTTCGCGTCCGCCACATCAGAATTTGTTGCTTCGATACGCGCCCATCGCCGGCGCGTCGGGATTGACCTCGGGACCGAAGTATCGGAGCACCACCAGCGGTTCCACCGGGCTGGTGTTTTCAAAAGTCACGCCCGCCTTGGCCGCCGACTCGGTACAGAACACCTCGTCCTCGGTCTGCTCGTGGAAACGGATCAGCTTGGGGCAGTCGAGGGCCAGCTTGTTCATGCGTCCCTTGCCTTGGACGGTGATCAATCCATAGGCACCGTTGTCGCGAATCGTGCACTTGGCACCCGGCTCGACCGTCAATTCCTTGGCGGTGAAGAGCTGCGCGCCCTTGATGCGTCCATAGACGATCCAGCGGTCAACATAGCCCTCGCTGCGGGTGTCGGCCACCGGCACAGGCTCGAGGTAGTGGTTGTCCTTGAAATTCGGATCGAGGTTTTCGTCCCAGTCGAGCTGGTCGACGATGAAGTCGAGGTCCTGATGCTTCTCCTTGGGCATGTCCTTGACGAGCAGCGCCCAGGGCACTTCGCGTCCCTCGACGAGCGACTGGTACATGCCGAACACATCCGAGCCCCACTGCGGCTCGTAGGTGCAGAGCGAGCCCGGAGCGTGCAGCACGCACGGCGGGATCAGCCAGCCCGTGCCCGGCTTGAGGCGATAGGCGCGGGAGAGATCGAGGATGCCGTTGTCGCCCTTGTTCCAGTTCTCCAGGGTGCGCCGGACTTGGGCCCGCGTCGTGCCCGGCTCGAGCCCCATGAACGTATACGGGAAATTGTTTCCGACATTGTTGTGCTGCGGCGGAAAGTAGTACGACTCCGGCTTGCCTTCCTGGCCGACGAGAGCGGCCTGGGCGGCGGACTGGTGCATGTGGTGGGGAATCGGCCCCATGTTGTCGAAGAACTTGGAATACACCGGCCATTTCTTGTACTTGTTCCAGATGGAATCGCCGATCAGCCCGGCGCCGCACTCTGCGACCGCGTCGGCCAGCGTGAACCGGGAGCCGCCCGCCACCACATAGCTGAGACCCTCGTCCGGCGTGCGGTTGTCGTTTGCCGCCGGGGTGGTCGAGGCGAACCAGCGCTCGTCGATGCCCCCGCGATTCAGCCCGAACGCATACAGATCGTCCGGATGCAGCTTCAGGCGTTTGCCCGGCTGCAGAAAGGAGCGCGGCACCCAGCAGGGCGCGAGACGCAGAAGGCCGCCACTGTCGGCGAGGGCTGCCTCGACGAGCGGACGGACGTTGGACTTAACGGTTTTGAGGGACGTGACAGAACTCATGAGAAAAGTGAGATCAACCGACCGGGCTCGCCTCGCCCGCACCGGGAAAGGCAACACCGCCCCGCGTTCCGGTGTCCGCACACGCAGACGCGCCACAGAGGCACCTCCAAAAGGCTACGGGGACAGACAAGGCGGGGCATGGGACGAAGAAATCCCGAGGGGGGATTCCTCCACCCTAGCGGACTGGCCGGTCGTTGGCTAGGATGGCGACGGCATTTTTTTGTAGAATAGCGGCACGCCATCGAAGGGCCGCCACCTTGGGGGGCGTTCCCGCGGCTATGCATGGGGCTCAACTTCAGGACCAGTCGTGGACCCCCTACGCTTCTGTTGGAGGTGGCCTCGGCGAGGCCGCGACGGGACCGACCGGTCCCGCCTCCGTCGCCCGATTTCTTCACGCGACGCCGATCCCCGCGGGGTCGGCGACCCCACCTCCAACGGAGGCCGCACTCGGATCGCGTGTGGGTTGACGCGTTTTGGCGACCGCAGGATCACCTCTCACTGAACCGGACGAATCTACACTGTCCAGCCCAGGGTCGGAGGCATTCATCACCACCGCCGGCCCCGGTTCAGACCTGATGTCGCTCTCGGTAGCTTCGGGGCGTTTCGCCCAGCAACCGACGGAACTCGCGGTTAAAGTGACTCTGATCCGCGAATCCGAACTCGGTGGCAATTTCCGCCAGACTTTTGCGGGTGTTGACCAGCGCGTGGCAGGAAAGCCGCACCCGCAGTTGCCGCACATAATGCTGCGGCGTGCACCGGTAGCTGGCGCGGAACTGCCGCTCGAATGCCCGTAAGGAGAGCCCGCAGGCCTGCGCCAGCTGCAGATTGGAAATGGACCGCCCGACCTCCTCACTGATGAGACGGATCGCCAGACTGAGCGGCTCCCCGCGCGTCGCCTTCGTCGCTCCGGCCAACGGTCGCGTGATTCCGGCCGTGCCGACGATCCGCCCTTTCGCGTCATGCAGCGGAATCTTGGTCGTCGAACACCACCGCGAGGTATGGTCGTAGCGTCCGATCAACTCGACCCGGCCCACAATGCGCTCCCCGGCCAGCACCCGTTCATCATCCACCCGGTACAACTCAGCCAACTGGGGGGCACACAGGTCGAAGTCGGTTTTCCCCAAAACCTCGTCGCGGTCTTCCACTCCAAAATTGAGCAGAAACGACCGGTTCACCCACTGGTAGTGCCCCGCCACATCTTTGATCCAAAGGGGGACATCCTCAAGTGCGTCGCAAAGAACGACCACCTCGGAAGCCGCCGCACCAATGCAGCGCAAAGAAGCGTGCAACGATGTCATCACCAGTGCGGTCGCGCGAGCGGATCAAAACAAAACTCCATGCCCCTCGACCCTAAGTCTCTCGCCCGCCACCGGCAAGACTCCGCGAAAACGAACTGAGCTCCGTCCGCACCGGCTCACCGTGCGCGTAGGCGCCCGCACCCGCACCGGTATCGCTTCCGGGGTGGATTTTGGCACGCTCCACCCGGAGTCCGCCCCCGCAGCCTCTCAAGCGCGATGTCGTCCGCAGCGATCATAACTGACTAAACTCAAGTCGCTTGTGACTCCATGGACGCGATCTGCCGCGTTCGCCGGTGCTGGAGAACGCTGCTCCTCCGGGGTGGACTGGCCTTTGCGCCGCCGGCGAGACCCGTTGCAACCCGGTTCCGGCGCCAAACCGGGCCCCGAGGGTGAATTTCAATTGCCGGCTCCCCAGGATGACGGCGCACTGGGGGCGGAAGGGATGTGAGTTGCCCCCCTCCCCCCACCCCTGCCCCATGCCTTTGTTGCTGCTCACCCGTCTCGTCCGCGCCCGCGCCCTGGCGACGTTTTGCCTCCTGATCCACCTAGGCGTCTCGTTCGCCGCGAACCCCGGCGAGACCGGTGCCCCCCGTCGTCCCAACCTCCTCTTTGTCATCAGTGACGACCAATCATGGCGGGACACCGGCATCGCGGGCGGACGCACGGTCCGCACCCCCGCTTTTGACCGGATTGCGCGCGAAGGTGCACGCTTCACCCACTCCTTTTGTGCGAGTCCTTCGTGCACGCCGTCGCGGAGCGCTGTCCTCACCGGCCGCACCATCTGGCAGATCGGCGAGGCCGGGGTGCTCTACGGCACGCTCCCTCCCGAGTATCCGCTTTTTCCTCATCTCCTGGAAGATGCCGGTTACTTCACCGGCTTCACCGGCAAGGGATGGGGGCCCGGTGAATGGCAGGCCGGCGGACTGAAACGCCATCCCATCGGTCGCGAATACAACACGCTCCTCCATTCACCCGCGCCCCAAGCCGCCCTCGACGCGCGTGACTACGCTGCTAATTTTGAGGCGTTCCTCCGCGATCGCCCGGCCGGTGCTCCCTTCTTCTTCTGGTTCGGCGCGACCGAGCCGCACCGGGTCTACGAAGCCGGTTCGGGCCTGCGCGCCGGCAAGGACCCCGCGGATGTTACGGTGCCGCCCTATTGGCCGGATGCGCCTGAAATACGTAGTGACCTTCTCGACTACGCTCTCGAGATCGACTGGTTCGACGCCCAACTCGCACGCGCCCTCGCCGCGCTTTCGGCCATCGGCGAACTGGATAACACCCTCATCGTGGTCACCAGCGACAACGGCATGCCCTTCCCCCGAGCGAAAACCACCCTCTACGATCCCGGCGTGCGCATGCCGTTGGCCGTGCGCTGGCCGGGGAGGATTCCCGCCGGTCGTGTGATTGACGACTTCGTCAGTCATCTCGATTTCGCTCCGACCTTTCTTGCCGCCGCCGGTGTGTCCATTCCCGCACTCGTCACCGGGCGGAGCCTGATGCCCATCCTGACCGCAGGTGGTTCCGGCCAGATCGATCCGACGCGGACCTGTGCCTACTTCGGTTCCGAGCGCCACACGTGGTGCCGCCCCGACGGCGCCACCTACCCCATGCGTGCCGTACGCACCGCCGACTATCTCTACATTCGCAACTTCGCACCCGACCGGTGGCCGACCGGCGGGCCGGAATTCGTCTCGTCGAACAAGACGTTCCACGGCGATGTCGACGGGGCTCCGATCAAGGACTTCCTCGAGGATCCGGCCAACCAGCGACGTTTTCCCAAACCGTATGAACTCTGCTACGGCCGGCGTCCGGCCGAGGAGCTCTACGACGTGCGCGCCGATCCTGACCAAATCCACAACCTCGCCGCCGATCCGGCCCTGCTTCCGATCCGGGAAAGCCTCTGGCAGCAGTTGAGCGGCTACCTCATCCAGACTGGCGACCCGCGGATGGAAGGGCGTGACCCCTGGCAGAGTTACCCTTACCGTCAGACGGTCGGCTACGGGGCCACCTTCAACCGCACCTTGAGCGCCGCCGAACGCGAAGCCGCCGCCGGTCGTGGCGCGCACAAACCGCAGTAGCAATCAGGCCACCCTCGGGGAGCCAAGCGGCGGCCAGGCCGAGTTCCAGCCCGGGTCTGGCCCCCGATGAACCGACCCGAACCGACCCGGGAGGACTTCATTCTCGTATTTCACATCCGCTCCTTGCCTTGCCACTGGCACTGCCTAGGTTCCCCGGCTTCTATGCGTTGCTTTCCCCACGTCCGCGCACGGCTTGTTCTCGTACTCGCGCTGGTCTCAACCTCCTTGGTTTCAGCTCAAAATCCTGGAAACAAAGGACTTCTCGGCTTGGTTCCTTTGGATCGCGATCCAAACCCGGTGGTCGCCGCCGCATCCGACGAACCGCTCCTGGCCATCAAGCGGTTCAAGATCCCGGCCGAATTTTCGGTGTCCCTCTACGCCGCGGAGCCCTTGCTCGCCAATCCGGTCGCCTTTGGGTTCGACGAAAAGAACGTCGCCTACGTCGCTGAAACCTACCGCTACCGGTCGAGCGTGCTCGATATCCGCGACTACATGAAAATGCTGGAGCAGGACCTGGCGGCCCGGTCAGTCGAGGACCGCACCCAGTTGATCCTGGATCAGTTCGGGACGGACGGAAAAGCCGAGTTGTCCCGCGAGTCGGAGGTCCTTCGTCGGGTGGTCGACACCGACGGTGATGGCGTGGCGGACACTTCCAGTGTCTTCGCCTCCGGCTTCAATGACCACCTTGACGGCATCGCTTCGGGTGTTCTGGCGCGGGACGGCGAAGTTTGGTTCACCAACATGCCCCACCTCTGGAAATTAAAGGGACCCGATGCGGCCGGCAAATCGATGGGCCGCACCTCCATCAGCTACGGTTACGGCGTGCGTTTTGGATTCACCGGCCACGACTCCCACGGCCTGATCATGGGTCCGGACGGCAAGCTCTACTTTTCCTTCGGCGATCGCGGCGCCCGGGTCCGCACCAAGGAAGGCACAATCATTGACTCCGCCGATTGCGGCGCCGTGTTTCGCTGCAACCCGGACGGCACCGAGCTCGAACTGGTTCACACCGGCCTGCGCAACCCGCAGGAACTGGCCTTCGACGATTTCGGCAATCTTTTCACCGGAGACAACGACTGCGACCAGGGCGACGTGGAGCGGTTTGTCTACGTGGTCGAAGGGGGCGACAGCGGATGGCGTGTCGGCTACCAGCACAGCCCGCTCGGAAAAGCGGGCCCTTGGAATCTGGAGCGCCTCTGGGTTCCCCATTTCGAAGGTCAGGCCGCCTACATCGTTCCCCCGATCGTCAACACTGCGGATGGTCCGTCTGGCCTGACGCACTATCCGGGCACGGGTTTGCCGGACACCTTCCGGGACGCCTTCTTCATGTGCCACTTCAAGGGCTCGTTCACCAACAGCGGCATTTTCCTCTACCAGCTCGCGCCCGACGGCGCCTTCTTCAGGATGGTCCGCCAGGAGTCCTTTGTTTCGGGCACGCTGCCCACTGACGTGGAGTTCGGCACCGACGGACGCCTTTACTTTTCAGACTGGGGTCAGGGCTGGGCCAAAAGCAAACGCGGGCGGCTCTACGCCCTCACCCACAAGGACATGGTCGGCAACGCCCTCGTGGCGGAGACCAAGCGGCTGATCGCCGAAGGCATGGCCGAGCGCAGCGACGCCGACACCGCGGCCCTGCTCAACCACGCCGACCAGCGCGTGCGCCGCGAAGCCCAGTACGCCCTCGCGGCCCGCGGCGCCCGCGGCCGCGCCTTGCTTGAGTCCGCCGCCCAGCGTTCCGGTCCGCTCCTGCCGCGTCTCCACGCCATCTGGGGACTGGGCCAGCAGGGTCGCAAGGATCCGGCCGCCTTGGCCTCGGTTCCCGCGCTGCTCACCGATGGCGAAGCGGAAGTGCGGGCCCAGGCGGCGAAGGTGCTGGGCGACGCCCGGATCGCCTCGGCCTCTGCCCGCCTGATTCCCATGCTGCGCGATCCCTCAGCCCGGGTCGCCTACTTTGCCGCCCAAAGCCTGGGCAAACTCGCGGCGCCCGAGGCCGCACCGGCGCTGATCGATGCACTGCGGGCCAACGCGGATCGCGACCTTTACCTGCGCCACGCGCTGGTCATGGGTCTGGTCGGCTGCGCCAATCCCGCGGTCCTCAGCACGGCCGCAGCGGATACGTCTCGATCCGTGCGACTCGGCGTGCTCCTGGCCTATCGCCGGCTTGGAAACGCAGACATCGCCCGGTTCCTCGCCGATGCCGATCCCCTCCTCGTGATCGAGGCTGCACGTGCGATCAACGATGCGCCGATCGTCGCGGCCCAGCCTGCCCTCGCGGCCCTGCTCACGCCCGCTGCCGCGTCCGCCCCACCCCTCCTGGTGCTGCGCGTCCTCAACGCCCAATTCCGACTCGGCACTGCCGCCAACGCCCGCGCTCTCGCCACATTTGCCGCCGATCGGACGGCCTCCGAATCACTCCGGGTAGAAGCGCTGACACAATTGGCAGCCTGGCCATCGCCTCCGGCCCGCGACCGGATTGTCGGAGTCTACCGCCCCCTGCCCGCACGCGAGCCGGCCGCCGCCCACGTCGCCTTGGCCTCCACTTATGAACCCTTGCTCGCCGATCCCTCCGAGGCGGTCGTGCTGTCGACCCTGCGGACCCTCACGGCCCTGGGATTGACCGTCTCAGGCGACGCCGTGTTCGCGCTGATCCAAAACGAATCCGCCTCCACCGCGGTTCGCGTGGCCGCGCTCAAGCCGCTGGCCGCCTGGAAACACCCGCGCCTCGCCGAAGCGGTGCGGCAGGCGGGTCTTTCAAAGGACGCTGAACTTCGCGCGGCCGCGCAGGATTACTTCTCCCACCTCGGACCCAAGGAATCGCAGCCCCTGCTGGTTCATGCCCTCACCCATGGAAAGGTGATCGAACAGCAAAGTGCGCTCAGCAACCTCGCGACCATCGAAGGCGCGGAGGTCGATACAATCTTTGTCGAGGGACTGAAGGCGCTGAAGAGTGACGCTGCCAAGGCCGCCCTTCAGGTGGAGTACCTCGATGGGGCCGAAAAACGCAGCAGCCCGCAAATCAAGGCGCTGCTGGAGGCGCGAACCGCCGCCCTGGCTTCGGCCAAGACGACGGAAAAGTTCAGCTTCGCCCTGCAGGGAGGCAACCGACAGCGTGGTCGAAAACTCTTCAACGATCACCCCGTGCTGGCCTGCGTCCGCTGCCACAAGGTGAACGGCGAAGGGGGCGAAGCCGGTCCGGCCCTCGACACCGTCGGCGCGACCAATACCCGCGAGTACGTCCTTGAATCGATCGTCACCCCCAATGCCGCAATCGCCAAGGGTTTTGATGCCGTCTTTCTCACGCTCAAGGATGGCTCGTCCCAGGTCGGCAGCATCGCCTCCGAGAACGACACCACCCTGCTGCTCCGTCCGGCCTCGGGCGACATCCCGATTGAGATTCAGCGCTCCGCCATCGTCAAACGGGAGTCCGCCCCTTCGAGCATGCCCGAGATCTACGGCTTGATTCTGACCCGGTCGGAATTACGCGACCTCGTGGAATACGTGGCGTCCCTCGGGACCGCCCGCAAAGGCGAACGCACCCCGCGCGAAGCGGAGGAGTCTCACTAGACGCACCCTGCGCGATCCGACACACGGATAGAGTTGCCGCGTTTTCGTTGGAGGAGGTCTTCCCGCGACTGCGCATACGCGTCAACCAAAGGATTGTACGTAGGAGATGCCAGCGGTTCAGATGGAGGTGGTCTCGATGAGGCCGCGACGGGAGCGACCGGTCCCGCCTCCGTTGACCGATTTCTTCACACGACGCCAATCTCCGCGGGGTCGACGACCCCACCTCCAACCGAAATCGCCGCGAGGACGAAGCCTCGGTGGAGGAACCGGCAGGACGGCGACACCGTGGCCGTTTGACGGCTCATGGTCGACTTGTGGCGCTCTCAATTGTCACCTCGCCGCGATCCACCTGCTTCCTCAGCCTCCTCCTTGTGCCGAATCCCTGGATGCCACCACTCCATCTCCTACGACCTGTCCTGCTGCTAAGCCTGTTCGCCGGCGGTGCCGGCCACGCACTCGCAGCCATACCCGCACCGGTCGTGCTGAAGACCAACGGCGGCTGGTGCTGGTTTCAGGATGAACGCGCCATCGTCGTGGGTGAAACGGTCGTCTTCGGTTCCATTGCGGGATCGACCCGCGGCAAGAGCCGCGCCGGCGATGTGGATGTCACGTCGATCAACCTGATCACGGGCGCGTCGCAGACCGCCACGCTCCACCCGGCCTTTCAGAGCGACGACCACGATGTCCCCGCGCTCCTCGCCCTGCCCGACGGTCGGATCCTCGCCACCTATCAGACGCACGCCAACCCCAAGGGCATGACCGGGCTCGACCTCATGCGCTGGCGGCGCACCCTCCGGCCCGGCGACATCAGCGAGTGGACGCCCGAACAGACGGTCGCCGTGGGTGCGCCGGTGAGCTACAGCAACCTCTTCCTCCTCGGCGCGGAGTCAGGCCGGATCTACAACTTCCACCGCGGAGTCGGCTTCAACCCAAACTACCTTGTCTCCACCGATCACGGCGCGACCTTCACGTACGGCGGCCGTCTGCTGCAGTGGGCTCCACCGACCGGCGACCCGCGCGGCACGGGCCTCAGCGGCGGACGCCCCTACGTGAAGTACGCGCAGGCGGGCCCGGACACGGTTCACTTCACCGCCACCGAGGACCACCCCGTCTCCTACGACAACAGCCTGTACCACGCCTTCATCCGGGGCGGCCGGGTCCACCACAGCGACGGGCGCGTGATCGACCGGCTCAGCACGTCGGCGGACCACGGAATCAATCCCCAGCAGTTGACTCCTGTGTTTCGCGGCGACGTCGATCATGTGCCGTGGATGTGTGATCTCCACATCGATGCCGAGGGACATCCCCGCATCACCTTTTCGGTGCAACGAAATGGCGCGCGCGGACGCGGTGTCCGGGGAATCGCCGACGACGGACTCGACTTGCGCTACTACTACGCACGCTGGACCGGCAACCGCTGGATAGTCCATGAAATCGCCTTTGCCGGAAGCCGCCTGTACGCAGGTGAGGACGACTATGCGGGACTCGCCGTCATCGATCCCCAGAATCCGTCCACCGTCTATCTCTCGACCAACGCCGACCCCAAAACCGGCGCCCCGCTCATCAGCGCCGCGGACGGCCTCCGTCACTGGGAAATCTACCGGGGAGTCAGTGGCGACGATGGAGCAACCTTCACCTGGTCACCCGTCACCCGCAACTCCACCGCCGACAACCTCCGCCCCATCGTGCCCATCTGGCCGGAGGCACGCGGACGCACCCTCCTGCTCTGGCTCCGGGGCAACTACCGTCGCTACACCGACTACGACCTGGACGTCATCGGCCTGCTGCCACACACCGCGGAGCGGTGAGGTGCGAAGCGTGAAGGCAAGACCCTGATTTAAGCGCGAAGACGCGACGGCGCGACGGTGGGAGGTGGCGGGGGTACCGCGGCGCAGGCCCCTTTGGCGTCGACCGAGCGACGCCTTCCAAGGTTTAAACCATCCCCAGAGATGCGACCGCAGGTCACACCTCTGGAGGGCGCTCCCGCAGCCGCGCATACGCGTCAACTTAGGGGAGATCCACGGTGGGTGTCTGTTGGAGGTGGGGTCGCCGACCCCGCGCGGATTGGCGTCGCGTGTAGAAATCGGATAACGGAGGCGGGACCTGGCGGGCCCGTCGCGGCCTTCCCGCGAGTGCGGGACCACCTCCATCGGAACCGCTGCGATTTCCCACACCCGGTCCCTAAGTTGGCGCGCATGCGCAGCCCCGGGATCGGCGCCGGTTGCGCATCGCCCATCCTAAGATCAAAGCGAACCGAGCATCCCGCCCTCGCTCCCCACATTCACTTCTTCACAATCAACATCCCCTTCATGCCAATGCTGCAATGGGCGGGAAAGGTGCAAAGGAACGGATACTCGCCCGGCTCTGAGGGCACTTGGAAGGTCACCTCGCCGGACTCGTTCGGCCCCAGCAGGCCGACGTTTGCTATCACCTTGTTCTTCTGCTTCTCCGGAATGTATCCATTCGCAGCCTCCGCGGCCGCCGCCAGGGCGAACGCATTGATGTCGGTTCCCTTGGTCAGCAGCACCCAATTGTGACCCATGACGGTCTTGGGAAAGGCACAGGCATTGGTCAGGACCACCTTTACCGTTTCACCCGGTGCGGCGGAGATCGTTGCCACGTCAAACTTCATGGCGTTTTCGACTCCAGCCCGCACCTTGATCACCCGGGGGGCTGCGGCATCTGCCGCAACCGTTCGGGTGAGTCCAAAGGAACCGAGCGTGAACAGGGCTAGCGCGGCAAACAGGTGGATTTTCATGGGAGTGGGATTGAGTGAGGCGTGAAATTGAGAAGACGCGGGGGACAGGACAGTCACAGCTTCAATTGGAGCATCACGCCGTACCAGCTTACCTTATAGTTGTAGCGTCCTCCATCCAGCGATACAAGCGTCGGTAGTCCCGCGGCTCCATTCGCCGCCGGCACGACGGGAAGTGCGTCCAATCCCTGATAGTGCCAGTCGCGGATCGACTCCATCTGGTAGCGATAGATCAGTCGGGCCGTCACCCGCGCCGAAATGGGATAGCGGAAGCTGGCATCGAGGTAACGGGCATCCGTGGCGAGGTCGGGCATCCGGTCACCCGCGGCGGGTGCCGTGGCCGCGTTGATCGCACCGCCGACGGTGTAGGCATAAGCAATACGCGTCCGCCCCGTGGAGTAGGTGTAGTCGAGGTTCAGTCCACCCTTGCCCACGTCCTGCCGGAGCCCCACGCCGAAGACGTGGTTGCGGTCGGTGCTGTCACCCGTCCAGGCATTGACCAGCGGAAACAGGGGCCCACCGGGCGCCGCGCCGATCTCAATTGCATTGGCCGGCGTCACGGTGCCGAGAGCCGTGAC
>JAEUGZ010000081.1 GCA_016794725.1 Opitutaceae bacterium | reverse complement strand
GGCCAGACGGGTGAGTCGCTCACCGAGGAGAACCCCGGCGGCGCCGCCGACCAGCACGGCCCACCGGTATCGTCCGTCCGTCATCAAGGCCGGAGGACCCTGCTGGATGAACAGACCATCGCGGATCAGACCCCCTCCGAGCCCGGAAGCGAGCGCGAGAAAGAACAGTCCCACGATGTCGTAACCGCGTCGCCGGGCGGCCATCGCACCGGTCACCGCAAAGGTGACCGTGGCGCCGAGATCGAAGGCGATGGGAATCTGAAAGGACTCGCTGGGCATAGATCCTTCAGCCTGGGTGACGTCCGAAAAAAGGCCAAGCGACAACGGGATGGGTCAGGCCGTGCAGGCTTGGCCCTAATAAGGGCAGAAGGGGCCACAAATTGGGACAATCCCCGCCTTTCGGCGTCCGGTCTCCCCGCTCATGCCTGAGCCATGCACCAACCTCGGGTCACTCCAGCCGGCGCCGCATGCGTTTCCGTCCGAAGTACACCGAGGGGCACTGAAGTGCGCCGCGTCCGTGGCGCCGTTTCCCCCTTCCCGCAACCGGACGACCGCAGTGGTCGACCGGCGACTGCGGGCCATCCCAACAGCAGAACACAGTATGAAGACCATGACACAGCAGGAAGCCGCCTCAATTCACGGCGGCGTTGAACCGATCAGCGGCACCGCGATCCTCATTTCGGTGGCGATCGCCTCGTTTGGCTATGTGGCCAAAAACGTCTACGATAACTGGGGGCAGTTCAAAGACGCGGTGGCGGACGGCTGGAACAATGTCTGACGCGAGGAATCACCCATGAAACACCTCGCCGCTGCAGACCTTGCGCTCGTCCAGGCCGGAGGAGAATCCGCCGTGGTCGATCTCGGACAGTTCATCGGGGCCTACTGCAAGTCCGTCTTGGAGAACGTCACCTTCGGTCCCCTGGCCGGGACGGTGGCGCTTTTCGAAGCGGCGGCCTATGCACTCAAGGACTAACCCTCGTCGCGCGGACGGCGATCTCGGCCGGCCGCGCACCTCCGTCCGATGAACTTCCTCTCCTCGTTGCGTTCCCTGATGCGTGCGATCCCCTGGGTCTGGCTTGTCGCGGGTTTGGCAGGCTGGTACGGGACCCACCTCGTCTTCACCCACTGGCCGGCGATCAAAGAGTCGATCTCCCGTCTCTTCTAGACCGGATTCGAAAGGTCGGCCAAGACTTGATCTCGGAAACCTCCGGTGGACGGGAACGGCCAAGAGACAACCCTGACTCAATTTCCCGGGATCCCGTAGGGTCGGGAAAAAGGGAAAATCCGGCGAAATGACCTTGCATGAATAACGCAATGGTATGGCAAATAATGCATGCCACTCGCATTCCCTCGATCAGCCGAGCGTGAAAGAGACGGAAACCGCGCCCTTGATGCCATGCGTGAAACGGGAGTGCGGGCATTCGGGCCTCGATTCGAGTCCGAGCCGGATGCCAACTCCGAGGTCTTGCTGGCGCCCTTGCCATCGGAGTCGGAATGCTGCGATCCGGCCACCCTGAGTCATGTGCACACCGTCGGCGTGGCGGTGAGCGACCACCTGGCGGCGGATGCAGTGCAACGGGCGCTGCTGAGCTGTGTCTCGCATGCGGTGACCTGGAGGGAAACCGAGGTGGCGGGACTGCGTCGGCGTTTGTCTACCTCCGAAGTGGACCTGGTGGTGGCCTCGCCGAGTCTGGCGGACGGTGATGTCCTGGATCTACTGGCGCAGTCCCGTCGACTCGGTCGCTGTAAACGCCTCCTGGTGGTGGTCGAACAGGCGGCTCCCATGGTGATCCACACGCTGCGCACGCTCGGGGCGCACGGCGCAATCGATACCCAGGTCGATGGGGTGTCCCGGTTGGTGGAGGCCGTCCGGCAGGTTGGATGCGGGGGGGCCTATTGGAGCGGTTCCTGCCTCGACGTGCTTCACGGCCAGGGACCGCTTTCCCACGTGCCCAAACTGCTCAGCCCGGTTGAACTGTATGTCATGGCCATCCTCGGAGAAGGCTGCGACGACGAGGCTGCCGCTGATCGGATCGGCTTGAGCGCGCAGGCGGTGCACGCCTACCGAAAGCGGCTTCACCTCAAGCTGGGACTTCAGCACCGAGGTCAGCTGGTCGGGGTGGCGGTCCGGTTTGGACTGGTGCGCTTCACCCGCCGCGGAGTCGAGCACCCTGGATTGGAGTCCTTGCGCTCCCGGTGCGTGTTTCGAACCCGCCATCGAGTGCGAGCGCAGACCTAGCCTCGCGGGGCCGGAGCGATCTCCCCCTAGACTGCGTTGATGAACGCTGAATTGCAGTCGTTTACGAGCTTGCGCGGGCTTTCCTGCTCGATTGAAGCTTTTGCTTATGCGATTTGTTGGCTTTCTTTGCTTTAGCCTCGGTGCGTGCGCCGTCCTCGCTCAGGGCGAGGGCGATCGGCGGGAATGGAGCCGTCCGCCCGACCACGCGGCAAAGCCGATTCGTCGCACCATGGATTTCCAACCGTCCGTCGTCCTGGCACGGCCGCGGAGTGGCGAAGCTCCCCCGTCCCGGGCCATGCGGGTTGACGGGCTGGGCGCCCTTGCCGTGGTACGTCAGTATGAGCAGTTCGGTGGGTTGCAGGTGATCCGAGTGCCGGCAGGAGAGTCTCCGGATGCCTTTGTCCAGCGACTGCGCGCGTCGGGACGCTACGCCTACGTCGAAAAGGACCAACTCACCGTCGCGCACCGGGTGCCGAACGACCCCGAGTTCAGCTCGGGCGCGCAATGGGCGCTGAGCAACCTCGGCCAGAATCAGGGTGGATTTGATGCCGACCTCGATGGTCCCGAAGCCTGGGATGTGCGCACGGACGCATCGGCGGTGATCGTGGCCATCATTGATTCCGGTGCCTATCTGCAGCATCCGGATCTCTCGGCGAATCTTTGGATCAACCCCGGCGAGTCCGGCAACGGCAGGGAGACCAACGGGGTCGACGACGATGGAAATGGCTACATCGATGACGTGCATGGAATCAACGCCCTCGTGCCGCTGGGCCAGCGCGGCAATGGCGATCCCAGTGAGACCGAGGGTGAGGGGCACGGCACGGCGGTGGCGGGGATCATCGGCGCGGTGGGGAACAACGGCCTGGGCGTGGCGGGTGTCTCGTGGAAGGCGTCGCTGATGCCCCTGAAGTTCCGGTCCTCCGCGGATACCGGGACGGTGGCCGATGCGATCGAATGCATGAACTACGCCCTCGCCAAGGGTGCGAAGGTGGTCAACGCCAGCTACGGTTTCAGTGAATTCTCGCAGGCCGAGTTTGAGGTGATTCAACGGCTCCGCGACGCCGGAGTCATTGTGGTGGCCTCGGCTGGCAACAGCAACCTCGATACCGCCCTGTTTCCCGTCTATCCCGCCTGCCACCTGATCGAGAACGTGGTCTCGGTCACGGCGAGCACCCGCAACGATCAGTTTCTCCTCGGGTGCAACTATGGCAGCGGCAGCATCGATCTGGCGGCTCCCGGGTTGTCCATCCGCACCCTTGGGATGAGCGCGCAGACGCCGTTGGCCACGGTTTCGGGGTCCTCGTTTGCCGCCGCCCATGTCAGCGGAGTGGTCTCCTTGCTGATGGCCCACTATCCTTCGGACAGCCTCTACCACACCGTGAATCGCCTGCTGCGCGGAGCTGAGTTCAAGACCGGACTGGCCGCCCTGGTCCACACCGGGGCGCGACTCAATCTGGCCCGTGCGCTCGAGGCGACCACCCGGCCCTTCAACGATTCCATCAGTGAGGCGTCGGTCCTGTATGGCAATTTCATCTACGCCCGAGCTTCGACCTTTGGTGCCCTCCGGCAACCGGGTGAGCCGGTGCACGCCGCTCCCTCCGAGGGCGGGGGCTCGATCTGGTGGGTCTGGAACGCGCCGGATACGGCGACTTACAAGATTGATACCCTCGGGAGTGCGGGCGACACCCGCCTTGCTGTCTATACGGGAGCCAACGTCTTCGAGCTGACTCCGGTGGTCTCCAACGACAACGACGGTGATCTGGTCACCAGCCAGGTCCTGCTCAATGCAGTCAAAGGCACGGTCTACGTCATCGCGGTCGAAGACCGCACCGGTCCGGGCGGGCGGGTCATCCTCAACCTCTCCATCCCGCTGACCAACGACGCGTTTGCCAGTGCCGCGTCGGTCAGCGGTCCGAGTTTTCGGGTCGCCGGCAATTCGCGCGGAGCCTCGCCGGAAAGCGGCGAACCCACGGTGGTTGAGGCGGCCTCGGGACGATCGGTCTGGTACAAGTGGGTGGCTCCGCAGTCGCGCCGCTACCAGGCGTCGATCTACAGCGATGACATGGACGCCGTGCTCGGGGTGTATTCAGGATCCAGCCTGAAGACGCTGGTGGAGCTCGACAGCAACGATGACGCGCAGGATGTGATCTACGATCCGATGGTGACCTTCGACGCCATCGCGGGCCGGACTTATTACTTTCTGGTCGACTCCGTGGGCCCTGGCGGCTCCTTCACCTTCTCCCTGGTCGACTCGGAGTGGCAGCAGATCTACACCGGACCCGTGTTCGCCACGCCCGCCGCCGCCCCCGGGGGCGGCGCACTGGTGGTGGACTATTTTGGATACGTGCATGCCATGGATGCACTCGGAACCCCGGTCTGGACGACGGAGATTTCGGGGTTCGGCACCTATGCGTCCGCCGCCGTGGCCTCCGACGGCACGGTGATCGCGGTCGACTCGTTTGGACGGGTCCAGGCGCTGACGCCGCAGGGGGGGATCAAGTGGACCTACGACGCCACCGGCTCCATCGAAGCCTCACCTGCCATCGGTCCGGATGGAACCATCTACGCCCGCGGCACCAACGGCCCGTTGCACGCGATCAACCCGGATGGGACGCGGAAGTGGCTCGCCGGCATCTTTGGCGAGTCGTACACCTCGCCGACGGTGGCCCGCGATGGCACGGTCTATATCGCCTCGACCGACCGCATCCTCCGGGCCTACACCCCCGACGGGGTGATCAAGTGGTCGTTCGATGTGGGTGGGGAAGTCTATTCCTCCCCGGCGATTGACGCGGCTGGAGTGCTGTACCTCGGCACCACCACGGCCCGGTTCGTCGCCGTCAATCCAGACGGCACCCTCCGGTGGCAGTACGCCCTCGAGGCCGGCACGTCGTCCTCGCCGGCGCTCGGCGAAAACGGAACCGTGTACTTTGGAACCTATGACGGCAAGGTGGTGGCCCTCAACCCGGACGGCACGCTGCGCTGGGCCACCAAAGTGGCCGCCGACATCCGCACCTCCTCGCCGGCGGTGGCTTCCGACGGCTCCGTCTACATCGGCACGACCGACGGCACCGTCGTGGCGCTGAACAGCGACGGCACCCTCCGACGCACCTACTACACCGCCCTGGGGCTTCGCTCGTCGCCGCTCATTCACAACGGCATGCTCTACATCGGGGGCGCCGACTTCCGTCTCTACGCGTTCCGAATCGACCTGGACGAGGCCAGCAGCCCCTGGCCGATGCACCGCCAGAACAGCCGGCGCACCGGCTCGCCGGTCGACCGGCCCCTGCGCTTTGTCCTCCAGCCCCGGCCGGCTCGGGTGCCGGCCGGGGGCAGCGTGACCCTCACGGTCGCCGCTGCCGGTGCAGACACCCTGCGCTACCAATGGCGCGTCAACGGCGTGGCCATTCCCGGTGCGAGCGGTCCGTCCCTGGTCCTGAACAACCTGCAAACCAGCCAGAGTGGTGTCTACACCGTGGTGGCGACGGACTCCCGGGGGGGGCTCTCAAGCGAGGGCGCCACCGTGGTGGTGGACGGAGCGCCCCTGCCGGCGGGCAACGCCAGCCGCCTGGCGAATCTCTCGGTGCGCTCCTCCGCGGGCCAGGGCGACCGGACCCTGATTGTCGGCTTTTCCGTGCAGCCGGGACCCAAGAGTCTGCTCATCCGCGGGGTGGGGCCGGCGCTGGCGGCGTTCGGAGTGCCTGGCACGGTTCCGAATCCCCGGTTGGAGGTGATTGGATCCTCGTCGCAGGTGCTGGATCGCAATGACAACTGGCTCGTGGCCGACGCGGCGCGCTTCCTGTCGGTCGGAGCCTTTGCCCTGCCGCCGGGATCCAAGGACGCGGCGCTCGTCACGCCGGTCTTTCCAGGTTCGTATTCAGCAAAGCTCGACACCGACGAGACCGGAGTGGCCCTGGTGGAGCTGTATGACCTCGATCCGCCCACGAGCGATGGCGGCCCCCGCCTGGTAAACGTGTCGGCCCGCAGTCAGGTGGGAACCGGCGGCGAGGTCCTGATCGCAGGGTTTGTCATCGTTGGCGATGGACCGCGGCGCATCCTCGTCCGCGCGGTGGGACCCACCCTTGGCACCTTTGGGGTCGCGGGTGTGCTGGCTGATCCCACGCTGGAGCTGTACCGAGGGGACGAAAAGGTGGCGACCAACGACAATTGGGACACCGACGACGGACGGGGCGCCGGAGCATTTCCGCTGGCGGCTGGCAGCAAGGACGCCGTGATTGTGCGGACCCTGCAGCCCGGCGCCTATTCAGCCAAAGTGTCCGGGGTGGGTGAAACCACCGGGGTGGCCCTGATCGAAGTCTACGAGTGGTGAATTCGGAGTGGCTCGGGCCGGCGCGCGCCCCATGGCAGCGCGCCCGCCGGCCGGACTAGAAGAGACTGGCGAATTGCGCGAAGTAGGGGTCGACCCAACGGTGGGCCACGAGAAAGTAGAGCAGGGCCGCGACCGCGAGCATCGGTCCGAAGGGCACGTGCACGCCGAAACCGAGATCAGCCGGTTTGCCGTCGGGGGTTTCGGCTGGAGCGAGGGACCGTGCGCCGGCGCCGCCGATGCGTTTCCACAGCACGGCGATTGCGACCCAGAGCGTGCCGACGACCGCGCCGCCGAAGATACTGCAGACCGCGCCCTGCCAGCCACAGAAGGCGCCGATGGCCCCGACGAATTTGACGTCGCCAAACCCCATTGCCTCCTTCTTGAGCACGGCCTCGGCGACCAGGGCGATCCACAACACCAGTCCGGAACCAATGAGCAGACCCTTGAGGGACGCCACGCCCGACCGGACGACGTCCGCCACCCACAGGTCGCCGCCGAACCCGTGCAGCGCCGGGACGAGGAGGGAGAGCGCCACCCCGACCAACCCGCCGCCGATGGTGAACACGTCGGGGATGATCATGTGGTCGAGATCGATGAAGGTGGCGCACACCAGGCCGCTGAGCAGCACCCACCCCACCACCGCCTTGGCGGGCGAGAAACTGAGCCAGCTGACCAGAAAGAGCCCGGCCACGAGCATTTCGATCAGGGCGTAACGGATGGAATACGGACGCCCGCAGCACCGGGCCCGCCCTCGCAGGATGAACCAGCTCAGGATCGGAATGTTGTCGTACCACGCGATGGCTTGACCGCAGGCGCAGTGGGATCCCGGCGAGACGATGGATTTGCCGGCGGGCACCCGGTAGATGACCACGTTGAGGAAGCTGCCGACGATCGCCCCGAGCACGGCGGCCACCGTGGGCAGGAACCAGGGATAGGCGGCGAAAAAGGCGGTGTAGGCGGTGGCCATGGAGAGGGAGGGCCGGTGACGGCTCGGCCGCAGTCAAGCGGAGCCCGCCGATAAGTCGATCCTGCACGCCGGACTGGCGGACGGGCGACCTGCGGCCGGTCGGTCAGGGGTGGGTCCGGCCCAAGGCCTGTTCGGCGGCCTGTCGCATGGCTGCGACCGGAACGGAGGCACCCGACCAGATCTCCAGGGCACGGGCCCCCTGGTGTATCAGCATGGACAGACCATTGGCATGCGGGAGCCCGAGTCGGGCTGCCTGCGCGAGCAGCGGGGTGACGGGAGGGTTGTAGATCATGTCATAGACCCCGGCGGGCGAGGGCACAGTGGCCAGATCGATGGGCGGGGCATCCTGCGGCTTCAGCCCGGCGCTGGTGGCGTTCACGACCAGGCTGCCGGCGGGAAGTCCGCCGGGCAGCCGGTCCGGCGGGAAGCCATGCAGCGGAATCGTGCCGGCGAGCGGGCGCAACACCGCGAGCAGTGTATCCAGATTCTCCTGGGTCCGGTTGGCGATCCAGAGTGATGCACAGCCCCGCTGCAGGCACTCCACCGCCGCGCCCCGGGCGGCGCCACCGGCGCCCAGCAGCACCACGTGCGCGCCCTGCAGCGCCAGTCCCAACGTTTCACCGATGGCGGTCGCCAGTCCGTACCCATCGGTGTTGAAACCGTGCCAGCCCTGCGGCGTCCAACGCAGGGTGTTGACCGCCCCAATCGGGCGGGCCGCGGGGTCGATTTCGGCCATGCTGCCGAAGGCGAGGACCTTGTGCGGCACGGTCAGGTTCAGCCCGCGGTACCCGAGGGCGTGCAGCCGGGACAAGGCGGTGGGAAGATCCGCCGGTGGCACGTCGAAGCGACCGTACGCCCAGGAGGCGAACTCAGGCCGGCTGCGGGCCATGGCCGCGAGCGCGGCGTTGTGCATCGCCGGGCTGATCGAGTGGCGGATGGGGTGGCCGAGCACCGCGAGCGCGGTGCCGGTGCGGGGCAGGTCGCCGAGGTCGGCGAGGGTGGGGACGGAATCCATCGGTCGTGAAACGGGAGGGAGGACGGACGGGCCTTCCAGGGCCGTGCCGTTCACCCACTCAACCCGAATTCCTCGCGTAGGTCGCCTCGAACTCCTCCACGAAGCCGGCGAAGAGACGGGATCGGTCAAAATCGCCGGCTCGCGCGTAGTGATTGACCAGATTGCGGCAGCAGCGACAGAGCATTTCCCGAATGGAGGACGGGGCCAGGTCCGCCGACTTGACCGGAATCTGCTGCTGGGCGAGCCGGGCGCAAAGCTCGTCGGTGCTGCGCAACACCCCCCCGTCGAAGGCATCGATGTAGAAAGGGGCGTCGTCGCTGAAGCAGCCGAGCACAAAATGCCCCGGCGGGGCGACGGGTTCCAGCGTCAGACCCAAGCGCTGGGCGACCAGCAGGTACACGAGGCAGAGTGAAATCGGGATGCCCTTGTGCCGCTCCAGCACCCGGTGCAGGAAGCTGTTTTCCGGGTCCGTGTAGTGCTCGATGTTTCCGTGAAATCCATGGTCGTGATAGAGGACCCGGTTGATGACGCGGCATTTCTCCCGTGCGCTGCAGGGTTCGGCGATGAGCTCGCGGCAGCGGGCGGCCAGCCGGTCAAGCTGGTCACTGCACGCGGCGACGTCGAGGGTTGGATACACCGTGCGGGCCATCAGCATGGAGCCCGTCTCCAATTCGTACTTCAGCGAACGGATGAAATCGCGAAAATCGCCGACGGGATCCGCCAGTTTCAACTCCTCCAGGTAGCTGCGCGCATGCCAGGCGAGCAGGCGGTTTGCCCCCCCCGCCAGGTCCTTGAGCAGCCGCGCCGACTCCAGCGGCTCCGCGGCAAAATGGGCCAGCAACGCGCGCCGCACCGCGGGTGCAGGATCGTCGAGCAACGTCAGCAACGCTTCGCGGAGGCTCGCTTCGGAGGACGTCGGTTTCACGGTGTCAGCGAAGGCGCTTTCGCGAGCCGTGCAAACAGGAAAGCAGCTTTGGCGCAGTGGTTGAGCGATGCGGCTCAGGTGGCCGGCGGGGGACGATGTCCGAAGAGCGCCGTGCCCACCCTCACTTGGGTGCTGCCTTCCGCAATTGCCTCGGCCAGGTCGCCGCTCATCCCCATCGAGAGTTCGTGCAGGGGCACGCCGAAACGGAGGGCAAGTGCGTCCCGAATCATCCGGAGATTGGCAAAGGTTCGACGGGCCACGTCAGGATCGTCACTGAGCGGCGCGATCGTCATCAGGCCTTCCACCTGGAGTCCAGGGCTGCCGAGGGCCTGCTCCAGCAGGTGCGGGGCCTCGTCCGGTTCGGCACCAAATTTCGCCGGGTCGTTGCCCGCGTTGATCTGCAGCAACACCCGGAGGGGCCGGCCCCTCGCCACGGACGCCCGGGCAAGGACGCCGACGAGTTTTTCACTGTCCACGCTCTGAATCCGGTCGAACACCTCCACCGCGAGGCGGGCTTTGTTGGATTGAAGGTGGCCAATCAGTTCCCACTGCAGGGCGGCATCGACCGCCCCTCGTTTTTCCGCCGCCTCCTGAACCCGGTTTTCGCCGACCGAGGACAGGCCGCCGTACCTGAGGACATAAGTCGCCGCTTCGGCCGGATGCGTCTTGGTCACAGGTAAGAGCTTCACCTCAGCCGGGTTGCGACCCGCGCGCGCGCACGCTTCAGCGATGCGGCCCAGAACGGCTCGAGTGTTGGCGCTGAACTGCTCGTAGGAAAGGTACATTAAAATAGGGCTTTTAATAGGTTGCTCTATAATTAGAAAAGGTTATACCGACTCCTAATTCGGAGAGCCTATGCAGATTGATAATTTCAAGATCTTCGCGGATTTGGTGGAAACCAAGAGCTTTTCCAAATCGGCCAAAATCAACGGTATCACCCAATCCGCTGTGAGCCAGCAGGCTCGGGCGATGGAGCGGCATTTTAAGACGCTGCTCATCGACCGGAGTCAAAAGCAATTTCAGCTCACGCGGGAAGGTCAGCGTGTGTACGAATCGTCCAAGGAGATTCTGCACACCTACGACAAGCTCGCGTCGGAGTTGCAGGAGATGAAGAAGGTCATCAGCGGCATGATCCGGATCTCCACGATCTATTCGATCGGGCTGCATGAGCTTCCACCCTACATCAAGCGGTTCCTCAACGATTTCCCCTCGGTCAATGTCCGGGTGGAGTACCGGCGCTCGAACCTGGTGTACGAGGACATCCTGCACAACTCGGTCGATTTCGGCCTGGTCGCTTTTCCGGTGAAACAACGTCAGATCGAGGCCATGCCATTCCGCAACGACAAGCTGGTCCTCATCACGCATCCGAATCACCCCCTGGCCAAAGGAGGCGGCGAGGTCGACCTGCGGGATCTGGCTTCGCAGAAATTCATTGGCTTCGATCCCGACATCCCGACGCGCAAGGCGGTGGATCAGATCTTCCGGGACAATCGGCTCGAGATCGAGCCGGTCATGGAGTTCGACAACATTGAAACGGTGAAACGGGCGGTGGAGATCGATCACGGGATCGCCATTGTACCCCAGGCCACCGTGCTGCAGGAGGCCAAGCAGGGGACCTTGTCGGTGCTCAAGTTTAAGGGACGTGAATTCACCCGCCCCCTGGCCATCCTCTACCGCAAGGGTCGCGTGCTGACGCCTGCGATGAAGAAATTCATTGAGACGCTCGGCATGGATCTGCCGGAAGCCCGGGAAGCCTGAGTCGGAAACCGGCGATTGCCGCTGGTGGCGGTTTGACGTGGGGAAGAGAGTGGATGTGCTGTGCCTCCCACTGTCATGAACCCACGCCCGCTCGTTTTCCGCCTCCTGCTCCCGCTGATCCTCCTCTGTTTGGCCGGCTGCGCTCCCCGCGAAAAGGAGAAACCGGCCTCGACCGCGGCCTCCACCACGGCGGCACCCTGGCGGCTCAAGGACCTCGCCGGACGCGATGTCACACTCTCCCAGTTCCGCGGCAAGGTCGTCGTGCTCGATTTCTGGGCCACCTGGTGCCCTCCCTGCCGCCGGGAAATGCCGGACTACATCGCCCTGCAGAAGAAGTATGGCGAGCGTGGGTTGGTGATCGTGGGAATCTCGCTGGATGCCCAGGGGCCCGGCGTGGTGAAAACGTTCACCGAAGGTCTGGGAGTCAACTATGTGATCGTGATGGGGGACAGCGACATCGCCGAGGCCTACCAGGTTGAAGCCATGCCAACGACCTTCCTCATCGATCGCGAGGGACACGTCCGTCATCGGAAAGTCGGGTCGCTGCAGGACGTCGCCGCGTACGAGGCGCAGATCGAGTCCCTCCTGTGAGTCCCTCGTTCGGACGGGAGCCGGCATGAACTTTCCGGCTCACCTGCTGCTTCCGCTCGCCAGCAGCCTCGGCTACGTGCTGGCGGTCCTGCTCGTCAAACGCTCCGCCGCCTTTGGCGTCGGCCTGTGGCGGACCACCTTTGTCGCGAATGTGGCGATGGGACTTTGCTTTTCCCCGCTGTGGTGGCTGGGGGGACACCCGCAGCCCATGCAGGACCTGTGGCAGCCTTTGCTGGCTGGCGCGCTGTTCTTTGGCGGCCAGGTGGCAACCTTCCTGGCGCTGGAGGGCGATGTTTCGGTGGCCACCCCGGTGCTGGGTTTGAAGATTTTGATGGTGGCGTTGTTGAGTGCCCTCCTGCTGCACGATCCCGTGCCGCTCAAGTGGTGGTTGGCGGCGCTGTTGAGCACGACGGCCATCGTCCTTTTGAACACCGGAGGGAGGGGCATGGTGCATCGCCGGCTTGGTGCCACCATCACGTGGGCGGCACTGGCCGCGGGTGCCTATGCGTTGACGGATGTGCTCGTGCAAAAGTGGGCGCCGACGTGGGGCGTGGGTCGCTTTCTGCCGCTGATGTTTGGGTCCATGGGGGTGTACTCGTTCGCGCTGATTCCCCGGTTTCATGCGCCGCTCCGATCGGTGCCCCCGGCCGCCTGGCCCTGGCTGCTGCCCGGCGCGGTGCTGTTGGCAGTTCAGGCTGCGGGCATGTCCTACACGTTGGGGGTGTACGGTGATGCCACGGCAGTGAACATCGTTTACGCGTCGCGCGGACTTTGGAGCGTGATCGCAGTCTGGCTGGTCGGCCATTGGTTCGGAAACGAGGAACAATCGCTTCCGTCCCACCTGCTCCGCAACCGTCTCGGGGGCGCGGTGCTGATGCTCGCGGCCATCGGTCTGGTCGTATTCGGATAAGTGCATCGTCACTAGCGCCGCCTGCACTAGCGCCGCGCACGAGCGTCAACTGTAGCGCGATCCAAGGTCAGTGTCCGTTGGAGGCGGGGTCGGCGACCCCGCGCGGATTGGCGTCGCGTGCAGAAATCTAACCACGGAGGCGGGACCGGTCGGTCCCATCGCTGCTCACCGAGGCCACCTCCAACAGAAACCCAGGAGGTTTCCGCGCTCGGTACTTACGTTGACGTCCATGCTGCGCCGTGGCGAAAATGGAAGGGCCCGGCGAAACCCCTTACGCCGGGCCCTCAGTTTTCTTACCGACTTGCGTCGGTTATCCATGTTTACCCCAAAGCCCTGCGCGAAGCAGGACAGTGTGCAGGGAGAGTAGCACGGTTCGTGCCAAGCCCTTGGCGGAGGGTCCTTCTGTGCTGGATGCTCAAAAATAAGCAGGAAGGCGCACTGCCAAGCGCATCGACCACCAAGCGCGTGGCTCACTCGCGCTACCAACGACTCACCCTGAGCCGCAACCCTTCAGCCTATTTTCCGCAGTTGAAACGAATCGATCCACTCATCAACCACGGATGGACACAGATAAAAGCGGATTCGGAGCGTGTTGAGTGCTTCACCCAACAGGTGAATGCCGCATTGGCGTAACTCGTTTGAATCCCCGTCGATCCGTGTCCACCCGTGGTTCAACTGCATGGTTCCGGCTCAGGCGTCGTGCGAGAAGCGTGCGAGTTTGGCGAGTTCCTCGGCAATGTGACGATCGCTGCGGCAGCGGGGCATCTTGCCCTGACCGCCCCACTTTCCGGCCGTTCGCATCCACTGCTCGAAAAGTCCGGGCATGACCAGACGCACAACCGGGGCTTCGAGCCCCCGGCCTTTGCGCTTGGCGTCGTAGTCGTCGTTAAGCTGTTGAAGCTCAATATCAAGCTCGGCGGCAATCATGGGTCCGGTTGGAGTGACAGCGGACGGAGTCTTGAGTTCGATCCACCACTCGTGACGCCCGCGCGGCGGGGTCGAGGTGCCGTCGGCAAAGAGCGGGGCGACGTGGAAGTTGACGATGCTCCACCCGTGATGGTGGCAGACGGTCAGGAGCGCATCGGTCAGCTCTTTTTCGATCACATGCTCGCCAAATGCGCTCAATTGCAGACGGGTCCGTCCCACGTAAAGCAGGCGGGGAATGTCGGTGGAAACAAAACGCACCACATCGCCGATCACGTAGCGGCAGAGTCCGGCCGGCGTGGTCAGCACGAGAGCGTAGTCGACCCCTTCCTTCACGTCCGCGAGCGGAACTGCGCGCGGGCCGAGACTGCCGAGTTTTGCCTCCACGAATTCCTTCATGGGGAGGAATTCAAAGAAGAGGCCGGTGTCCGCCATGAGCCGAAGACCGAACGTCGAATCTGCGTCCTGCGTGGCAATGAAACCCTCGGAGGCGGGATAGACTTCGTGGAAATTGACTTTGGGCCCGACGATGGCGCGCAGTTCCTCGGCGAACGGTCCAAGTGGCACGCCGCCGTGGACCACGCATTCGAGATTGGGCCAGACCGCCTTCAGGTAGGTCGGCCGCGCTTTGCCATGTCCGCCCTTGCGGAGAACCGCGTCGGCCAGAATGAGGAGCCAGCTCGGAATGCCGCCGACTAGCGTGATGTCCCGGCGCACCGTACGCTCCGCGATCGCCTGGATCTTCGCCGGCCAGTCACCCATCTGAGCGATCTCGAGGCCAGGCTCGTAGAGATGTGCTTCCGCCCAGGAAGGCAGGTTCAACGCAGTGATGCCGCTGAGATCCCCTGCGAAAGTCGGATGTGCCTTGCCGGTGTCGATCGGAGCGAGCGTGGTCGATCCGCCGAGAAAGAGGTGGCGTCCATGAAACACCCCTGCGTGACCCACTCGCGACGTGTAGTAAAAAAGCGAATCGAGCCCAGCCTGCCGGAAGTGCTTCAACATCGCCTCGGTCACCGGCAGGTATTTGGTTCGTCCCGACGTGGTGCCGGACGACACCGCATAGAAGGAACACGGCCCGGGCCAGAGCACATTCGTATCCCCGGCCTTCATCTTGTCGATGTAGGGAATGAACTCCTCATACACCCGCAGCGGAACGCGGGTGCGGAATTGATCGTAGGAGAGTTTTGGTTCGATCCCGTTTTCCCGGCCAAACGAAGTGGTGGAAAGCGTGCGAATCAGCTGCTTGTAGGTTTTCTCCTGCGCCGACAGCGCACCGCCGGCACGGCGAAGCCGACGGTGCGTGCGCGCCGTCGCGAGGCTGGCACCGAAGTGGAGCAGGCTGCGAGGAAGAGCCGACATGTCGGAAGTGCGTGGCCACCCGTTGGAACGGGTAACCCGCCTCCGAGGCAGCGTGGGTCGCGGATCGGTCGCAAGTCCTTTCACGCCGCTTTCAGCGCATTACGCTTTTTTAGCCCGCGATAGTGGGCCGAGATCGGGGGGAGGAAGTTAAAGCAGTGGAAAAGCAGGGAGGCGTGCTGCACGGGACTGCCGCGCTTGTTTGAAATTGTCTTGCAAATACTATTCGGGAAATAGGCAGTGTGGGCGGTTTCCAAGGCAAACCGGCTGGGAGCATGTTCGGTCAGCACAGCCCCTTCCTTCTCCGCGTAGAGAATCAACGTGGGGGCTTCGCTCAGTGGGAGCAGGGTTTGGGAAAAGTAGGTGCTCGGCGATTCCAGCCGACGCAGGGCCTGGACCCGCTCCAACGCCCCGGCGGGAGAGATGCTCTGCAGGGTGGCCATCACGGCGTTCCGGAGGTGCTGCAGTTCCTGTCGGGTCAGCAGGCCGCGCAAGGCCTCCTTGTTCTGCGCACCCGACTCGAACATCTTGGTGAAGATGGCGCGCGACCGTTCGATGGCGTCCGAATCCGGGCTGCCGGACGCGGAGAGGTAAGGTTTGATCGCACGCCCGAGCAGCGTCGTGGGTTTGGCGTCACCGGGGGCGAGCAGATCCTCGACGCAGGCCACCGGGCTGACCAGTACGAGCCCGCGGATTGCCCGGGTTCGACTCAGACGGCGGGCTCGCTTGAGCCACTCCAGCACCAGGCCCGCTCCGAAACTGACCCCGAGAATGACCGGGAGCTGGCCATGGTCGATCGTCAGTTCGTGCACGAGATCGTCGAGTTGGGCAAAGATCAGTTCGGTTGAAAATCCGTGAGTCGGGTAGTTCACATAGTAGACGCTGCCGTGCTTGAGCAAAAAGCCGCGCAGGAGGTAGACTTGTTCGGCTCCGTCCGGGATGAATCCGCCCAGAATGATGGTGGGGGTCGTGCCGCGCCGTCGTTCCAGCCAGAGCGTGGCTCCCCGGTGCCGGGCTTCGTCAGGCTGGTTCAATACCGCCTCCTGCGCACTGCGGACTCGCGGATGGAAGAGAGCGGGACGCGAAGGGAAAAAACGGTGCTCGGTGGTCCTCCACCAGGTCCGCAGGGGTCGCGCGGGAACCCGACTCCAGGCGGCGAGCAGAGAAAACGCAGGTGTAAAGCTCAGCGCGGGCATGCCGTTCCCTCAGGGTTTGGAGGTCCCCACGCAAAGCGAAAGTCGTTGTGTGACCTAGAGTTTACGCACGTAACGCGGGTGTAACGCACGGAGCGCCGGACCTGCGGGACGACCCAACGCCCTTGTCATTGCTCCGGGCCCGGGTTCCGATGGCGGCATGCCGCTTCCGCCCACCCTCCATGACGACGACGTCATGATCGCCTTTGACAAGCCCAGTGGCATGCTCGTGGCCCCTGATCGTTGGGACAAATCGCGGGAAAATCTCATGGGCCTCGTGCACGCCGCCATGGGCAAGGGGGTGGCCAATGTGCACCGTCTCGACGCCGACACCTCGGGGGTGCTCCTGTGCGCGAAGACCAAGCCGGCCCTCGATTTTCTCAGCGGACAGTTCCAGTCAAAGTCCGTGACCAAGGTTTACCATGCCCTCGTGCTCGTGCTGCCGGTCGAGGAGGCGATGAAGGTGGTGACACCGGTCCGCGACGCCGACGGCCTGCTGCCCGACGCCTTTGACGTCGAACTGGCGCTGGGCGAGGACGAGGAGAACCCCGGGCGCATGCGGGTGTTCAAGAAGCGGGGCGGCAAGGCGAGCGTGACCCGGTTCCGCACCCTCGAGCGCTTCGGCGGCGGCCGGGGTGCGAGTTATGCGTGGGTGGAGTGCCGTCCCGTGACCGGTCGCACCCACCAGTTGCGGGTCCATCTCGCAGCGGCGGGCGCGCCGATTCTCTGCGACCGTTTCTACGGCGTGCCCGACCACACGCTGAAACTTTCGGATCTAAAGCGTGGATACAAAGGGCGAACGGACGAGAAGCCGCTGCTCGACCGCCTGGCCCTGCACGCGAGCGAACTGACCGTCACCCACCCGGTCAGCCGGGAATCCGCCGTGGTCCGCGCGCCCCTGCCACACGCCTTCGAGGTGGCGCTCAAGTACCTCAGGAAATTCGCCTCCACGTCGCACCGCGTAAATAAGGAGAGGATACACCAGACTCCTGCGGCCCTCGACGCGGACTGACACCGGGGCGGGCGGTCGCGTCCCGCTTTGGGGCGCACTGCGGTTCGTTGTGTGCGCTGCCGATTCGCGTAGGGAAGTTTCTTAGACCGGTTTATGGCCGGTCGTTGTGTCCGATTCCTTTGGGCACTCAAATGAAACCGTCCTGTCGCAAGTCCACGCGAGAGAAGGTCACCGGTAAGTCGTTGCGCCCGAGGGGTTGCGCGGCTGATCTGGTCCTGGCCGGACATCCGGTCCCGCTGGGGACGGTCCGGCTCGGGCCGTGGGGCTCCTCGGGCCGGGTTGATCTGGCGGTGGCCATGCAGACGCGTTGACCGCGCCGCATGAACCTGGGCGCGGCACATCTGTTCAAGGTTTGGCTGGGGCGTCTCCCTCTGGGCGAACGCATGCGACGCCGGGTGGCGCGGCGTGGTTCCCGACTCCGGATCGCACCGGGACTGTCGCGGCTTTCCTCGGAGCGATCGAGGCTGGCCGATCTCGCTCAGCGGATCGAGCGACGGTTTGGCGACCTCGGGGCCGTGCTTCGCCAGCAGCTCGCCTCGGCCAGTGATCTGACACGTCACAACCAGGCGCTGCTGGCCTGGTCCGGTCGAATCCAGACGGGCGAGGCGGCTCTCGCCGCCACCACGTCGCGGATCAAGTCCCGCCTGGAGCAGGGTGAAGCCTTCGCCGGAGAACTGGGTACCCTGGTGTCGGGACTGTCTGACTACCGTGCCCGGATTCACCAGCTGTGCAGCGACCAGACCACCATGGAGCGAACGCTGTCGCCGCTGCGCATCATCCACTCGCAGTTCCGCATCGAGTCGGCTCGGCTGCCGGTCGAGCTGCAGGCCTCCTTTGCCGCCATCACGATGGAGATCGCCCGGCTCGACGAGGAGGTGCAGGCCAATTTCGAGAAGCACGCCGCCTCCCTGCACGCCTTGAAGACCCAGGTGGGCGCAACCGCCGACACACTGCGGGCGCAAGCGGTGTCTCTGGGCGCGTCGGCCCAGGAGAGGCGGGTTTCGGTGCAGCAGTCACTGGCTCACATCGAACGGATGCTGGAATCGTCGGGCCGGCGGGACCGCTCCATGCGCGAGGTCATTGTCCGCATCAATCGCGATTCAGGCGCCATCATCGTCAACCTGCAGTACCAGGACATCACCCGCCAGAAGCTGGAGCACATTCAGACCGCTTTGGAGGAGTTGGTGGCCCCACTCCCGAAGCGGGCCCAGACGCCGGACCGCCTGCATCGACTGGGCATGCTGTCGCGGATTCAGGCCGGACAGATCGAAGGCGTCCAGGCTGAGCTCAACCGGGCCACGTCGTTGATCCGGGGTGGGCTCGACGCGGTCCTGTCCCACTTTCAGCAAATCGACACCGAGTGTTTCGCGGGCGCGGCCCTGAACGACGTCATTGCCGAGATGGATGCGATGGTGACGGAGATCGCCACCACCCGGACGGTCACCGAGGAGCTCATGCTTTCCTCCCTGCAGGCCCTGGATGAGGCTACGCGTCAGGCACACGAGTTCACGCAGGTGACGTCTCGCGCCACCGGCACGATGCGGCAACTGGCGAATGACATTCGTCTGATGGGACTCAATGCCCAGGTACAGGCCGTCAATGTCGATCTGGGCAGCCTCGAGGTGCTGGCGGGAAACGCGTACAGCATCTCCGTCGAGGCCGGCCGTCTGATCGAGACCTTCGAGGCGGACCTCCAGAAGTCCACCGAGGTCCTCAAGTCAGCCGCGGAAGCGAGCGGCCGGGTCCACCACGACGCGCAGGAGCGCTGGCAGACGATCCGCGCGGAGGAGGCGTCGCTCCAGCAGGCGCTCCAACTCGAGCAGCAGGAGGTCAACCGCACCCTGCAGTGCCTGGTCCGGACGCTGGACGAACTGAAGCGGCAGACGGATCAACTGTTGGGCTATTCTGACCTCTCGGATCTTTCCGAAGGGGCGCTGGAGCAAGCTCGGACCGTCCTGCTGGCGGTTGCGACCGACCTCGACCACGTGTGTCACGCGTCGGACCGCGAGACCAAACCCGATCTGAGTGACGTGGTGGCGCGCTACACGATGGATTCGGAACGAACCATTCATGCTGCGGTGACAGGGGTCGCGATTGCGACGGGTGTGCCGGCGGCCGCCTCGGTCGAGACGGCGACGGCCGGCGAGATCAATCTAGGACTGGAGTTGTTCGCCGAGGACGCTGCTCCCCTGTCGAGTGTCGGGGGAGAGCTGGTCTCTGCGCCGATCGGGGCCGACCCGTGCGCTCTCCCGCAGGCGGAGACGGGAACCACCTCCGATTCCGCCGGGCCGGAACAACGCGCTGCCGAGGAAAAACCCGCCGCAACGGGGCTGGGTGACAACGTCGAGCTCTTTTGAACTTCGTATGACCCCCACTGACTCCCTCGCGTCTTGCCTGCCACGGGCAGGTGTCACCCCATTCAGGATCGATGGTCCGCTGACGGGATCCACGGTGGCCTCCTGGCGAACCCGACTGCTCGCGTGCGCCGAACGCGAAAACGGTGTGACGATCGATCTCAGCGGTGTGAGTGAAATCGATACGCTCGGCCTGCAGCTGATTCTGGCGGCGCGCCGGACTGCCGAGCTGGCCCGGATTCCCTTTGTTGTCACCGCATCCTCGGCCGCGGTGGATGCCCACTGCTTCGAGCTTTCACTCAATCCTTCGGTGATTCCCTTCTCCCCATGAAAACGATTCTCACGGTCGACGATTCCCCCAGCATCCGCCAGATGGTGGGCCTTACCCTCACTCAGGCGGGACATCATGTCATCGAGGCCACGGATGGACGCGATGCGTTGACGAAACTCGGCGAGCAGGCGGTCCACATGATCATCACCGATCTGAACATGCCAGTGATGGACGGGATCGAGCTCATCCGCCAGGCCCGGGCCACGCCTCAAGCCAAGACCATTCCGATTGTGATGCTCACCACCGAGTCGCAGCCGGAAAAGAAGCAGGCCGGCCGGGCCGCGGGTGCCACGGGCTGGATCATCAAGCCTTTCAGTCCCGAACAACTGGTCGGAGTCGTCGCCAAAGTCCTGCGTTGAACCTGCCATGAATGCCTCCAGCCCGACCGCCACGTTTCTCCTCGAGGCCGAAGACCTGCTCACCCAGATCGAAGACATCGTGCTGGACCTGGGTAAGCAGGCCGACGACGGCGAGGCCATCGGCCGGCTCTTTCGCGCCTTTCACACCATCAAAGGGTCGGGTGCGATGTTCGGCTTCGAGTCGGTGGCGTCGTTCACGCATCACATCGAAAACGCCCTCGACAAGGTGCGCAATGGCGAGGCGCGCGTCACGGACCAGCTCATCCAGTTGATCCTCGCCTCACGGGACCAGATCACCGAGCTGCTTGCACTTCCGCAAGGCTCAGCCCTTACGCCCGGGGCCGAGCGGATTATTGCCGAGGTGCGGGCCTTCCTCGGTGAGTCCACGGAATCGGCGAAGCCGGTGGTGGCTGCCTCTGCCCAGTCGCCTGCGGCAACAGCCGGGCGTCAGGGCACAACTTGGCTTGTCTCATTCGTTCCACCACAGGGGATCGTGGTCAGTGGACTGGAACCCACGCTGCTCCTGCGCGACCTTCGCTCGTTGGGAGCCTGCGAAATTGTCACGCACCTGGAGACCGTGCCTTCGCTCCAGGAGATCGAGGTGGAGCGATGCTACTTGTCCTGGGACATCCGGCTGACCACGGATCGCGGCATCGATGCCATCAAGGACGTCTTCATTTTTGTGGAAGACGAGAGCAAGCTCTCCATCACACCCCTGCCGACCGTCGCGACGGGCGGCGCGATGAGGGCGGCGGGTGAGGTCACAGCTCCGGGCAAAACAGAGTCCATGCCGGCGTCGGATCGGGGCGTTCCTGCCGCGGAGTGGGAGGCACCGGTTGCCGCCGGTGCCTCGAAACGGAGTACTGCCAAGGATTCGTCCGTCCGGGTTCCGGCGGACAAACTGGATCGCCTGGTGAATCTCGTCGGTGAGCTGGTGATGAATCAGTCGCGCCTCGCTCAGGTGGCGGCCCGCCTGGGCGACGCTGACCTGGCCGGTCCCGCGGAGGCGATCGAACGGCTGGTCGGCGAACTGCGCGACAGCGTACTCGGTATCCGCATGATGCCGATCGGGACCACGTTCAGCCGGTTCAAACGACTGGTGCACGATTTGTCCAAGGACCTCGGCAAGGAAGTTGACTTGGTGACGGAGGGCGCCGACACGGAACTCGACAAAACCGTGCTGGACCAACTGGGAGACCCGCTGGTCCATCTGATTCGCAACAGCCTTGACCACGGTATCGAAACTCCCGAGCGCCGGACCGCTTCCGGAAAACCGGCCAAGGGTACGCTGCGGTTGACCGCGTCGCATGAGGGATCCCATGTCGTGGTTTCGATTCATGATGATGGCAAGGGCCTGGATACCGATGCCATCCGCTCCAAGGCGCTTGAGAAAGGCCTGATCGGGCCGGATCAGGTGCTCTCCGATCGAGAGACCTTTGCCCTGATTTTTCTCCCTGGTTTTTCCACCGCCAAACAAGTCACCGCGGTTTCCGGGCGTGGAGTGGGCATGGACGTGGTCAAGCGTCAGATCGATGCCCTCCGTGGCGGCATACAGATCGAAAGCACCCGGGGCGCAGGCACGAGCATCCATCTGACCTTGCCGCTCACCCTCGCCATCATCGACGGGCTGCTGGTCGAACTGGGTGGTGACCAGTTCATCATTCCCATGTCGGTGGTCACTGAGAACGTGGAGCTCCAGCGATCTGAGCGGTCCCGGCACAATGGAAGAAATACAATCGCGGTGCGTGGTGAACTGATCCCATACCTGCGTCTGCGGGAGCTTTTCGAAATTGGCGGCGAGGAGCCTGACATCGAGAAGATCGTCATCGCCCGTCACGACGGCCAGCGCATCGGACTGGTGGTCGACCGCGTATTGGGTAGCCACCAGACTGTGATCCAGTCGCTGGGCCGTTTCTACAAACACATCGAGGTGTGCTCCGGAGCAACGATCATGGGCAACGGCCGCGTAGCGCTGATCTTCGACCTCGCCGGACTGATCACACACGTCAAACGGACTCCGGCACCCGCGCGCGCGGCCTGACCTTAGTCTTCACCCTCACTCCCACCTTTCTATCATGGCCTCCATCCTTGTTGTCGACGACTCCACCTCGATCCGTGAGTTCCTTGTCCACATCCTGGTTTCGGCTGGACATTCCGTGACCGCCGCCGCCAACGGCCAGCAAGCGCTGGATGCGTTCAAGGCCAATCCGACCGACCTGGTCATTACCGACATGTACATGCCGGAACGTGACGGACTCGAACTGATGGTGTCGCTGCGGCGATCTCCGCGCCCACCCCGGATGATCGCGATGAGTTCGCAGGGCGGGCCGTTGAACGTCCTCCGCATGGCGCGCAACCTCGGAGCGAGGATCACCCTGCAAAAGCCCTTTCAATCCGACGCGCTCCTGTCGGCCGTCCGGTCGACGCTGGCCGCCTGAAGGCGCGCGGATTGGTTGCGCCCCTGATCACCCATTTACTCTCAAAATCATGAAGAACTGGTCTATTGGAAAACGGATCACCGCCGGATTCAGCGCGGTTGTCCTCATCGCCATTGCCTTGGGGGGCTATGCCTTCTCCGAGCTCCTTCGAATCCGGCTCCGTACCACTGACATCGTCGACAACGCCATTCCCAGCCTTGAGGTGGTCGGCCGGATCGAGAGCAACGCGCGTGAAAACATGACGCTCGTCTTGAGTCATGTCATGACGGAAAAGCTGGAGGAGATGGATGGGATTGAGCGGAAGATGGCGACCGGAACTGCGGGAAATCAGAAAGCTCTGGAGCGCTACGAGGAATTGATCGTCGATGAACAGGACCGAAAACTGTTCGAGGCGGTCAAGAAGTCTCGCAGCACCTACTCGGAAATCCGCAAGTCGGTCCTTGCACTCAGCCGGGAGCTGAAGACCAAGGAGGCGATGGCGCTTGTCAACGGTCGCATGGCGGAGGCCTACCTCGAGTACATCAAGGCGACTGAAGAGTTGTCGGCGTTCAACACCGAGAATGCATCCAAGGCCGGAGCCTCAATCCGCACGGCGGTTTCCAATGCCGTGGTCGGAATTGAGATTGGACTGGGTCTGGCGCTGGTGGCCGGCCTGACCATCGCCTGGTACATCACTCGCGGCATCACCCGTCCCCTCGCCGGAGCCACCGCCGCGGTGAGCCAGGTGGCAAGAGGTGACCTGTCGGCGGACGTACCGGTGAGTTCCCGTGATGAGGTCGGTCAAATCTGCGCTTCGCTGAACCAGATGATCCGCGGATTGCGCGCCACCGCCGGAGTCGCTGACGGCATTGCCAACGGCGATCTCACCGTCGAGGTGAAGCTGCTGTCGGATCAGGATACGCTCGGGAACTCGTTGACGAAAATGCTGGAGAACCTGCGCAAAGTCGTGGCTGAGGTCACCACCGCCTCGAACAACGTGGCATCGGGCAGCGAACAAATGAGTGCGACGGCGCAGCAGCTCTCCGAGGGTGCGACGGAGCAGGCCTCCGCCGCCGAGGAAAGCACGTCGTCGATGGAGGAGATGACGGCCAGCATCCAGCAGAATGCCGACAACGCCAAACAAACGGAAAAGATCGCGAGCAAGGCCTCCGAGGACGCGAAGGTCGGCGGTGACTCCGTGGCGCAGACGGTGTCGGCGATGAAGGAGATCGCCGAGAAGATCAATATCATCGAGGAGATTGCCCGAAAGACCGATTTGCTGGCCCTCAACGCAGCGGTGGAAGCGGCGCGCGCGGGCGAACACGGCAAGGGGTTTGCCGTGGTGGCAAGCGAGGTGCGCAAGCTGGCGGAGCGCAGCCAGACCGCGGCCGGTGAGATCAGCAAACTGACGGCTGGAGGCGTGCGGGTGGCCGCCGACGCTGGCGCCATGCTGGTGAAACTGGTGCCCGACATCCGTCGCACCGCCGAACTCGTCCAGGAGATCTCCGCCTCCAGCGCCGAACAGTCGACGGGTGCGAACCAGGTGAGCAAGGCGATGCAGCAGCTTGACCAGGTCATTCAGCAGAATTCGGCCGCTTCCGAGGAAATGGCGTCGACGGCGGAGGAACTCTCGAGCCAGGCGCAGCAGCTGCAAGCGACCATTGCCTTCTTCCGGGTGTCCGGCGGTGGCGGTTTGGAGTCAACGATGGGGAAGTCACGTTCCCGTTCGTCCGGCAGGCAGCCGGTGCGTTCTGGCAGTGGCTCGCAGTCGAAGCCGGAACCGGACCTCGGGCCCAAGGGAGCCACGTCCAACGGCCGGAATGGCCACGGGAAGTCCCAAGGCGGTGGGGTTCTGATTTCGCTGGGTGAGTCGTCGGGACGCGCCGACGCGCGCGACGCTGACTTCCAGAACTACTGAAACGCCGACGCAGACGAATCCAATCACCATGAGCACGCTGACCGAACCCGCCCAGTACATCACCTTCAAACTGGGGGACGAATTGTTCGCCATCAACGTGACGCAGGTCCGTGAGGTGCTGGACTTGTCCCAGATTACCAAGGTCCCGACCGCTCCGTCCTACATGCGCGGCGTGGTCAATGTGCGCGGATCGGCAATTCCGGTCATTGATCTTCGAATGAAGTTCGGGCTGCCGCGGACGGCGGATTCGGTGACGACGCGCATTGTCGTGATGGAGCTGACGCTCGACGGCGAGAGTACGGTGATCGGTGGCATTGCCGACAGCGTGCACGAAGTGATCGAACTGGAGGCGGCGCAAATCAAGCCGCCTCCCAGCCTTGCGATGCGTTGGCGCAGCGAGTTCATCCAGGGCCTGGGCAAGCGCGGTGACGAGTTCATCATCCTGCTCGACATCGCCGCAGTCTTTTCCTCCGACGAACTCGCCCTCGTAACGGATGTGAACCCGACGCCACACTGATCCCATTTCGTCGGATCCACCCACGTGGGTGGCCTGGCTCTCGAACCCATGCCCTCGACCCTGCCGACGCCACCGTGCGTTGAATCCGAAAACGAAATCCTCCGGCTCTCGCCCCGGAGTTTTCGCGAGTTTGCCGATTTCATTACCGGCAAGCTCGGGATCAAGATGTCGGAAAACAAGATCCCGATGTTGCAGAGCCGATTGCAGCGACGACTTCGCGAGTTGGGACTGCCATCGATCGAAGCCTACAAGACCTACCTCTTCGACTCGCCCCAGGCGGAGACGGAGCTGGCGCACTTCATCAGCGCGGTCACGACGAACAAGACCGACTTCTTCCGCGAACCCCACCACTTCTCCTACCTGACGCGGACGGCGCTGCCCGCCCTCGATGGCGACCCCGGGCGACCCTGGCGGTTCAAGTTGTGGTGTGCAGGGTGCTCGTCGGGGGAGGAGCCTTACACCCTCTCGATGGTGTTGAGCGACTACGCACTGCAGCGTCCCGGTTTTGACTACGTCATGCTGGCGACCGACATCTCCAGCCGCGTGCTGGCGATCGCGCGGGAGGCGGTGTATGACGCCGAACGGGTGGAGCCCTTGTCACCGGAGCAGCGCAAGAAATACCTGCTCCGCAGCCGCCGCCCCAACTGCGATCAGGTCCGGGTCGTTCCAGCGTTGCGTGCGAAAGTGCAGTTTCATCCGCTCAATTTCATGGATGAAACGTACCCGGTGGCGGACACGTTTGACGTGATCTTCTTCCGCAACGTCATGATCTATTTTGACAAGCCGACCCAGCAGGCCGTGGTGAACCGGCTCTGTCGCAACCTGCGTCCCGGGGGCTACCTGTTTGTCGGGCACTCGGAGTCCCTGATCGGCCTTGACGTGCCGGTGCGCATGGTCGCCTCGGCCGTTTATCGCAAGGCGGGAAGCGCCCGTGAGTGACGTGCTCCTCGCTCCCCGACTGCCTCAACGTTTCCTCGAGCCCGGCGACCTGCTGTTGCTGCGCGAGCCGTGCGAGGTGACGACGGTTCTGGGTTCGTGCGTGGCGGTGACGCTCTGGCACCGCACCACGCGGAGCGCGGCCATCTGTCATGCCATGCTTGCCGCGCCGTCGGACGAGTCGGGCCATCCGGGTGACCCGGTCCGGCGCTGGAAATATGTGACGGATGCGGTTCCGAAGATGGTGGAGTTCTTCCTGCATCGGGCTGTCCGACCCGGCACGCTGCAGGCCAAGGTGTTCGGTGGGTCGGATTTGTTGAGGATGGAGAGCCACGATGCGGAAAACAGTATCGGCGCCGGAAACACGCGCACTGCCGTGGGGCTGCTTGGGTCCTACGGGATCACGGTCAAGGCCTGCGACACCGGGGGGCGGACCGGGCGCAAATTGATTTTCAACACTTTCACGGGCGGGGTGCGCGTCAAGCTCCTGCCATCACCCCTCCCTCAACCCCTCTGAGCATGCCTTCCAATAAAATCCGAGTGCTGGTGGTCGACGATTCCGCGTCGGTTCGTCAGGCGATGAAAGCCGTCCTGGAGTCAGACCCGGGTATCGAGGTGATCGGCACGGCCTCGGATCCTTTCGCCGCTGTCGCCTGCATCGCGAAAGAGGTGCCGGATGTCATCACCCTGGATGTGGAAATGCCGCGCATGGACGGTCTGACGTTCCTCGAGAAACTGATGTCACAGCATCCACTGCCGGTGGTCATCTGCTCGACGCTGACCGACGCCGGCTCACAGACTGCCCTGGCGGCGCTGGAACGGGGTGCAGTTGAGATCATCACCAAACCCAAGCTGGGCACCAAGCAATTCATTGAGGAGTCGGCCATTCACCTCTGCGATGTGATCAAGTCGGCAGCGCACGCCCGGATCCGCGGCGGACGAGTGGCAAAGTCCGCCGATTCCAGGCCGGCGTCGCCATCCGCGACCCCTGCGGAGAACGGCGTTCACACCGTGCAGCCCAAGTTGACGGCCGACGCCATGCTGCCGAAGCCGAACTCACAGGCGATGATCGCGACCACCGAAAAGATCGTGGCGGTGGGTGCGTCCACCGGAGGCACGGAAGCGCTCCGCGAGTTCCTCCAGGCCCTGCCGGTGGATGCTCCTGGGGTGGTGATTGTCCAGCATATGCCCGAGAAGTTCACCGCCAACTTCGCCGAGCGCCTGAACTCGCTCTGTCGCGTCACGGTGAAGGAAGCGGCCGACGGCGACTCAGTCCTCCGCGGACAGGTGCTGATCGCACCGGGAAACCGTCACCTCCTGCTGAAGCGGAGCGGGGCGCGTTACTACGTCGAGGTCAGGGACGGCCCGCTCGTCAGCCGGCATCGGCCTTCGGTCGACGTGTTGTTCCGGTCCGCCGCCCGCTATGCCGGAAAGAATGCCATCGGAGTGATCATGACGGGCATGGGTGACGATGGGGCCAAAGGGATGAAAGAGATGAAGGAGGGCGGAGCCATAACCCTGGCGCAGGACGAGGCCACGTGCGTGGTCTTTGGCATGCCGCAGGAGGCGATCAAGCTCGGCGGTGTGGACCGCATTCTCCCCTTGCATCGCATGGCGACCGAGGTCGTGGCGCTCTGCCGGTAGACCGCCGGCGCTGTATCCGACGTTGGCTCACTTGGCTGGCGTTTCCCGCCAGGCCCGCGCCCCGCGCACGGCATGGTCCCAGGACTGGCGGAGGCGTTTGACCCGGGCAGGTTTGGCCTCGGCCCGGAACGTGCGATCGGCCGACCACAGCGCGGCGATTTCCTGCTGGTCCTTCCAGAAGCCGACGGCGAGACCGGCGAGAAACGCCGCGCCCAGGGCGGTGGTTTCGGTGGTGCGTGGACGCACCACGGGCACCCGGAGCAGATCGCTCTGAAACTGGAGCAGGCCGTCATTGCGCGTGGCCCCGCCGTCGACCCGCAGCTCCCGCAGGCGCTGGCCCGCGTCGGCCTCCATTGCGGAGAGCAGGTCGGCGACCTGATAGGCAATGCTCTCGACGGCGGCCCGGGCAAGGTGCGAGGAGGTGGTGCCGCGGGTCAGTCCAAAGATTGCGCCGCGGGCTTCGGCGTCCCAGTGCGGTGCGCCAAGGCCCGTGAAGGCGGGGACGAAGTAGACACCGCCGTTGTCGGGCACCTTTTCCACCAATGCCTGGATTTCGCTCGAGTTGCGGATGATCCCGAGGCCATCGCGAAGCCACTGGACCACGGCGCCGCCGATGAAGACGCTGCCTTCCAAGGCATATTCAATCGGTCCCTTCTCGCCCAGTTTCCAGGCCACGGTCGTGAGTAGGCGATGCTTCGAGTGCACCAGGCGTGTGCCGGTGTTCAGGAGCAGGAAACAGCCGGTTCCGTAGGTGTTCTTGGCCATGCCGGGCCGGAAGCAGGCCTGGCCGAAAAGAGCGGCGTGTTGGTCGCCAGCGACGCCGGTGATGGGCAGGCCTTTCAGGGCGGGGATGCTGGTAATCTCGCCGAAGTGACCGCTGCTGGCGCGGATTTCCGGCAGGACTTCCGCGGGGATCCGGAGGGCGCGGAGCAGGGCATCGTCCCACTGCCCCGTGCGCAGGTCGAGCAGGAGGGTGCGGGAGGCGTTGGTGACGTCGGTGGCGTGCACCTTGCCTCCAGTCAGCTGCCAGAGCAGCCACGTATCCACCGTGCCAAACGCCAGCTCGCCTCGTTGGGCGCGACGGCGGGCGCCGGGCAGGTGATCGAGCAACCAGGCGAGTTTGGTGCCGCTGAAGTAGGGATCCAGCCGGAGACCGGTCTTGCGGCGAAACAGGGGTTCGAGTCCCCGGCGCTGGAGCGCTCGGCACATCGCGGCCGTGCGCCGGTCCTGCCAGACGATGGCCGGGGCGAGCGGACGTCCGGTGCTGCGTTCCCAAAGCAGGGTGGTTTCCCGCTGGTTGGTGAGCCCGACCGCGACCAGATCGGACGCCGCCAGATTTGCCTCCGCCACCGCGGCCGTGGCCACGCGCCGGGTGGAGTCCCAGAGGTCGGCGGGATCGTGTTCCACCCAGCCGGGCTGGGGAAAGTGCTGGGCGAATTCCTGCTGGGCGACACCCAGGGTGGTGCCGTCGCGGGTGAAGACGAGCGCGCGGGACGACGTGGTCCCTTGGTCAATGGCAAGAACGGCGGACATGGTTGGGGTGTCCGCAGGCTGCAGCGTTTGCGCGGTCGTGGCAAACCCACGTTCCGAGTCAGACCCGAGGAAGTGCTGGCGAACTACCCGGCTGGCCGGGGACTGATCTCCAGCAGAGCCACCCCGGGTTGCTCGCAGGTGAATTCGGCAAACGATTCCATCTCCGCAAGGACGAGCTGAACGGCTGCGGCGGGTGCGGGGCGGAGGTTATTTCCCTGCAACAGGCGGCGCGTCAGCCGGGGGGTGAGATAGACAGGCGCTCCATGACGCATCCATGC
>JAEUGZ010000033.1 GCA_016794725.1 Opitutaceae bacterium | reverse complement strand
GACACCGAAGCATTGACCTGAACCACACCTTCACTCTGCTCCCGCGAGGCGGCGGCAATCTGGTTCACGAGGGCGTCCAGGCGCTGCACAAAGGCCTCGATCTGGGCAAAACTCCCACCGGCCTCCGCGCAAATCTTGACCCCGAGCTCGGTCTTGGACGTGGAGTCATCCATCTTCGTGGCCGTTTCCCGGGCCGCGGTCGCGCAACGCTGGGCGAGGGCACGCACCTCTTCCGCCACCACGGCAAACCCAGCCCCCGCTTCACCGGCCCGGGCCGCCTCGACCGCGGCATTGAGGGCGAGAATGTTGGTTTGAAAGGCGATCTCATCAATCGTCTTGAGAATTTTCGCGATTTCGCGACTGGCCACCTGCACATCACCCATTGCGACCTGCATGGCCCGCATCTGGTCGGCGCCCGATTCTGCCGTCTTCTTCGCTCCCAGGGCGACGCCAATCGCCTCCTGGGCGCCCTCGGCATTCCGCTTGGTCATGCTCGCCATTTCCTCCATGGTCGCCGCGGTTTCCTCGAGTGAGGCTGCCTGCGTCGTGGCCGAGTCCGCCAGCTGGTTTCCCGCCGCCGAAGCCTGCCGGGCGGCCCGGGAAATCTCGTCGCTTCCCATGCGAATGCCCTCCAACGCCGCCATAATGGGCAGGCTCATGGACCTTCCCAGCCACACCGCAATCACCACCACCACGAGGAAAGTGATCAGGACCACGGCGCTCAGCATGCGCGTGACACTGATGGCGATGGCGTTGGCCTGGCGTTCTTGCACCCGCGTGAGCAGCGACCAGCCCAGACCCGGATAACCCAACGCCCCATCTGATCGGGCGTAACCCACCCATTGCACCGTCTTGGATCCGGGCAACGAGAGATCCACCGCGCCCGACTTGCCCTCAATCGCAAGGCGAGCGGCTTCCACGCCCTGCTCCACGAGGTTGACCCGCAGAATGATCGAGGCATCCCGCACTCCCTTGTCGACCTTGTGGGCCACCGGATCGTGATCCAAGAGCACCAATCCCTTGCGATCGATCAGCGTCAATTGAGCGGAATCGTGTCCCGCGGCGGCGAGACTCTGATACTCCGTCAACACAATCTCCTCGACGAGGTCGAAGGTTGCGCGATTGCACCACACCCCAATCACCGCGCCCGCACTGTCGAAAATCGGCGCTGCAAACCCGACCGAAAAACCGTCCGTGTGCGAAGCCTTGGCCACATCCGGATCGAATGAGGGATCCTCCACACACGTGCCGTTCAGGATGTCGCTCTTGAGAAACTTGCTCTCCAGCGTCTGCCGAAACCATGCCGCGTCCTTGTAGTTCTTCTGGTAAAGCCACGCGGTCTCCACCGGCTTTCCCTGGGCCGAGCGATCATTGGTCGCGATCACCTTGCCCTCGAGATCGACTGCAAACATCAGCGGATAGATGCCATAGAGCTGAACATAGCGATTCATGGCCTGCACAATCCGGCTCTTTTCGGACCCCTGAACATACCATTGGGCCTTGTTCAGGATCTCTGGATTGCTGGCAAACGCCTGCACATCACCATACCGCTCAAAGAGATTCCGATCAATTTCTTCCAGGACATTGACGCTCGACTTGGCCAGCGACGTGCGGACGCCCGCTTCGATGTTCCCCACCGACCGGAGGGCGAAGACAGCCATGACAATCAGAGGCGTGAGCCCCACGCAGCAAAGTGTCACAACCAAACGAGTGGAGAACGAGAGTTTGCGTTTCGCCGTCATCGGAGAGGAGGGAGAGGAGGGAGAAGTGGAAACCAGATGGATCACGCTACCGGCGTGCGCCACTCGTCCCGAATGAGGACGAGCGCAACTCGCTGTATCGCAAAGATTATTTCACATCGGTGACGGGCTTGTTTCCTGTATGGCACTCAGAAAAATCCTGAATTGATTTTGGCCCTCCGGCACCCAACGGGACTTTGGTTTGCGATACGAACCACAAAGGCGGGTTTGGTTTCCCGAACTTGGGACGTGAAAATCCCGCGCTTGGAGCGTTTCCGCAGGCACCTCCTCGATCCATTTCACACAATTTAATGACTGATAACAACTAAAGAGTAGATCCGCAAACTGGCACACAAAAAGCAATGAGACGGCGTCATGCCCACCACGGTCCCCCCATTGCTCCCGTCGTTTGCCCGCCATGCCAATCTGCACCGTTCCCTGTGGTGCGGTCCGAACTTGATCAGCATCCTGGCCGACGGCGCGGAGACCGGAGGCCGGATCGCGGTCATGGAGGTGGCCGGAACGGAAGGATCGGAACCTCCACCGCACACGCACACGGTGGACGACGAGCTGTTTTACCTGCTGAGCGGCGAGGTGGAATTTCGCATCGGGCATGAGACCGTCCGAGCGGGCAAGGGAGACACCCTCTTCCTGCCTCACGGGGTTGAGCATGGATTTCGCATCCTCAACGAGGAGTTTCACGCCTTGGTGGTCACCGCTCCGGCCGGACTCGAGGCCGCCTTCCGGGAGCTCTGTCGTCCTGCGCCGACCTTGCGTGTGAATCCTGTGCAGCCCCTGCCGTCGCCGGCCGAGATGGCGGAAGTCTTTGCTGCCCGCGGCATTGTCTTCCGTCCGCCACACCTCGCGCCTCCCTATACCCGGCCAAATCCAACCAAGGTGCGGCGCTCGGGGTTGGGACGCTCACGTTGGTTTGAAGGTCAACTCGTCACCCCCCTCCTCACCGCCGCGGAAAGCCGTCAGTTTGCCGTGGTCGACTTCAAAGTTTCGCCCGGGGTCGAGCCCCCCCGGCACTCCCACCAAAACGAAGATGAGCTGTACTACATCCTCGACGGCGAAGCGGAGTTCTTCGTCGGCGACGACGTGTATCCCACCTTCGCCGGCACCCTCGTTTTCGTCCCTCGGGGCACCGCCCATCACCTGAAGGTGGAGTCGAACTCCCTGCGCGCCCTGCTGATCATCACACCACCGGGCTTCGAGCGGTTCTTTATCGAACACTCGACGGACGCCACCTCCCTCACCCGCCCGCCCACAGCCGCGCCGTCTCAGCGGGCCGAGGAACGGATCGAGGCTAATCGTAGGTACGGTTTCGAGCTGGTACCTGTCACCTTCTAACCCTGCATCCGGAGCACGATTCGGGTGCAACTTTACGCTCCGAACGGGGTATTTTAGGAAAGGGATGGGCTCCGCGCCCACGACCCTCAGTCCCGCTCCGCTCATGAAAACCCTCATCGCCTTCCTCCTGTGGTCGCTCCTGCTGGTCCTTTGCTGGCCGTTGGCGTTGCTCGTGCTGCTCGCCTGGCCCCTGCTGTGGCTCCTGTCGATCCCCTTCCGAATTGTCGCCACCGTGATGGAGGCCCTGATCGCTTTGGTCAGCGCCCTGCTCTTCCTTCCCGCCCGACTCCTGGGACACTCCAGCAAGTGAGCCAGCGCCAGACCCCGAACCCGCTCAAATACCGCCGGGAAGCAGCAGCCCAAGCAGCGGCAGATTGATCCCCGCCACCGCCTTGGTCAGGGCGTCCATCATGACTCCCGGCGCCACACCGAGGGCGACAATGACGACGATGAGGGCGAGACAGAGGACACGCGTCGGCCCGTCGAGCTTGAGTGCCGGCGCCGCTTCCACGGGATCGCCAAACACCGCCTCGCGAACCACCCGGAGGTAATAGTACACCGCGATGGCGGCGTTGACCATGGTGATGATCACCAGCGCAAGGTGGCCCGTCTCCACCGCCGCGGTCAGGAGGGACAGTTTGCCGAAAAATCCCACAAAGGGAGGAATGCCGGCGAGACCAAACACCCCCACAATCAAGGTGGCCGCGAGCAAG